>NZ_JARVSE010000009.1:0-141253 GCF_030209315.1 Pseudarthrobacter sp. efr-133-R2A-89 | reverse complement strand
GGCAAACCCACCGTCATCCTCGCCCACACCGTCAAAGGCTACGGACTCGGACCACGGTTTGAGGGGCGGAATGCCACGCACCAGATGAAGAAACTGACGGTCGAGGACCTCCAGGACTTCAGGGATTACCTGCGCATTCCCATTTCGGATGAACAACTGGATGCCGACCCCTACCGCCCTCCCTACTTCCACCCTGGCCCCGATGCCCCGGAGATTGCCTACCTGATGGAGCGGCGCAGGGCGCTGGGAGGGTCCGTTCCGGAGCGCCGTTCCCGTCATGAGGCGGTTGAACTGCCTGAGCCGAAGTCCTACGAGGTTGCCATGCGCGGTTCGGGCAAGCAGCAGGCTGCCACCACCATGGCATTCGTGCGCCTGCTGAAGGATTTGCTCCGCGACAAGAAGTTCGGGGACCGGATTGTGCCCATCGTGCCGGATGAATCCCGGACGTTTGGGATGGACGCGTTCTTCCCGACCGCGAAGATCTACAACCCGGGCGGCCAGAACTACCTCTCCGTGGACCGCGACCTCGTCCTGGCCTACAAAGAGTCCCCCGCCGGCCAGCTGATCCACCCCGGCATCAACGAAGCCGGCGCCGTGGCAGCCTTCACCGCCGCCGGCACCGCCTATGCCACCCACGGCGTGCCGCTGGTCCCGGTCTACGTGTTCTACTCCATGTTCGGCTTCCAACGCACCGGCGACGCCTTCTGGGCCGCCGCGGACCAAATGACCCGCGGCTTCATCATCGGCGCCACCGCAGGACGGACCACCCTCACCGGCGAAGGCCTCCAGCACGCCGACGGCCACTCCCCCCTGCTGGCCTCCACCAACCCCGCCGTCCTCACCTACGACCCCGCCTACGGCTACGAAATCGGACACATCATCCGCTCCGGCCTCGAACGCATGTACGGGCCGGACTCCACGGACAAAAACCTCATGTACTACCTCACCGTGTACAACGAACCCATCGTCCAACCCGCCGAACCCGAAAACCTCGACATCGAAGGCCTCATCAAGGGCATCTACCTGCTCAACCCAGCGAAGGCCGCAGGACTGAACGAAAACAGCCCCCGCGCCCAGATCCTCGCCTCCGGCGTCTCCGTGCCCTGGGCCATCGACGCCCAACGCATCCTCGCCGACGACTGGAACGTTTCCGCCGACGTCTGGTCCGTCACCTCCTGGAACGAACTGCGCCGCGACGGCCTCGCCGCCGAAGAAGAAGCCTTCCTCAACCCCGGCCAACCCGCCCGCACCCCGTTCGTCACCCAGCAACTCGAAGGCGCCACCGGCCCCATCGTCGCCGTCACCGACTACATGAAAGCCGTCCCCGACCAGATCCGGCAATTCGTCCCCAACGAATTCGCCACCCTCGGCGCCGACGGCTTCGGCTTCTCCGACACCCGCGCAGCAGCCCGCCGCTACTTCAAAAACGACACCCACTCCATCGTGGTCAAAGCGCTGCAGATGCTCGCGGCACGTGGGGAGGTTGAGGAGGGCGCCCCGTCATACGCCATGGACCGGTACAAGCTCCTGGACGTCAACGCCGGCACTACCGGCGGGGCTGGCGGGGACGCCTAAGTCCACGTCGGCGGCAGTCGGGGCAGTTTCCGGGGGAAGCTGCCCCGACTGCTTTGGCGTTGGCTAGGGTGCAGCTATGGAGAACATTGAGGAATCCGGAGGGCCGGGCGTGCGGGTGACGGGGGTGTTGCTTGCCGCGGGGGCGGGCACCCGCCTGGGGCTGGGCCCAAAGGCCCTGCTTTCATACCGGGGGCGGCCCCTGGTGGAGGTGCTCGCCGGCAAGCTGCTGAAGGGCGGCTGCCGGGAGGTGGTAGTTGTCGTTGGCGCAGGAGCATCCGAGGTGCAGGCTGCCGCCGCCCTCGCTTGCTGCCGCGTGGTGGTCAATCCGGAATGGCAGTCCGGCATGGGCAGCTCGTTCTTGCTGGGTAACAACACCGCGGATCCTGAAGACCACCTGCTCATTGCCCTCGTGGACCAGCCAGGGCTGACCCCTGAGATCGTACGGCGGCTGTTGGCCGCCCACCGTCCGGGTCGGATCACGGCTGCAGCCTACCGCGGTCCTGAGTCCGACGGCGGCCAGCTCGGTGGCCTTCCGGACGCCGGCAGCCCGCTCGGCGGCTCGCCGGACACCCACAGCCCGGATGGCAGTGCCGGCCACGGCGGCAACGGAGGGCAGTCATGGGAACTGCGCCGCGGGCATCCACTGCTCATCGACGGGTCGCTGCGGGCCTCGGTGGCCGCAACGGTGACCGGTGACGCCGGCGCGCGCATCTTCCTCCGTACCCATCCGGAACTCGTAGATGAAGTGGATTGCAGTGACCAGTCCAGCGGCGAGGATATCGACACCCCGGACCAGCTCCGCCTTCTCCGGTAAACACTCAGGTACTCAGGAATGGGCGCTCAGGAACCCCTCCAAGGCATCCTCCCAAGGAGATCCGCGGTGGCGGACAATGTCTGCGGCACCCCCAAGGCATCCATGGGGCCACTTTGTGGGTTCCCAGTCCTGGTGTTCGCTGTGGTAGTGGCGGCCGGCCGGTGAGGTCCAGCCCGGTGGTTCGGTTTTGCTGGCCGGGGTGGGTTTCCAACCGGTGGTATGCCGGAGCCGGTGGTGTTTCGGGCAGGGCTGTCCCAAGTTGCTGACTCCGGTGGTCCCACCATCAGCCCAGGCCAGGATGTGATCGGCCTCGGTATCCAGTGAGCTGTTGCTGCAGCCCGGGAACGGGCACTTACCGTCCCGCATCCGGAGCCAGTTCCGCATCGCCTTGCCCACCCGGTAACTCTTCCGGCCAATCTCCAACGGTGCCCCATCCCGCGGATCCACGAGAACCCGGTAAAACGAGCCCGCCCCCTCAGCGACCAACCGACGGGCCATCGACGCCGGAATCGGCCCATACCCATCCAGCACCGCCGCCTCATCCGTCAACCCCAACAACGAAAACACCGGCACGGTCACCAACACCTGCGCCCGGACCGCATCAGGCGGGACATCGGCAGGCCTCTCGAAGGTATCGGGGCTGGCGCAACCTTCGCCTGGCCCCACGTCTACCCTCCCGGCCGCCTGTCCCGTGCTCAGCCCCTCAGCACCACCTCCGCCACCGCCTCCGGTACCGCTCCCTGTGGCGCGGCCGGGGGCGAGCCCCTTGGTAAGGATCGCTGCGGCAAACACATCCGCCCGGAGCTGGGCGAGGGTCCTGGCCTCGCCCGTGCCCTGGAGTCCGCGGGCCACAGCGGTGAGCCGATTCCACCCCGCCGCCGCCTGGTCCGCGGGCAGATAAGCCCCCAGCCAGGCCATCCCGTCCCGGTCCGGCCGGTACTCCACCCGCCGGTCCACCACCCCCTTGGCGTGGCGCTGCTCGATACTCCCGGCATGGTGGCGTTCCCGCCAAACCCTGGCCCTAGCCCGGAACCGGTGCGCCGGCAACTCCCCCACCGCACACCCCCGCACCGCATCCGGTGCACCAGGGTCCAGGAAATGAGCCTCCAACCCCGCCACCCCCGCAGCATCCAGCCCGGCCGTTTCATCAGCCATCACCGTGGCGTGCTGCCAGGACAGGGTCCCGTTGTTCAAAGCAGCCGCAGTCCGCGGCAACCCCTTGACCACAGCCTGCGAGGTGACCAGGAACGAAGACGCAGCCCGCGGACCCAGCGCCAACACACACCCGATCTCCGCAGCGACCGCCATCTCCTGCGCCACCACCGGCACCCCCGGCCCCGCCACAACACCGGCAGCATCCGCAAACGCCACCGCAGCCCGCGCCTTCAAACCCGCGACCCGGGCCTCCACCTCCCTGGCCCCGGCCAGAACATCAAGACAGCCATCCGCCAAACCAGCCAACGGATCAGAAGCACAGAACGGCTCCCCACCACACCCGTCCACCTCGGCAACCAACACGGCAAGGGCAGCACGAATATCCGCCAACGCCTCCACCACCGCCGCTTTCCCCATAAACCCATCATGGCAAGGAGGTACGACATTTAAGCGGCCGCCCACCACAGCCGGTCACCCACAGAAGGCAGATTGGGTTTCGACAAGCTCAACCACCAGGTTCCAGATTTCGACAAGCCCCACCACCAGGTTTCGGGTTTCGACAAGCCCAGGTGCCAGGTTCGACAAGCTCAACCGCCGGGGGTTCGGCAAGCCCAACCACCGGCGCGCTCAACCACCAGCGGCGAGCAATTCCTGCAGCCCTTGCTTGAAGCCAGAGCGGCCGCCGTGGGCCGGATGCCTGATTTTGGGCGCAGACACCCCGCTGCGTTGCAGGCTGTTCTGGGCCACGTTGCCCACCGCCACGATGGAGCTGATACCGAATAATCCGGCCAGTTCCTGCCAGAAGAGCGTGCCGAGTTTGGTTTCGGACGGCTTGGGCGTGCGGTTGGACCACGGCTTTCCGGGTTGGTGCGGGTGCCAGGGGAAGGCACTCCACAGCAGTGGGAGAAAATTCACTTCCTCGAGGACCTGCCACAGCACCGTTGCCGTTGGCTCGGCAGCTACCCCAACAGCTTCGGGCGGCACAACGTAACCCTTGCCCGGGCCGAAGAGCCCAAAGCTGTTTGCCGGGCCTTCCAGGATGGTCCGGTTGGTAAACGGAACGCCGGTAATGCGCATGCCCCTGAAACCCGGTGCCTCCCCTACCAACAGCACGCCCGGCTGCCGGTCCCGCATTTCCTGCAGGTAAATCTCCAGGTTCCGGCGGCGCAGCGCATTCTCCGGCACGGCATCGGAGAAGAAGTTGGTGCAGGCCGGTCCCGTTTCCGTGGCTGCCAGCCGCTCCACGAACTCCTTGATGCCGCTGCCGGAACGCACGCCGATAGCTGCGGACAGGTATTACCAGCGGGGGTGGATGGCCTCGCGGAAGTAGTGGTCGTAGATCCAGCGGACGCCGTCGTCGAACTCCTTGCCGACACTTACACCGGCAGCGGCGGCGTTGCCCTGGGCCTGCTCCACGTTGCGCGCGCCGGGAATGACGGAGCTGACGCCGTCCTGCGCCGCAATCCACGCGATAGCGGCCTGTGCCGTGGTGGCCCCGGCGGGCACCAGTTGCTCGAACTCCGCCACTGCCTTCAGGCCCAGCTCAAAGTCGACGCCGGAGAAGGTCTCACCCACGTCAAACGCTTCGCCATGGCGGTTGTAGTTCCGGTGGTCGTTCTCCGCGAAGGTGGTGTCCTTCGAGTACTTGCCGGACAGCAGTCCGGACGCGAGGGGCACCCGGGCAATGATGCCCACGCCGGCAGCCTTGGCTGCGGGGAGGACTTCATCCAGCGGCTTGAGCCGGAAGGCGTTCAGGATGATCTGGACCGATGCCGTTCCTTCGTGGCGGATCGCTTCCAGGGCCTCGTCCGTTCGTTCCACGCTGACACCGTAGTTGCGGATGGCGCCTTCGGAGACCAGCGTGTCCAGCGCGTCATACACCTCGTTGTTGCTGTAGACGGCAGTGGGCGGGCAGTGCAGCTGGACCAGGTCGAGGGTTTCGGCGCCCAGGTTCTTGCGTGACCGGTCCACCCACTGGCGGAAATTGGCCAGTGAATAGTTTTCCGGCCGCTGCTCCATCCGGCGGCCCATCTTGGTGGCAACGGTGACGCCGTGCCCAGGGTTGTCCGCGAGGAACTTACCGATGGCCTGCTCGCTCTTTCCATCGCCGTAGACATCGGCCGTGTCAAAGAAGGTGACGCCGGCCTCCACGGAGGCGGCGAGGATGGCCTGGGCCTGTGCCGGGTCCACGGTGCCCCAGTCAGCGCCGAGCTGCCAGGTGCCCAGCCCCACGATGGAGACGTTCCGTCCGGTCTTGCCTAAAATCCGCTGTTCCATCCCCTGACTATATGGGTTTGGCGCAAAGCTGGGTGAATCCTCCGAAGGAATTTGCCTGGCCGGGCCCGGCATGCCTCCGCCCCGGCCCCCTCCACCGCTGCCTCGCCCGCCAAGCCGCGGGCAACACGTCGATCACCGCACCACGCCCGCCTCAGCCGGAACGAGGCCTGCTTCCTTCAGCCCCAGGTAGATCCGGTCCCGGGCGATGGGAAGCTGTGCGAAGCGGACGCCGGTGGCGTTCCTGATGGCGTTGGCGAGCGCCGGGGCCACGGGGTTGAACGGACTCTCGCTCATCGATTTGGCACCCAGCGGCCCCAGCGTGTCATTGGTGTCCGCAAAGTACACCTCGCTTCGCGGCACGTCCGCGAAGGTCGGAATGTGGTATTGACGCAGGATGTCCGTGGTGACCTTGCCGTCGTCGTTCACCACCACTTCCTCGTAGAGCGTGGCACCAATGGCCTGGGCGATCCCGCCTTCGATCTGTCCACGGCACTGTCGCGGGTTGACCACCACGCCGGCGTCGGCCGCCTGGACGCTCTGCAGGATCTTCAGCTCGCCGGTGGCGCGGTTAACCGCCACCCGGAACCCGTGCACGTTGAAGGCAACCGAACGCGGCGTGCCGCCCCAGCGTCCCTCGGCGGCGAGGTCGACGCCGGCTTCCTCGGCGGCCTGCGCCAGCTCAGCAAGTGCCACGCGGGTTCCGTCGGCCACCACGGCGTCGCCGTCGAGGACGCACGCGGAGGCCTGCGTTTGGCGGATGCCGGCCGCGAACGCCCGGATCCGGACGGCCAGCTCTTCGGCAGCTTCAAGGGTGGCTTTACCGGCCACCACGGTTCCGGCCGAACCGAACGCGCCCGTGTCGTGCTCCACCAGGTCGGTATCCGACTGCCGCACCGCCACCCGGGATGCCTCAGTGGACAACGCCGTGGCGGCAAGCTGGGCATGCACCGTGGTGGTGCCGTTTCCGAACTCGGCGGTCCCGACGTCGGCCTGGTACGTTCCGTCCGGCAGGAGCCGGAGCCGGGCGTGGGCAAAGTGGCCGCGAGGCGGGACGGTATCGATCATGGAGAGGGCCGCGCCTTCGCCCACCATCCAGTCCGGCCCGAGGTCTTCAAGGCCTGCCTGCCGGTAGCGTTCGCTGCCCCGGTCCAGGGCGTCCCGGACCAGGTCCAGGCACTGGTCCAAACCGTAGCTTCCGTAGTGGACGTCCTCCTCCGGCTGGGGCTGGGTGGAGAGCATGTGGTCCCCTTCGCGGACCATGTTCCGGCGGCGGAACTCGAGCGGATCCATCCCGATCCCGGCGGCCAGCTCATCCATCGCGGACTCGATCGCAAAAATCATCTGGCTCAGGCCGTAGCCGCGGAACGCGCCGGCCGGGACGGTGTTGGTGTAGACCGACCGGGCGTCCACCTTCTTGTTGGCGCACTTGTAGACTGCCAGCGATTCACCGCAACCATGGAACATGACGCCCGGGCCGTGGTTGCCATAGGCGCCGGTGTTGGTCACCACCTCCAGTTGCAGGGCTGTCAGCCGGCCGTCCTTGGCGGCACCGGCTTTCAGCTTGATGGTGAAGGGGTGCCGGGTTGTGGTGGCGGTGAACTGTTCCGTGCGGGTCAGTTCCAGCTGGACCGGCCGCTTCAGTTTCAGGGCCGCGAGCGCCACGAGGTCCTCGGTGAGGACTTCCTGCTTGCCGCCGAATCCGCCGCCCACGCGTCCGGCCACCACGTGCACGCGGTCCTCTTCGAGCCCGAACACCCGGCACAGCGTGCGGCGGACCAGGAAGGGGACCTGGCTGGACGTGCGCACCTGCAGCCGCCCGTCGTCGTCTACGGTGGCGATGGCCGCATGGGTTTCCAAGGCGACGTGCTGGACGCGCTGGGTCTGATAGGTCTGTTCGTGGACGAAGTCGGCGGCGGCGAAGCCGTCGGCGACGTTGCCCAGTTCCGAATGGAGTTCAGCCACCACGTTACGCTCCGGGCGGGAGATGCGCGCTTTCACGGCATCCTTGCCTCCGTGGACCAGGGGGGCACCAGGCAGCAGCGCTTCCTGCGGTGAGAAGACGGCGGGAAGTTCCTCATATTCCACCTGGAGTGCGCGGACGCCGGCTTCCGCGGCGGCGACCGATTCAGCCACGACGGCGGCCACCCGCTGCCCGATGAACCGCACCACGTCATCGAGCACCCGGGTATCGTCCGGGTCGTCGGTGAAGAGTTCGTGCTGGGCGGTGGAGAACAGCTGCTCCGGGGCGTCCTCGGACGTGAAGACCGCCACTACGCCCGGCACGTTCAGCGCCGCGTCCTTGCCGATGGACAGCACCCGGGCGTGCGGGTGGGGGGAACGGAGGATCTTCAGGTGCAGGAGTCCCTGCTGCTGGTCTTTGGGCAGGTCCAGGGTGTAGCGGGCAGCGCCCGTGACCACGGCGCGGCTGGCCGGCGCCGGGACGTCGTCACCCAGCCGGCCCGGCTCCGGATCCGGCTGCCCCTCCCCTGCGATGCCCGAGCCCGGCCCGGCTGGAGCCGGGTGCCCCGGGTTCCCGCAGACGGCGTCGGCGATGGCGCGGTAGCCCGTGCACCGGCAGAGGTTGCCCTTGAGGTTGCGGGGCAGGTTGTCCTTTTGGGCGTCGTCGAACGTGGCAGCCGTCATCACCATGCCGGCCGTGCAGAAGCCGCATTGGAACCCCTGGCGCTCCATGAACTGCTGCTGCACCGGATGCAGGCCGCCGCCGGTGGCATCGGCCAGCCCCTCAATAGTGGTCACTGCACGCCCCTCGGCGCGGACGGCGGGATAGATGCAGCTGTGGACGGGCGTGCCGTCCACATGTACCGTGCACGCGCCGCAGTCGCCGCCGTCGCAGCCCTTCTTTACGCCGGTGTTGCCCTGCTCGCGCAGGAACGTCCGAAGGCATTGGCCCGGGCGCGGAGCCGCCTCGGCCGCGGTGCCGTTGATCTCGATGGCCATGCTCAGGCCCCTTTCGGAAGTGCCGTGGAACCGGGAGCGGAGTCGCTCCGGGGCGGCCAGAAATCACCGGACGCGGGCAGCCCGGACGTCCCCGACGGCGCAGCGAGCTCGGCGCGGATTTCTTCGGCCAATCGGTAGGTCATGTCCCGGCGCCAGGCCGGCAGGCCATGGACGTCGTCGTGGTAGAGGTCCGCGGGAATGGCGTCGTCCAGGGCAGCTGCCAGCCGGTCGGCATCGGGCAGGCCGTCGAAGCGCAGCTGCACGGGCCGCTTGGTGGCCGCGGTGACGGTCAGGACCAGGGAGGTACCGGCGTCGAGACGTCCGATGAGGAGCACCCCGGACCGGCCCAGGTTGCTCAGCGACAGGCGGCGGAACGCCACCCGGGAGGAAAGGGCCGACGCCGGGAGGTGGACGCTGCGAAGCAGCTCGCCCGGTGCCAGGCAGTTGGTGGCATCACCGGTGACGAAGCCCGCCACGGGAACGGTGCGGCTGCCGCCGCCTGGAGCGAGGATGGTGGCCACGCCGTCCAGCCCGGCGCAGAGCGAAATGACGGGCCCGGCGGGCAGGGACGTGCAAAGATTGCCGCCCACGGTGGACATATTCCACACCTTGAACGAGGCCACGAAGGAATCGCAGCAGGCCCGGACCAGGTCCAGACCGGACCAGCCACGGCCGTCCGCGCGGGCCGTGACAGGCAGGGTATACAGCTCGGCGATGGTGCAGGTGGCGGCGAGGCTGATGCCGTCGTCGCTGACGGTGATGGGTGTCCAGCCGGCTGAGCCGAGGTCCAGCAGCCGTTTGAGGGGTTCGGGTCCAAAGGCGTAGCTGCCGTAGGAGAAGAGGACCGTTCCGCCGGCCAGCCAGGCGTCGCCGTCGCGCCATTGTGCGGGGTCGGTGGTGCGGACCACCGCCTCGATGGTGTTCATGTCCATGCGATCTCCTGCGGGGTAAGGTCTGTGGGCGCCGTTGCCGGCGCGCGGTGGTGGATGGTGCCGGTGGTGTCGCGCAGCGGCGCGCAGGTGGCGTCGCGGCTGCGTGCGGCGATGAGCTCGGCGGTGACGGATACCGCCACCTCGGCGGGGGTGGTGGCGCCGAGATCCAGGCCGATGGGTGAGTGCAGCCGGGCAATCCGTTCCGGCAGGACTCCGGCGCTGAGGAGTTCCTCGATCCGCTGGAGGTGGCTGCGGCGCGATCCCATGGCGCCCACGTAGGCGAGGTCCAGGGCTAGTGCGGCCTCCAGCAGTGGAAGATCGAACTTGGGGTCATGGGTCAAGACGGCCGCCACGGTGCGGCTGTCCAGGCGGCCTGCTGCAGCTTCCGCTGCGAGGTACCGGTGCGGCCAGTCCGTCACCACTAGGTCTGCGGCGGCGAACCGTGGCTGGCCGGCAAAAGCGGGCCGGGCATCCACCAGGGTCACGTGGTAGCCGAGCAGCTTGGCGGCCGGCACCAGGGCCGCACCGAAGTCGTTGGCACCGAACACCAGCATGCGTGCCGGGGCGATCCGGGACTCCACCAGGACGGCGGGCTCCCCGGGATGCCGGCTGTGGCCGTCGCGGTCCGGGAGGCACTGCCCTGCCGGGACCAACGGGACCACACCGGCGCCGCCGCTGCGCAGGATGGATTCCACCCGACGCGCGGACTCCCCGTGCAGCAGCGGGGCCAGTTCCGGGGAAACCGGTCCATGGTGCTGCGCCGGGTCCAAGAGCACGACGGCGGCGCCGCCCGGTGCGCCCAGCAGCCCTACCAGGGCCACGGGTTCGTCGTGGCGGAGGCCAGCGAGTTGCCGGACGGCCGCCCGAAGCGGCTGCTCCGGTTCACCGGTAACGGCTGCAGGCACCGGCTGGATGTGGACCTCCAGCTGTCCCCCGCAGGTGAGCCCGGCGGCGAAGGCATCGGCGGAACTGAAGCCGAAGACATGGTGGCGCGGGCCGCCGTCGTCCATTGCCTCCTGGGCGAGCGCCACCACGGCGCCCTCCACGCAACCGCCGGAGAGGCTGCCGAGCACCTCACCGGATTCCGTGACGAGCATGGAGGTCCCCACGGGGCGGGGCACTGAACCCGAGGCGGCAACGATGGTGGCCACGGCGAACTTCTTCTCCGCGAGGCGGGGCAGCCAGGGGGCGAGCGAAGGGATCAGGTCAAGCATGGCGGCACTCCTTCTTCCGCGCGGCGGTGGTGTCCATTGTCTGTCCTGTCAGGGGCCGGGCCAAGGGTTGGCCCGGCCCCTGGTCTGGTTGGGGCAACGATCAGCCGCCCAGCAGGAGGTTGATCGGTCCGCGGGCGAAGTACACCAGGAACCCGGCGCTCACCACCCACATCAGCGGGTGGATCTTTTTCGCCTTGCCTGACGCCGCCCCGATGACCGCCCAGCTCACGAAGCCGACGCCGATGCCGTTGGCGATCGAGTAGCTCAGCGGCATGGTGACGATGGTGAGGAAGGCCGGCAGCGCCACGGTGAACTTGGTGAACTTGATCTCGCGGATCTGCGCCATCATCATGGCACCCACCACCACCAGCGCGGCGGCGGCGACTTCGAGCGGCACCACGCTGGTGAGCGGGGTGAGGAACATGGAGCCGAGGAACAGCAGTCCGGTGACCACCGAGGCCAGGCCGGTCCGGGCGCCCTCACCAATACCCGCTGCGGAGTCGATGTACACAGTGTTGGACGAACCGGAGGTTGCCCCGCCCGCCACGGCGCCGAAGCCTTCGACGATGAAGGCGGATTTCAGCCGCGGGAACGTTCCGTCCTTGTGTGCGACGCCTGCGCTCTTGGCCAGGCCGGTCATGGTCCCCATGGCGTCGAAGAAGTTGGTGAACACCAGCGTGAACACCAGCATGGTGGCCGCAAGCCCGCCGATCCGGCTGAACGAACCAAAGAGGTCGAAGTGCCCCACCAGCCCCAGGTCGGGCGCGGAGACCAGCTGGCCGGACAGGACAGGGGTGTTCAGGTGCCAGCCGCCGGGGTTGGTGGTGCCGGCAGGGCCCAGTTTCATGATGGCTTCCACGACGGCGGCCAGCACGGTGGTGCCGACGATGCCGATGAGCAGGCCGCCCTGCACCTTGCGCGCCACGAGGATCCCCATGGCCAGGAGGCCGACGACGAACACCAGCGTTGGCACCGAGGTGATGGAACCGCCGTCGCCCAGCTGGACGGGCGGGCCGCCGGTGGTGGGACGGACGAAGCCGGAGTCGACGAAGCCGATGAAGGCGATGAACAGGCCGATGCCCACGGTGATGGCGGCCTTGAGTTCCTTGGGAACGGCCCTGAAGATGGCGGTCCGGGCGCCGGTGACGCCGAACAGGACGATCAGGATGCCGTTGATGACCACCAGCCCCATGGCCTCGGGCCAGGTGACGTCGTGGATCACCGAGACGGCCAGGAAGGAGTTGATGCCCAGTCCGGCGGCGAGTCCGAACGGCAGGTTGGCGATGAGGCCGAACAGGATGGTCATGACGCCGGCGGTGAGGCCGGTGACGGCACCCACCTGGGATGCGGACAACCAGCCCCCGGCGACGTCGGTGGGGGCGTTGTCCGCGCTGAACCCGCCGAGGATGAGGGGGTTCAGGATGACGATGTACGCCATGGTGAAGAAGGTGACCAGGCCGCCCCGGAATTCCCGGGCAACGGTTGAGCCACGGCGGGTTATCTGGAAGAAGCGGTCCAGGAAGGATCCCGACGCCGGCGGGCCGGGTACGGATGGGGTACGCGGCGACCGCCGCGAGGTGCTGGTGGTTGGAGCCGGATGCTCCTCGTGGGAATGGTCCAGGATGGTCATCTCAGCCGCCCGGCCTAGTAGTCGATCCTGGATTCGAGCGTGTTCCAGGTATTGAACGGCTCCAGCGGCGCAGGGGCCTGGGGATCGCCCAGTTCCAGCTTGGAGACCGGCATCAGGGAGTCCCTGTCCTGGTTTTCGAAGTATTCGTAGAAGACGGCGTCGTCGAAGCCCACGGAGGCGGCATCGTGCCGGTCGGCGGCGTAGACCACCCGGTCAACCCGGGCCCAGAGGGCGGAGGCGAGGCACATGGGGCATGGCTCGCAGCTGGTGTAGAGGACCGCACCGCTGAGGTCGAAGGTGCCGAGTTCACGGCAGGCGGTGCGGATGGCGGTGACTTCGGCGTGGGCCGTGGGATCGTTGTCCGCGGTGACGCGGTTGACGCCGTCGAACGTTTTGCCGTCCGCGGTAACGATCATGGCGCCGAAAGGGCCGCCGCTGTTCAGGACGTTGGCTGTTGCCAGCCGGATGGATCTGGCCAGGAACTGCTCGGCCGTGACGGTGGTACTCATGATGCGACTTCCTTTTGCCGGGAAGCCTGATGCCGTGCAAGGACCAGTAGAACCAGGTGCGACGGTTACCAGGCTTCAGCATGTGCTGTGAAGGTTAAGTTGCGCCTGGTAGATAGCTTCCCGGGTTCGGGTGCCCGCCTTTGGCAGAATCGAGATTAGCACCGGTTTGTGGCCCGCGCCATAGTTTCTGGAAATTTAATTTCGCTATGTGAAATCCATGTTTCGGTCCGCTAACCCCTGCCAGTCACATCCCGCCGGTATTGACGCTCCGCGCCCGGGCTGGCTAATCTCATCGGATCCGCGGCCCGCCGCGGCCACCTGGATCAGCAGACAGGGCCTCACTGAGCTGGAACAACTGCCACCGCGCTCAGGACAGGAACATCCCATGCACCAGCCCCTTCCCACACCCGCCCACCGGCTCTGGATCCGGAATCCGCAGGCCGCGTTCACCGCCAACAACCTTGACGCCTCCGGCGGGATTGTCATCAGCGGCGGCGTCATCACCGAGGTCCTGGCCGCCGGACAGATACCGTCCGAACCCTGTGCCGAGACGTTCGACGCCGGCAGCCACGTGCTGCTGCCGGGACTGATCAACACGCACCACCACTTCTACCAAACCCTCACCCGCGCCTGGGGTCCCGTGGCCAACGCCCCGCTGTTCCCTTGGCTGCAGAACCTCTATCCGGTCTGGGCCAGGCTCACCCCCAAGGATGTGGAGCTCGCCGCCACCGCCGCCCTCGCGGAGCTGCTGTTCAGCGGCTGCACCACCGCCGCCGACCACCACTACCTCTTCCCCGCCGGCCTGGAAGACGCCATCGACATCGAGGTCGCGGCCGTGCGCCGGCTGGGCATGCGGGCAACACTCACCCGCGGCTCCATGACGCTGGGAACGGACGACGGCGGCCTGCCGCCGCAGTCAACGGTCCAGGCACCGGAGGTGGTGCTGGCGGACAGCGAACGGCTGATCGGCGCGTACCACGAGCGTGGGGAGGACGCCGTCATCCAGATCGCCCTGGCGCCGTGCTCGCCATTCTCCGTCACGAAGGAAATCATGGCCGAGAGTGCCGCACTCGCCGAACGGCTGGACGTCCGGCTGCACACCCACCTGGCCGAAACCCTTGACGAGGAAGACTTCTGCCGGGAGATGTTCGGCCTGCGGGCCGTGGACTACCTGGACAGTGTGGGCTGGCTGACGGACCGCACCTGGCTGGGGCACGGGATCCACTTCAGCGACACCGAAATCGCCCGCCTCGGTTCGGCGGGGACCGCCGTCGCCCACTGCCCCACCTCCAACATGCGGCTCGCCTCGGGCACGGCCCGGGTCCTGGAACTCGAGGACGCGGGCGTTCCGGTGGGGCTGGGAGTGGACGGTTCGGCGTCGAACGATGCTTCCAACATGATCCTGGAGGCCCGGCAGGCGCTGTACCTCCAGCGCCTCCGCTACGGCGCTGATGTCCCCGTGGAGCGGGCACTCGGCTGGGCCACCCGTGGTTCGGCCGCAGTGCTGGGACGGCCCGGGCTTGGCCAGCTGGCGCCAGGGATGCAGGCCGACCTTGCCCTGTTCAAGCTCGATGACCTGCGCTTCTCCGGCAGCCACGACCCCGTCGCCGCTCTATTGTTGTGCGCCGCCGACCGCGCCGACCGCGTGATGGTGGGCGGCCAGTGGCGCGTCGTGGATGGGCAAATCCCCGGCCTGGACATCGCCGGGCTCATCGCGGAGCACTCAGCGGCGGCCAAGCGCCTGGTAAACGGGGGCCGGTGATCGGCTGACACGGGTCCGGGCCACTGCTACCGTGGCGGCATGACTCCGTCAAAGACGCCGGCCGAGGTCCTGGATATCGAAGGTGTTGAGGTCCGGATCTCGAGCCCGGACAAGGTGGTATTCCCGGACCCCGGGCTGACCAAGCTGGACCTGGTGCGGTACTACCTGGCCGTGGCGGACGGGGCGCTGCGCGGCGCGGGTGGCCGGCCGATGGTGCTCAAGCGGTTTCCGAAGGGCATCAACGCCGAGCCGTTCTTCCAGAAGCGCGTGCCGGAGAACCATCCATCCTTCGTCGACACCACCACACTGCATTACGCGTCCGGAACGTCGGCGGAGGAAGCTGTCATCCGGGATGCGGCGGGCCTGGCCTGGGTCATCAACCTTGGCTGCCTGGACCTGAATCCGCATCCCGTGCGGGCCGAAGACCTGGATCACCCGGACGAACTGCGGGTGGACCTCGATCCGATGCCCGGCGTGGATTGGTCGCAGATCGTGGACGTCGCCTACGTGGCCCGGGAGGTCCTGGCCGACGCAGGGCTGGTGGGCTGGCCGAAGACGAGCGGATCACGGGGACTGCATATCCTGGTGCGCATCGCCCCGCAGTGGTCGTACCGCGATGTCCGGCTCGCCGCCGAAACCCTTGCACGGGAGGTGGAAAACCGCGCGCCCGGCCTCGCCACGGCACGGTGGTGGAAGGAGGAGCGCGGCGAGAGCGTGTTCGTGGACTTCAACCAGAACGCGAAGGACCGCACCGTGGCCTCCGCCTACTCCGTCAGGCCCCTGCCGGACGCCCGGGTGTCTGCGCCGCTCACGTGGGAGGAGGTCCGCACCGCCCGGCCGGAGCAATTCACGGTGCAGACGGTACCGCAGCGCTTCGCGGACATGGGCGACCCGCACGCCGGAATCGATGACGCGGTGGGCGCACTCGACGGACTCCTTGCCTTGGCCGAAAAGCTGGGCCCGGCAGAGAAGGCGCCCCGCAGCGGCAATGGAACCGGCCGCCGGCAGTCGCTCATGCCGCTTATCGAGGTTGCCCGGACCAAGACCAAGCCCGAGGCGCTGGCAGCCCTTGACCAGTGGAAGGACCGGCATCCCGCAGCGGTTGGCGCGCTCCAGCCGGCCGATGTCCTTGTGGACGGGATGCGCGGGTCCAGCTCGCTCTGGTACCGGGTCCGCGTCAACCTCCAGCACGTCCCCGAGGACGAACGCCCTCCGCAGGAAGACCTCATCGCAGACTACGACCCCTGGGCAGGCAAGCAGTGGCCGGGACGCCCCGGCTCCTGAGCCTTGCCGCTACTGCCAGGCCCGCACCCAGTCCACTTTGATGGCGCCGGCGGATCCGAACGTCCTCTGGTTGGGGTTGAGTCCCACGTTCAGGAGCAGGTAGTGCGGCGAGTTGCCGTCCTGGGACGAATATGAGTAGACCCGGCGGCCGTCGAAGTAAATGTCGTTGACACCCGCCATCCGGTGCACGCCGTAGGTATGGTATCCACCGGCCCAGCACCCCACGATGGCACTGCCCACTTCGCCGCCGCTCGCAGAGTGGTAGACGGTGCTCATGTTTCCGGCCAAGGGCTCCGCGATATCAATCTCGCCGGTTTTCGGATAGGACTGTCCGGTGGACCACCAGGCTGGCCAGTTGTAGATGCCGCCCGAGCAGGTACCGGGAAAATAGATCCTGGCCTCGACGTACCCCGTGGTGTACTGGAAGCCCACGTGGCCGGGGACCCCGTCCTTGGGGTTCGTGGACAGCAGGGCCCCGGAATCGGAGTCGGAGAGCTGGAGGACGGCCTCGCCGTTGGCGACCGTAATGTTGCTGGAGCAGGTTTTGACACCGTTCATCTTGGACTTGGGATCACAGTCGTTGAACCAGTAAGGGGTCCAGACAGCCGGGTTCAGGGTGTTGAATTCCTCATCGAACACCAAGTGCCACGCGCCGGGAACCCCGGCGGGGCCCAGTCCCTGGCTGGACACGACGGGCTTGCCATTCAACGAGTCGCCCTGGGCTGTGTCATCGGCGGGCGGCGCGTCGGAAGGAACGGGCCCGGAGGGGGCCGCGTCGGCCGGCGCTGCGGCCGCGGTTGAGGCATCCAATCCGGGCGTTTCCGGGGCCGCCGGCGGCGCTGCCGGCGCGACTGAGCCCGTCGGCCCCAGACTGCCAGTAGGGGCGGGGACAATAACCCCGGGCGACCCGGAGGCCGCCTCCGCGGGATCTGCGGGCAGGCCGGACTCGGCCGGGGCGAGGACCGCACTGGCCGAAAGGCCGCCAACCACCAGGAGGCAGCACACGCATTGCAGGAGGCGGGTCTTCATGGGCATGCCCCGCCCGTCCCATCTCGGGAATCGGGCTGCTTCACGCGTTCCTGCATCCTCGCCTCCCCGGCGCTCAACGGAAATCCGGCCCGGGCAGGCACGCAAGCCCAACTCCGGGCAACGACTTACCGCCTCAGGCTATGGGAGTTCCCTTTCGGGGTCGCCAGTAGCCACTACTTGTGTTTAGCCGGTGCGGTTCCGCAGGTAGGCAGGGGCGGTACTCACATCCGCCGGCCGAATACCGGCAACGAGTGGACCCAACGCGAGAACAACCCGCGTTCATGGTGCCGTTCTTCCGGCACAAACAGGTCCGGGTCGATCCCGCCGCCGATCGGGAGGTAGAACTCCTGCGCGCCGGTTCCCGCTGCCGGGGCGGCCGGCACGGGAGGGGTGTCCTGCTGGTACATCGAAACCTCCTAATTTCGTAATACGGAAAGCAAATTCTACTTTGTGAAAGTTTAGGATCAACGCGCCGGGCCGTCAACAGTCGCTCGGGAACCCCAGCCCGGGCAACCCGGTCACAAACTGAATTTTGGGGTTGTGATGTACACCACCGGCCGGCGGGGGTACGCTGGTAGGCAACTCGTGGCGCACGTCACGTAACCTGGGAGCAGCAGGCAGGGTCGTAATGAGCTGGCATCAATGGATGCCGGCTCTTTTTTGTTGGGTCGGCTCCACCGGAAACGCGCTTGAAACGCGCGCTTAATTTCAGTGATGGAACCTTGGTTCCACTTACCGGAGATTGGGAAAAGACCATGAGCAGCAAGATCATTCTCGGCGAAAACCAGTACGGCAAGGCCGAAGTCCGCGTCGTCAAAATCACCAGGGACACCAACCGCCACGAGATCGAAGACCTGAACGTCACCTCGCAGTTGCGGGGCGACTTCGCCGCGGCCCACCTTGAAGGCGACAACGCCCACGTGGTGGCCACGGATACCCAGAAGAACACCATCTACGCCTTCGCCCGGGACGGCATCGGTTCGCCCGAGGCGTTCCTGCTGCGGCTCGGCGAGCACTTCACCTCCAGCTTCGACTGGGTCTCCGGCGGCCGCTGGGAAGCGGAATCGTACGCCTGGAGCCGCATCCAGGCACACGGCAGCGAACACGACCACTCATTCGTCCGCAACGGCCAGGAAGTGCGAACCGCGGTCCTGGTCCGCGACGGCGCCGCCAGCCACCTGATCTCCGGACTGAAGGACCTGACCGTCCTCAAGTCCACGGAGTCCGGCTTCGTGGGCTACCCCCGCGACCGCTACACGACGCTTCCGGAGACCACCGACCGCATCCTCGCCACGGACGTTTCAGCCCGCTGGCGCTTCAAGGCCGGCACCGACTTCAGCAGCCTGGACTTCAACAAGAGCTACGACGACGTCAAGGGCCTCCTGCTCGAAGGCTTTACGGAGAAGTACTCCCACGCACTTCAGCAGACCCTGTTCGACATGGGCGCAAAGGTGCTGGAGGCGCACAGCGAAATCGACGAGATCAAGTTCTCCATGCCCAACAAGCACCACTTCCTGGTGGACCTCTCCCCGTTTGGCCTGGACAACCCCAACGAGGTTTTCTTCGCAGCCGACCGGCCGTACGGCCTGATCGAGGCCACCGTCCAGCGTGATGACGCAACTTCAGCACCCGCGGCGTGGTCGGGCATCGCCGGCTTCTGCTAAGAAGCCACGCTCATGGCTTCGACAGGCTCAGCCACCGGTGGTTGAGCCTGTCGAAGCCAAACCCGGCACCACTCCCGCATCTTCACAACACCTGTTAGCCAGACACCAGTTAGCCAGACGATGACGTCTGCCATGAACCAAGAAAGTCTGCCATGAACACCAAGAAGAAACTTGCCGCCGCAGCCGCTGGAAAAGGCGCACGGCCTGCCCGTCCCGAGGACCAGCGGCTCCCCGTTGGAAGCATGTTTGCCTACGGCTTCCAGCACGTCCTGACCATGTATGGCGGCATCATTGCCCCTCCCCTGATCATCGGTGCCGCCGCGGGAATGAACTCCCAGGACATCGGCCTGCTCATCGCCGCCTGCCTGTTCGTCGGCGGCCTCGCCACCATCCTGCAAACCGTCGGCATTCCGTTCTTCGGCTCGCAGCTGCCGCTGGTGCAGGGCGTGTCTTTTGCCGGTGTCTCCACCATGGTGGCCATCGTGCACGGCGGCGGCGGGATCCAGGCGGTGTTCGGATCCGTCATCGCAGCCTCCCTGATCGGCCTGCTGATCACCCCGCTGTTCTCGAAGATCATCCGATTCTTCCCGCCGGTGGTGACCGGAACCGTGATCACCACCATCGGCCTGACGCTGATGCCGGTGGCTGCCAACTGGGCCATGGGCGGCAACAACAAGGCTCCGAACTACGGCAGCGTGGCCAACATCGGCCTCGCCGCCGGCACCATGGGCATTGTCCTGCTCCTGAGCAAGGTGGGCAGTGCGGCCATCTCCCGGCTCTCCATCCTCCTTGCCATGGTCCTGGGCACCCTCATCGCCCTGGTTTTCGGCATGACCGACTTCTCCAAGGTGGGCCAGGGCGAGATTGTCGCCTTTCCCACCCCCTTCGCCTTCGGACCCCCCACATTCGAGATCGCAGCCATCGTCTCCATGCTGATCGTCATCCTGGTGACCCTCACGGAGACGTCCGCGGACATCATCGCGGTGGGCGAGATCGTGGGCACCAAGGTGGACTCCAAGAGGATCGGCAACGGCCTGCGCGCGGATATGCTGTCCAGCGCCGTCTCGCCCCTCTTCAACTCCTTCACCCAGAGCGCCTTCGCCCAAAACGTGGGCCTGGTGGCCATCACCGGCGTCAAGAGCAGGTTCGTGGTCAGCGCCGGCGGCGTAATCCTGGTGGTCCTCGGGCTGCTTCCCGTCCTTGGCCGGGTGGTGGCCGCGGTGCCGACGCCCGTCCTGGGCGGTGCCGGCGTGGTGCTCTTCGGCACGGTCGCAGCCAGCGGCATCCGGACCCTGTCCAAAGTGGACTACAAGAACAACATGAACCTGATCGTGGTGGCCGCATCCATCGGCTTCGGGATGATCCCCATAGCCGCACCCACGTTCTACGACCAGTTCCCGTCCTGGTTCGGCACCATCTTCCACTCCGGCATCAGCTCCGCGGCCGTCATGGCCATCCTGCTGAACCTTCTCTTCAACCACTTCCGGGCTGGAAATTCGGACAACCAGTCCGTCTTCGTCGCTGGCACCGAGCGGCTGGTCAAGGCGGAGGCCCTCCGTTCCCTGGCGGACGGCGACAGGTTCGAGAACGGCAAGCTCATCGACTGCGACGGGAAGGAAGTCCGGATCGACTCAGCCGAAAAGGCATCGGAGCATTAGCAAGGACACAGCGAACGACGACGGCCCGCACCTTCCAGCGAAGGTGCGGGCCGTCGTCGTCAGCAGTTCCGCAGTATCAAGTGCGGTTGAGCTCGCGGGAGATGGCCTCGGCG
This sequence comes from Pseudarthrobacter sp. efr-133-R2A-89, assembly GCF_030209315.1. NCBI lineage: Bacteria > Bacillati > Actinomycetota > Actinomycetes > Micrococcales > Micrococcaceae > Pseudarthrobacter > Pseudarthrobacter sp. efr-133-R2A-89. The sequence continues at coordinate 120,679 of NZ_JARVSE010000009.1, read as the reverse complement.
GCCTCGCGGAGGACGGGAACGGCCTTGTCGGCGAAGTTTTCGTCCACCCGGGACACCGGGCCGGACACCGAGATCGCGGTGGGCGTGGGGGCGTTGGGCACCGCCATCGCAAAGCAGCGGACACCGAGCTCCTGCTCCTCCTCGTCGATGGAGTAGCCCCGTTCGCGGATGAGCTTGAGGTCGGCCAGGAGTTCTTCGACGTCGCCAATGCTCTTGGCGGTGGGGGTGGGCATTCCGGCGCGGGCCACGATGCCGCGGACGGTGTCGTCGTCAAGCTGGGCCAGGATGGCCTTGCCGACGCCGGTGGCGTGGGTGTGGGCGCGCCGGCCCACCTCCGTGAACATGCGCATGGAGTGCAGCGAAGGGACCTGGGCCACGTAGATCACCATGTCCGAATCAAGCACGGCCATATTGGAGGTCTCCCCCAGGCGGTCCACCAGGGTTTTGAGCTGGGGGCGGGCCAGGGCGCCGAGCTGCTTGTTGGCGCCTTCGCCCAACCGGATCAGCCGGGGACCCAGGGCATAGCGCCGGTTGGGCAGCTGGCGGATGTAGCCGAGCGATACCAGCGTGCGGAGCAGGCGGTGGATGGTGGGGAGGGGCAAATCGGTCGACGAGGACAGTTCACTGAGCGTGACGTCGCCGCCGGCATCCGTGATGAGCTCCAGCAGCTCGAAGACGCGCTCCACCGACTGCACTCCGCCGGAGGCTTTTTCTGCCATTCCGTTGTCTCCTATGGCTCGGAATCCGACAACTCTTATCCGCATCGTGAAAAGAGTTGCTTAGACCACCCAACATACAGCACGGCAGGACGCGCGGCGATGTCCCTCGGCAGTCACATCGCGAAGGGGTTGTGTTTCCATAAAGTAGATAATAATATCCATAATACGAAAATATTCGGATCAGAGCAGAAGCCGGACAAGGCCTAACAGGAGGACATTCAATGGCGAACCCCAGCCCCGGAAATTCGATCACCCTGCGCGTGGAAGCACCGTCGAGCTTCAGCGCCACCAGCGAACTCGCGGCAGCCGTCGGAGCAGCCGGCGCCGCAATCACCGCACTGGACGTCACCGAGTCCCACCACGAAACCCTCGTCGTCGACGTCACCTGCAACACCACCGACGACGCCCACGCCGCGCGGGTCAAGGACGCCCTCAACGCCCTCGACGGGGTCACCGTCCAGCACGTCTCGGACCGCACTTTCCTGATGCACCTCGGCGGCAAGCTTGAAGTGGTCCCCAAGGTCCCGCTGCGCAACCGCGACGACCTGTCGCGCGCCTACACCCCCGGCGTGGCCCGCGTCTGCCTGGCCATCGCCGAAGACCCCGCCGCCGCCCGCAACCTGACCGTCAAGCGCAACACCGTCGCCGTCGTCACCGATGGCTCCGCAGTGCTTGGCCTGGGCAACATCGGCCCCGCCGCCGCCCTCCCGGTCATGGAAGGCAAGGCCGCCCTCTTCAAGCAGTTCGCCAACGTGGACGCGTGGCCGGTCTGCCTCGATACCCAGGACACCGAGGAAATCATCCGCACCGTCAAGCTCCTGGCCCCCGTCTTCGGCGGCGTGAACCTGGAGGACATCGCCGCGCCGCGCTGCTTCGAAATCGAAGCCCGCCTGCGCGAGGAACTGGACATCCCGGTGTTCCACGACGACCAGCACGGCACCGCCATCGTGACCCTCGCGGCACTCGTCAACGCGCTGCGTGTGGTGGACAAGAAGATCGAGGACGTGAAGATCGTGGTTTCCGGCGTCGGCGCCGCGGGCTCAGCGATTATCCAGCTGCTCAAGGCCCAGGGCGCCCGCCACATCGTGGCGGCAGGGCGCTCGGGTGCCATCCACCAGGGCGAGACCTACAACGATCCGCACCGCACCTGGATCGCTGAAAACACCAACCAGGAGGGTTTCTCCGGCAGCCTGCACCAGGCCCTGGCAGGCGCGGACGTCTTCATCGGAGTGTCCGCCCCGAACATCCTCGGCGAAGAGCACGTGGCCTCCATGGCAAAGGACTCCATCGTTTTCGCCATGGCCAACCCCACCCCCGAAGTGGACCCGGCCATCGCGTCCCGGCACGCCGCCGTCGTGGCCACCGGCCGCAGCGACTTCCCCAACCAGATCAACAACGTCCTCGCTTTCCCGGGACTCTTCCGCGGGCTCCTGGACGTCGGAGCGAGCGACATCACCCCGGAAATGCTGGTGGCCGCCGCGGAGGCAATCGCCAACCGGGTGAATGATAATGAGCTCAATGCCAGCTACATCATCCCGAGCATCTTCGACCCGCACGTGACCGCCAACGTCGCGGCAGCCGTCGCGGCCGCGGCCCACGCCTCGAACGTGGCAACGGCTGCCGTTCCCGCCGATTCCGCCAAGGAGCCGGTGGCAGCACTGGCCTCCGCCTGACCGCCCGACTTCCCGCACAAGGAAAGGACCAGAAATGGCCATCACCGTCACAGATCCCCGGCCGATCAACCGCGCTGAGGAGATCCTCACCCCCAAGGCACTGGCCTTCGTGGAGGAGCTCCACAACCGGTTCGCCGGCACCCGCAACGAGCTTCTGGCGGCCCGCGCCGCCAAGCGGCAGCAGGTGGCAGAGACCGGCAAGCTGGACTTCCTGCCGGAGACGCAGGACGTGCGCGACGGCGACTGGAGAGTTGCGCCCGCACCCGCCGCCCTGCAGGACCGCCGGGTGGAAATGACCGGGCCTGCCTCACCGGCGAAGATGGCCATCAATGCCCTGAACTCCGGAGCCAAGGTGTGGCTGGCGGACCTCGAGGACGCCAGCACCCCCACCTGGGCCAACGTCATTGACGCCATCCTGAACCTCCGGGACGCCGCCCAGGGCACCCTGAGCTACACCTCGGATGAAGGCAAGGAGTACCGGCTCCGCACCGACGCGCCGCTGGCCGTCGTGGTGGCACGGCCCCGCGGCTGGCACATGCAGGAGAAACACCTGCTGCTCAACGGCGAACCCGCCGTGGGTGCCCTGGTGGACTTCGGACTGCACTTCTTCCACATCGCCAAGCAGCTGGTGCTCAACGGCCAGGGCCCCTACTACTACCTGCCCAAGATGGAGAGCCACCTTGAGGCCAGGCTGTGGAACGACGTGTTCGTGTTCGCCCAGGACTACCTGGGCCTGCACCAGGGCACCATCCGGGCAACGGTCCTGATCGAGACCATCCCGGCAGCCTTCGAGATGGACGAAATCCTCTACGAACTGAGGGACCACGCCTCGGGCCTGAACGCAGGCCGCTGGGACTACCTCTTCAGCATCATCAAGTACTTCCGCGATGCCGGCGAGGAATTCGTCCTCCCGGACCGCGCCTCCGTGGCGATGACCGCCCCGTTCATGCGCGCCTACACCGAGCTCCTGGTCAAGACCTGCCACAAGCGCGGCGCATTCGCCATGGGCGGCATGGCCGCGGTCATCCCCAACCGGCGCCACCCGGAAGTGACCGAAGCCGCGTTCGAAAAGGTGCGGGCGGACAAGACCCGCGAGGCCAACGACGGCTTCGACGGCTCCTGGGTTGCGCACCCGGACCTGGTCTCCACCTGCCGGGAGGTCTTCGACTCCGTGCTGGGCGACAAGCCGAACCAGGTGGACAAGCAGCGCCCGGAGGTATCGGTCACGGCGGAGCAGCTGCTCGACGTCTCCTCCGCCGACGGCCAGGTCACCGAGGCCGGGCTGCGCCTGAACCTCTACGTGGCCGTGGCCTACACGGCGGTGTGGCTGTCCGGAAACGGCGCAGTGGCCATCCACAACCTGATGGAGGATGCCGCCACCGCGGAGATCTCCCGCTCGCAGGTGTGGCAGCAGATCCGCAACAAGTCTATCCTGGCGGACACAGGCAACACGGTGACCAAGGAGCTGGTGGAACGGATCCTGGGCGAGGAAACGGAGCGGCTCCGGACCGAGTTCGGCGACGAGGCGTTCCGCCGCTACTACCAGCCTGCCAGCGACCTGATCGCGGACATCTGCCTCTCGGACGGCTACACGGACTTCCTCACCACCCCCGCCTACGAACTGGTGGGCTGAGATGGCAGCACCCAAGCCCTCCCTTTCAGCCGCGGACCTCGCGCACATCGACGGACAGCTGGCCGCCACGGACCGGCTGCTGGAGCAGAACTACCCCGGTGACGACGGCTCACGCCAGCCCGTGCACACCGTGTACGTGCCCGCGGACCGTTTCACGTCGTCGTTCGCAGCGGACTGGGGCACCCAGGCAACCGCGACGGCGGATGCGCACGGCGGCTTCGAAACGCTGGGGCGGCTCCTGGGCCAGGACGAAGGCCTGGCAGGAGCGGTAGCCACCCGTGTGGCGGCCAAGCTGGCTGCGGAGCCGATCGAGGACCTGCGGCTGGACTTCGAAGACGGCTTCGGGGACCGCGGCGAGGACGCTGAGGACGCCGCCGCGGCGTCCGCGGCGGCCGCCGTGGCCGGCGCGGTCGCGGCCGGGTCCGCTCCCCCGTTCATCGGCATCCGCTTCAAGTGCTTCGAGGCCGCCACACGGGCCCGCGGCCTGCGGACTCTGGACCTGTTCATCTCCGGCCTTGCCGCCGCCGGAGAACTGCCGGACGGCCTGGTGCTGACCCTGCCGAAGGTGACCACCGTTGCCCAGGTCCTGGCGATGGACTACGCGGTGTCCCGCCTGGAGGAAGTCCACTCGCTGCCCGCGGGGCGGCTGCGGTTCGAAGTCCAGGTGGAAACCCCGCAGCTGATCCTGGGCCCGGAGGGAACCTCGCCGGTGGCGCAGCTGCCGCACGCCGTTCCCGGCCGGATCAGCGGCCTGCACTACGGCACGTACGACTACTCGGCCTCGCTGCAGATCTCCGCGGAGTACCAGTCCATGGAGCACCCGGTGGCCGACTTCGCCAAGGAAGTCATGCAGCTGGCCGTGGCCGGTACCGGCATCCGGCTCTCCGACGGGTCCACCAACATCATCCCGGTGGGCGACAACGTGGAGAACGCCTGGCAGCTGCACGGCAGGCTGGTCCGGCGGTCGCTGGAGCGCGGCTACTACCAGGGCTGGGACCTGCACCCGGCCCAGCTGGCCAGCCGCTTCGCAGCCACCTACGCCTTCTACCGCGAGGGCCTGCCCGCCGCGGCGGCCCGGCTGCGCAACTACGTGGAACGGACCGAAGGCGGCGTCATGGACGAGCCCGCCACCGCCCGGGCCCTGGCCGCGTTCGTGCTCCGCGGAGTCCAATGCGGCGCCGTCGGTGCCGAGGAAGTCCAGGCGCTTGCCGGCGTCGGAATTCCACAGCTGACCGGCCTGGCGCATCCTCGGCTCGCCACCACTTCCAACTCCTAGGCAAAGGATCCCTCTCATGGGCAAGTACTACTCCCCCACCGGCGGACTCCCGCCACAGACCCACCTGACCACCGAGCGCGCCATCGTGACCGAGGCGTACACGGTGATCCCCAAGGGCGTCATGACGGACATCGTCACGTCCAACCTCCCCGGCTTTTCGAACACCCGGTCCTGGATCATTGCCCGTCCGATCTCCGGCTTCGCCACCACCTTCTCCCAGCTGATCGTGGAAATCGGCCCGGGCGGCGGGGCTCCCAAGGCCGAGTTCGAGGCCGGCGCAGAAGGCGTCATCTTTGTAACCCGCGGCAAGGTCAACCTCACCCTGGATGGCGAACTGCACCCGCTGGAGGAAGGCGGCTACGCCTACCTGGCCGCGGGTTCGGAGTGGGGCCTGGAGAACGTTTCGGACGACGTCGTGTCCTTCCACTGGATCCGCAAGGCCTACGAACGCCTCGAAGGATACGAAGCAAAGTCCTTCGTCACCAACGAGAAGGACGTGGAGCCCACGTCCATGCCGGACACGGATGACGTCTGGAAGACCACCCGGTTCACGGACTCCAACGACCTCGCCCACGACATGCAGGTGAACATCGTGACGTTCCAGCCCGGCGGGGTGATCCCGTTCCCTGAAACCCACGTCATGGAGCACGGCCTGTACGTCCTGGAGGGCAAGGCCATGTACCTGCTGAACAACGACTGGGTGGAGGTGGAAGCGGGTGACTTCATGTGGCTGCGCGCGTTTTGCCCGCAGGCCTGCTACGCCGGCGGACCCGGCGAGTTCCGCTACCTGCTGTACAAGGACATGAACCGCCAGGTGAAACTCACTTAGGCGCGCACCCCGGGTGCGGAGGCGCGTCAGTGATCCTGGTCAGTGGTCCTGGCGCGCCAACAGCCGGCCAATGGCGCTTGAGCCAAGGTTCTCCAGCAGGTCGCGGGGGCTTCCATAGACCTCGACGGCGCCCGCGTCCCGGAGTTCCGCCGCGCTGATTCCGCCGCAGGTAACGCCGATCGCGGGAATATCCAGCGCCGCAGCAGCCTTCATGTCCCACACCGCGTCACCGACATAGACGGCGTTCACGGCGTCAATACCGAGGGATTCAAGGGCCGCAACGAGGATGTCCGGCGCCGGCTTGCTTTCCTCGGCGTCGTTGGAACTCGTGGCGGCATCGATGACGGCGTCCGCGTCCAGCACGGAACGCATTACCTGCAAGTCCTTTTCCCGGGCCGAGGAAGCCAGCGCCACCGCCAGGCCGTCCGCGTGGCATCGCTCCAGGAGCTCCTTTGCCCCTGTGCAGGCACGCAGCGAGGGCCAGTGCGAGGCATACAGGGCGCCGTGGCTGGCCATGATGTCGTCGTCTTCGGAGCGGTCACGGTCCTGCGGCAGGAGGTTGTCCACCAGGCGGGCGCCGCCCATGCCGACAAAGTGGTGGATGGCCGCCATGGGGACATCGTGTCCATACTGGCGGAACGCGCCCCACCAGGCGAGGGTGTGGATATAGGAAGAGTCGATCAGCGTCCCGTCAACGTCAAAAAGGACACCCTTGCGTGCATTGTCAGGCGGGGAAGAGGCGCCGGGCATCAGCCGACAGCCGTCCGCCGCACATCCGGCGCTTTCTTCCGTTTCGCTGCGTCTTCTTTAGGGGAGCTGACAGGCCGCACCCGCTCCCGGATCACGGATCCCGCACCGTCCAGGCTCTTGTCCCGGATAAGTCCCGTTCCCGCGATCTCCCTGGCCATGGCAACGCCTGCGACGGCCGCCCGTTTGGTCGGGAAAGTCACTGAAATGGCCATCAGGTTCCCGCTTCCGTCCATCATCCTGATCCGGTATCCGCCGTCAGGGGCATCCACGAGTTCAAAAAATCCGGCCACAACTATCACTCCTCCGTCAATCACGGCATTGTGCTGGGGAGCACTCCATGAGGTGTTAGTAAGTATACTTATCTATCCTGCGAAGGAGAAGTTGCGGCCCCGGCCCGCGCCGCCTCAGCGCGAGTCCGCCCCTTCCGGCGGAATGGGAGCGTCGCTGCGCCGAACCGTATCCTGATGCAGCTCCAGCGCGCTAGTCACAAGGGCGAAGTGGCTGAACGCCTGCGGCGTGTTACCCAACTGGCGGCCTGCTTTGACAGCCCACTCCTCGCTCAGCAGCCCCACATCATTGCGCAGTTCCAGCAACCGTTCAAACAGTGCCCGTGACTCCTCATGACGTCCGGCGCCCAGGAGCGCCTCCACCAGCCAGAACGAGCAGGCCAGGAAAACGCCCTCGTCCCCCGGCAGGCCGTCGTCGCTCTGTTCCGGCCGGTACCGGAGCACGAACCCGTCCTGGGTCAGCTCCCGCTGGATCGCCTCGATGGTCCCCACCACCTTGGGATCGTCCGGGGGCAGGAAGCCCACCCGGGGAATCAACAGAAGGCTGGCGTCCAGCTCAGGCCGGCCATAGGACTGGACGAAGGTGTTGCGCTCTGCGTCGTAGCCGTTGGCCAGGATGTCCTGCCGGATCCGGTCCCGCAACGCCTCCCAGCGCTCCACCGGCCCCGGCAGCCCGGAGTCCCGGACGCCCTTCACCATCCGGTCCGCGGCCACCCATGCCATGACCTTTGAGTGCGTGAAGTGCCGGCGGGGCCCCCGCATTTCCCAGAGTCCGTTGTCCGGTTGGTCCCAGATGGTCTCCAGGTGCTCCATCAAGGCAATCTGGACGTCCCAGGCCTCGTCCGTGTGCTTGAGCAGGGAGTTCCGGGTCAGCGCCAGGCAGTCAAGGACCTCGCCCCACACGTCCAGCTGGAACTGCTCGGCCGCCGCATTGCCGATCCGCACCGGGGCGGAATTCTCGTAGCCTTTCAACCAAGGCAGTTCCATCTCCGGCAGCCGCCGCTCACCGTGGATCCCGTACATGATCTGCAGGTCCGCGGGGTCTCCCGCCACAGCACGGAGCAACCAGTCCCGCCAGGCGGCCGCTTCGGCCTTGTACCCGGCAGCCAGCAGCGCCTGGAGGGTCATGGTGGCGTCCCGCAGCCAGCAGTAGCGGTAGTCCCAGTTGCGTTGACCGCCCGGCTGTTCGGGCAGTGATGTGGTGACAGCGGCAACGATCCCCCCGGTGGGGGCGTAGGTGAGGGCCTTCAGCGTTACCAGGGAGCGCACCACGGCATCCTGGTACTTCCCTTGGACCGTGCATTGGGAGGACCAGCCTTGCCAGAACTCGAACGTGCTGCGCAGGACTTTCTCCGACTCGACCGACACCGGCCGGCCCACATGGCTGGGAGCCCAAGTCAGCACGAACGGCACTTTCTCGCCCGCGTGGACCGTGAAGTCGCTGACGGTATGCATGTTCTCGCCATGCAAGGGTGCGGGGGTCACCAGGTAGACGGCATCCGGGCCGGCGATGGCGTGCAGGCCACGCTTGTCCTTGCGCACCCAGGGCACGATATGCCCGTAGTCGAAGCGAAGCACCAACTCGCCGTGCATCTTTACGCTGCCACTGACGCCCTCGACGATCCGGACGATGTCGGCCACCGAATCGCGGGGCGGCATGAAGTCTGTGACGCGCACCGTTCCGTCCGGTGTCTCCCACTCTGTATCCAGGATCAGGCTTCCGTCGCGGTAGCTTCGGCGGGTGCAGGTACCACCGCCTTCCGGAGCCAGCAGCCATCGCCCGGCGTCCGGCGAGTCCAGCAAAGCGTTGAAACACGCAGGCGAATCGAACCGCGGCAGGCAGAGCCAGTCGATCGAACCCTCCTTGCTGATGAGGGCACCCGTGTGAAGGTCGCCGACGACCGCATAATCCTCAATTCGCGCCATGGCATTACCCTGCCACACAACACTGTAGGAACATCGAAGAATGGCAGTACACATCGGTACCTCCGGCTGGAGCTACGACCATTGGGAGAACGTCCTGTACCCGCCCGGCCTGCCGGTCCGGGACCGGCTCCAGCGGTATGCCGCCAGGTTCAGCACAGTTGAACTGAATGCCAGCTTCTACCGGTGGCCCCGCGACACCACCTTTGCCGGCTGGAACAGGCGGCTGCCACCCGGTTTCAGCATGTCCGTCAAGGCTCCCCGCGGCCTTACCCACGCCCGCAAGCTGTACGCACCGGAAGTCTGGGTGGAACGCATCGCCCGGTGCTGGCACGAACTGGGGGATAAACGGGCGGTGCTCCTGGTCCAACTGCCGCCGCAGTTGGGCCGCGATGACGCACGGCTGGAGTACTTCCTGGCAGCGGTTCCGGAGTGGATCCGGGTTGCCGTTGAGTTCAGGCACCCCAGCTGGGACTGCCCGGAGGTGTTTTCCCTGTTGGAGCGGCACCAGGCGGCCTACTGCATCATGAGCGGCGCCAACCTGCCGTGCATCCTGCGCGCCACCGCGCCATTTACCTATGTCCGCCTGCACGGTCCCGACCACGAGCATTTGTATGGCGGCTCATACTCGGAGGCCGACCTGCACTGGTGGGCGGACCGGATCCGCGAATGGGACAGCGGTGGCCTCGACGTCTACGCGTACTTCAACAACGACGGCGGCGGGAACGCCGTGCGCAACGCCGAAACACTGCGCGGGATCCTCGGCGCCGGCTGATCCATACTCCACGCTGTGGCAGAGTGGTGCCATGGACACGGCTCCCCAGCATCCGGCCCGGAAGTACGCACGCAAGCCCACGCAGGCGGTGCTGGCCCAGTACGCGCTCTCCGGGAACCAGGCCTTCCGGCTGGCCCACCGGGTCTCGGACGCGGTCAACAGCCTGCGAATCCGGCTGGCGAAGCGCTGGGATTTCGTCCCGCAGACCATCGCCTACCAGGGGTACGGTTCCACCGCCCGGGTACGTGTGCTGGGCCGGGTGCTGCTGACGCAGAAGCCGCTGCCGGGAAGCCGGGCGGAGCAGGAAGCGAAAGTCGGCAACCAGAACATCCGCGGCTGGCGTGCCTTCACCGGCGTGCCGCTGCAGTTTTCCGACGTCGAGATCACCATCGGCGACGTCGTCACCCACATGACCGCGGACCGGGGCGGCCTGATCGACACCGAAGTGGACGTCCAGCTTTCCCCCGGCTGGCACACGGCGGTCCTGCGCGCGGAGGGAACCGAACCGGCCGAGGCGCTGATCCAGGTAATCGCACCGGAGGTGAAGTTCGGAATCGTCTCGGACATCGACGACACCGTCATGGTGACCGCGCTGCCCCGGCCGTTCCTGGCGCTGTGGAACACTTTCGTGCTCAGCGAACGGGCACGGATGGCCACTCCGGGCATGGCGGTGCTGCTGGACCGGCTGACCATCGAGCATCCCGACGCCCCCGTCATCTACCTCTCCACCGGCCCCTGGAATGCGGCCCCCACCCTGGGGCGCTTCCTGACCCGCAACATGTACCCCAAGGGCGCGCTGCTCCTGACGGACTGGGGCTTGACCCAGGACCGCTGGTTCCGGAGCGGCCAGGAACACAAGCGGCGGAACCTGGAGCGGCTGGCCCAGGAATTCCCGGACATGCGGTGGCTCCTGATCGGTGACAACGGGCAGCACGATGAAGCCATCTATTCGGCGTTCGCCGCGGAAAACGCCGACAAAGTGGCGGCCATCGCCATCCGGCAGCTGTCCGTCAGCGAATCGGTGTTCGCCGGCGGCCACTCCGAAGACGGTGACCATACCTCATCACGGGTTCCGTGGATCTACTCCCCGGACGGGGCAGGCATCGCCAAGCAGCTGGCCATGCTGGACCTGCTCCGGGGCTGACCCGGAACCGGCCCAGCCCCGCACCGTCTAGGCGCTGGCACCCAGCGCCGCGCCGTCGTCGGGCGCTTCACTGCCGTCCAGGACCTCCGGTACGACGGCCTGGGCGATGGCGGCATCCGCAGCCAAGGCGAGGTCGCGTTCTTCGATGAGCTCCTGGAACCAGAAGTAGGAGGCCTTGGGCGTCCGCTCCAGGGTTTCGAAGTCCACATGCAGGAGGCCGAACGGCTGCTTGTACCCGGCGGACCATTCGAAGTTGTCCAGGAAGGACCAGACGTAGTAGCCGCGGAGGTCCACCGATTCGGCCTCCCCGCCAGGGGCCGTGGCCTTCAAGGCGGCCTCAAGGTGGTCGGAAATGTACTTCAGCCGCCGCTCATCCGGAATGAACCTGGTATTGGTGGACTTGTCCCGGACAATGATGTCCTCGAAGCTCGCACCACCCTCGGTAATGATCACCGGAGGCAGGTTGGGGTACCGCTCCGCCATCTCCTTCAGGGCGACCGCCATGTACTCGGGCTTGACCGGCCACCCGTAGGCGGTGATGTCCGCTTCAGGCCACGCCTCGACGTGGAACGGTGTGGCACCTCCGCCTGCGTTGAGGTCGCTCCCCATCGCCTCCGCCATGCTCGGTGGCACCGCTCCACTGCCGGGCCCCACGGCGACCTTGGTGGGCATGTAATAGTTCAACCCGTAGAAATCCAGGGGCTGCGAAATAATCTGCATGTCCTCCTCGGGATGCTCGAAGGAGCTGAAGAACTTGGCCGCCCGGATCAGGTCAGGGTACTTGCCGGTCAGGACCGGGTCCGCGTACAGCCGGTTCTGGCCGAGGTCCATGAGGCCGGCGCTGAGCTTGTCCAGCGGGTTGATGGAGTTCGGCACCATGGGTGAATAAACGTTGGTCATGCCGATCTCTCCCGGCACCCCCGCGGCACGGAGGGCCTGGACCGCCAGGCCGTGGCCGAGCAGCTGGTGGTGGACGGTGGGGAATGCCCCCAAGGCCAGCTCCTTGCCAGGAGAATGCACTCCCAGCGAGTAGCCGTTGGCGCTCACCGTTGCCGGTTCGTTGATGGTGACCCACCGTGCCACCCGGTCGCCGAACGCGTCGGCCACGAGGCCGGCATATTCCCCCAGCCGGTAGGCCATGTCCCGGTTCATCCAGCCACCCGCCTCGTCCAGCTCCAGCGGCGTGTCCCAGTGGTAGATGGTGGCCATGGGCGAGATCCCGTTGGCCAGGAGCTCGTCCAGGAGCCGGTCGTAGAACGCCAGGCCAGCACGGTTTACCGGCCCGGTTCCGCCAGGCTGGATGCGGGGCCAGGAGAACGAGAAACGGTATGAGTCCACGCCCAGCTGCTTCAGCAAGGCCACGTCCTGCGGCATGCGGTGGTAGTGGTCCGTGGAGACTGCCGGGCTGTGGTCGTCAATGATCATCCCCGGTTTGGCAGCGAACACCTCCCAGCCGGACTTGCCGCGGCCGTCTTCGTCCAGCGCCCCTTCAATCTGGAAAGCTGCGGTGGCGACGCCAAGCGTGAACCCCGGGGGGATAAGCGCTGCGAGGTCCTTGGCGGATTTGTGCATGGAGGCCAGCCTTTGTTGCGGTGGTTCGGGTACGTCTCAGGATTACACAGCAGGGACCGGCTGACGAGCAGCAACTCCCTTGACCCGGCACGTTGGCTACTGCGAGCCGAAGAGGAACTCCTTGGCGTGCGCCACCGCCTTGCGGAAGGCGTCATTGCGCAGGGTCACCAGATGCTCCGTGTCGCCGTCGGACGGTTCCAGGTACCCGGTGTAGCCCGGCCGCAGGACCCAGATATCGCCGGCCGGCGGGAGGTAGAACACACCGAAGGACCGTTGCTGCGCCTCATCGGCAGTCCAGATGGGGACCACCGCCAAGGCAGCACCGGTGGCCGGATTGATCCATTGCGCCCGCGGCATGGGCTGCTCATGGGCCTCCGGGTCCAAAAACGGCGCGGTTCCCGGCCCCCACCGCTGCTCGAAGCGCTCATGGAATGCAGGAATCAGCGGTGAATCGTAGCGCCGCCACTCACTCATGGGGTTTCCGCCTCCTTGGATGAAGTCCTCTGTGCCCGCCAATGGCCGCCGGCGTCCCCACCCGAAGGCAAGGACGCCGGCACAGCGCCACGGCTCCTAGGCGTCGATCTGCTGCATACCGCCTTGTTGGGTCTGGATCTCGATCTTTCGCGGCTTGGCTTGCTGGGCAACCGGGATCCGCAGGGTGAGCACGCCTTGGTCGTAAGCGGCCTTAATCCTGTCAGTATCCAGGGTGTCGCCAAGGATCAGCTGGCGGCTGAACACGCCGCGTGGACGCTCGGACGCCACCAGTTCCACGTTGGGCTGGGTGGGGTCCCGGCGTTCGGCCCGCACTGTCAGGACGTTCCGTTCCACGTTCAGGTCCACGGAGTCCACGTCCACGCCGGGAAGGTCGAACGCCACCACGAATTCGCCGTCTTCCTGCCAGGCGTCCATCGGCATGGCTGCCGGGCGGGCGGCGGTTCCCAAAACCTGCTGCGCGAGCCGGTCAAGCTCACGGAACGGGTCCGTACGCATCAACATCATTTCCCACTCCTTCAGCTTCAAGGTGTCGGATATCCGGCCATCCACCATCAACGTATCTATGGTGGTGAATGTAGATTTTTTATAGCACCAGTGGGAAAATCGGGCAAGACCCTTTTCGGCGGATTTTTGGGAGAACCCATGACGGAACCTGCGGGCGGCCGGCCCGGCCGCTCCCCCGGCCCGCGCGCACTGTACGCGATCTCGGTAGCGGCGGAACTGACGGGCACCGGACAGCAGAACATCAGGCTGTACGAGGCCAAAGGATTGCTGACGCCCGCCCGGACCGCAGGCGGCACGCGCCAATACAGTGCAGAGGACATCGCGGTGCTGCTCCGGATTGGCGAACTCCTCCAGGAGGGCCTGAACCTCGCCGGTGTCGCCAAGGTCCTGGAGTTGGAGGCAGCAAACCTGAAACTGCACCGGGCACTGAAACGGGCGCAGTCCAGGCCTTAGCGGGGCAGGAAGGGAAGCGGTTCGTCGCGCCGGTTCACTCCCGCGGTGATTCCCCTTTGGAGAGCTCCCCGGTGATCGGTTCACCTTCGATCCTGGCCGTCCGCCACGTGTCCAGGGCGATGACTCCGCCGAGGATCATCAGCGAGAGGGAGAAGGACGCCAAGGTGTCAGTGGGCCAGTGGTAGCCCAGGTAAAGGCGGCTGGAAATGGCCAGGATGATTCCGACGGCGGCAACGGCGAATCCGATGACGGCAGCCCGGCGGCTCCTCCGCCGGGAGACGATCAGGTATGCACCCACCAGCAGGAAGTCGCAGGCACCCAGGACGTGGCCGGACGGGAACGAGAACGTCTGGTCCGCTCCGAACAACATCTGGTCCACAGGCGGCCGCGAGCGCTGCACGATGTGGAGGATGATCTGGGACACGATCACCCCTGCCAGCATTGCGGATGCCAGCAGGATGGGCCGCCAGGCATGTTTGGCGGCGACGCCCCAGACGACGACCACCACCAGGACAATGATGGGAAGCGCGATGGGGCCGAAAAACACCGCCAGGAAGATCATGAAGGCGGTGAGGGCACCGGAACGGGTGGTCACCAGCCAGTCATGGATGGGTTCGTCCATCGCGTGCAATCCAGTGGACTGCACCACGCTGACAAGGATGGCGATAAAGAGCGCCAGCCCCACGACGGAAAGGATGACCGACGCCCGGTAAAGCCCGCGCCGGTCCGCCACGTCAACGTAGCGCTCCTCCACCACGAACTTCTCGTTGAAGGTATGCCACTTGCCGGCCTTGTTCTCCGCGACCCCGGACCCTGATGATCTCTGTACCAATGTGCTGCCTTGTCCCTGCGCCGTGATAAATGCTTAAGGCTGAACACTATCCCGGTGAAGGCCCATTCACTCCATCATGTGCCCGGCAATCGCGGCGGCCGCGGGAAAACCGCAGGCGCTACCCGATGCCGCCTGCCGGGCCGGAGGCAGCGGCTGCGTGGTTCCGCCAACTGTGCTCGGGTTCAAAGCCGAGCACGCGGCGGGCCTTGTCGATGGAAAGCATGGTTTCGTGTTCGCCGAGTTCCTTGGTGACCTTCACGCCGGGAAAGACCTCCGCGGCCAGGCTGGCGCTCGAGCGGCTCATAACGGTGTCTGCGTTGGCGATGATGAAGGCTTCAAAGCCGGGCTTCGCATTCTCCAGTGCCCGGGCCACTGCCTGCGCGCCGTCCCTGCCGTCAATGTAGCCCCAGAGGTTCCACTTGCGCAGCGTGGCGTCCTCATCGAACGAGGGAAACCGCTCGTAGTCGGACTCGTCCATGACATTGGAGAAGCGCAGCCCGGTGATGCTCAGCTCCGGGTCCCAGCGGGTCAGTTCCACCGCCATCCGTTCCTCCAGCGTCTTCACCAGGGAATAAGTGCTCTCCGGGCGGGGAGGATATTCCTCATCGACCGGGATATAGGGCGGATCGATGTCGAACGGCAGGCCCAGTACGGTCTCACTGGAGGCGTACACCACCTTCTTGATGCCGGCCCGCCGCGCGGCTTGGAAGACGTTGTAGGTGGAGAGCATGTTGTTCTCGAACGTCGCAGCGTCCGGAAGGATGCCGGGGGCGGGGATGGCGCCAAGGTGCACCACGGCGTCGAATCCGTCATGGCGGTCATCGACGCCCAGCAGCGCATCCACCACCTGGCCGTAGTTGCGCAGGTCCACCACCAGCAGGCCGGGGCTCCGGGTACCGGCGCGGTCAAGGTTGAGGACCTCGTGGCCGTCATCGTTTAGCCGGCGGACCACGTGCCGGCCAAGTTTTCCGCTTCCGCCTGTAACCGCAATTCTCATCAGTGTTTCCTTCTGTTCGAGTCCACCATGCTTTGCTCCGGTCAGGATGGCCGTCGCGGTGCTGCCAGGAATTGTTCGACGGCGGCAATCGCCAACGCGGTAATCTCCCCCGGATCCCCGCTGCCGTTGACGGATACCAGGATTCCCCGGCGCGCGTACACCGAGACTACTTCATGCGTCTGGCGGTGGTAGAGGTCCAACCTGCGGCGGAAGACGTCGATGGTGTCGTCGGTGCGGCCTTGTTCCTGCGCCCGCCGGTGCATGCGCTCTTCCAGTTCAGCGTCGGGGGCCTGCAATTCGATGACAGCGTCCAGCCCCTGCCCCTGGGCGGCGAGCATACTGTCCAGTTCCGTGGCCTGCGGCGCCGTGCGCGGGTAACCGTCGAGCAGGAAACCGTCCCTGACGTCGCCGTCAAGGAGGCGGTCCTTCACGAGGGCATTGGTGAGGTGGTCGGGAACGAAATGGCCGCCGTCGAGGTATTCGGCAGCCTGGTTCCCCAGCTCCGTCTTCCGGCTGACGTTGCTGCGGAAGATATCCCCTGTGGACACCGCCGGGACCCCGAAGTGCCTGGCCAGGTGTTCAGCCTGGGTTCCCTTGCCGGAGCCCGGCGGGCCGATGATAAGAAGCCTGGTCATGTTCCTGTCCTCCCCGGCGGGCAGCCTTTGGGTTGGCGCCGCATCCGGTGGCCGGCTCCCGCTTCATTGTGCCGGTTACCCCCTGCATGGCGCCAGCGTCCGGGCTGTGACGGCGGAGCGGGCATGACGTTTCGCCTTCCTTGCGGATGTATATACTCTGGTTATCGGTTTAGCAGCGGGCCGTTGGAAAGTTCTTCGATCCAGCGACCATCACCGACTCCCCGCCCACGTTGCGGGGCGTTTGTGTGTTGCCGGCTCGTTTTGACCTGAGCGAATGGCACCAAGAAACAGTGGCCAGCGAGTCAACAGCTAAACCCGATACATCCATAACCGAGTACCTGCATGAAATTGTCCTGGACAGCTCCGACGTCGAGGACTTCCTCAATGAGTTGGCGCAGGTCTCCGCGCGCAACCTCTCCGAACCCGGCGATGAGATGCTGTGCGCCGTCACCCTGCTCAGGCAGCGGAAGGGCACCACGGTAGCCAGCAGCAGCGATGAGGCACGGGTCATTGGACGGTTTGAGCACCGGTTCACCGAGACACCGGGCATGACTGCAGCAACAGCCCAGGAAACTGTCCACGTCCCGGATCTCAACGCTGATGGCCGCTGGCCCGACTACTCCTCAGCTGTGCAGGCAGAGGGGATCCGGTCCGTCGCGGCGCTCCCGTTCCGGCTGGAGGGCGACACCAAGGCAGCCTTGCTGCTCTATTCCGGCCGTGCGCACCGTTTCGAGGGCCGCATCATGAAATGCGCCGAGGATTTTGTCAGCCAGACCTCGCTGGCCCTGCGGCTGGCGATCCGCTTTGCGCACTTTAGCGAAACGGCGGCGAACCTCCGCGCCACCTTGGAAAGCCGGACCGTCATTGACATGGCCGTCGGGATCATCATGGCCCAGAACCGGTGCAGCCAGCAGGACGCCTTCGACATCCTGAAGACCGCGTCAAGCACCCGCAATTCCAAGCTTCACGATGTGGCCGCTGCCGTGGTCAACTCCCTGGGCCAGGGGCCCGCGCGGACACATTACGACGGATAAGGCCAAGGCCCCGGAAACCCGGCACGGGGACGATAGACTGTTGCCAACTTTTTCGCCGGGGGGCTTGGATGGAACAGCAGCGCACCTGCCTTGTCGTTGAAGATAACGTCGACATCCGCGGACTGATTTCACTGGTCCTTTCACGTGCGGGCTTCGACGTGAAAACCGTCGGCACGGGAGCGGAAGCCATCGCCGCGGCGTCCGACCCCGGCATCGCCCTGATCACCCTGGACCTTGGCCTCCCGGACATGGACGGGCATGTGGTTGCCCGTGCCATCCGTGCCAGGAGTTCCGCCCCGCTGCTCTTCCTCACAGCCCGTTCGGAGGGCGACGACGTCCTGGCAGGCATGGCGTCCGGGGCCGCCGCCTACCTCACCAAGCCTTTCCACCCGCGGGAACTCGAAGCGCTGGCCGGGCAGTTGTGCCCCGCACCCTTGGCAGAGGAGCCCAGCACCACCGGCACCTCCCTCTGCTGAGCGGACGGGCAACGGCAACGTCGGAAGTCCCGCCGGCGCCCCATGAACCCTTGTGTGGAGAGTAGCCAAAGCGACGCTTGACCCCTGCCGTCAACATGCGGCCGGGACTTTGTTGTGACACTATATGCGCATGAATGCAGATAAGAATGCTTGCTCGCTGGGAACGGACAGCCAGTACGTGGAGTTGGCCGTGGAGGTCTTCTCGATGCTGGCTGACGCCACGAGGGTGCGGATCATCCTTGCCCTTCGCGACGGCGAAATGGCAGTGGGCGCGCTGGCCGACGCGGTAGGCAAATCCCCCGCCGCCGTGTCCCAGCACCTGGCCAAAATGCGGCTGGCCAGGATGGTGTCCACCCGGCAGGACGGGACGCGGGTGCTGTACCGGCTGGAGAACGAACACGCCCGTCAGCTGGTGGCCGACGCCATCTTCCAGACCGAACACGCACTCGGCGGCGAACCGGCGCACCACCGCGCACCCGCCCACCACGCACCGGGGAGCGCCTCATGAGCGGGCCGCACCAGGAATCGACGCATGCGCACAGCCATCACGACGACGGCCACGCCAGCCACCACCACGACGACGACCATGGGCACGATCACGATCACCACCATGCGCACGACCACGTCCATGACCACGGGCACCATCACCATTCCGGTTTCAAAGGATGGCTTTTCGAGCTGTTCGTGCCGCACACCCACGACGCCGCGGATTCCATCGATGACGCCATGGAGGCCAGCACCGAGGGCATCCGGGCGCTGAAGATCAGCATGTTCGTCCTGCTGGCCACCACGCTGCTGCAGTTCCTGGTGGTCCTGTTCAGCAGTTCCGTTGCCCTGCTCGCGGACACCATCCACAACTTCTCCGACGCCCTGACCGCAGTGCCACTGTGGATCGCCTTCATCCTGGGGCGCAGGGCCGCAAATCGCCGGTACACGTACGGGTACGGCCGGGCAGAAGACCTCGCGGGCCTGTTCATCGTGGCCGTGGTGGCCCTTTCCGCCATTGTGGCGGGCTGGCAATCCGTTGACCGGCTTATCCATCCGCAGCCCCTGCAAAACCTGGGGTGGGTCATGGCGGCGGGCCTGATTGGCTTCGCCGGGAACGAGGCCGTGGCAATCTACCGCATCCGGGTAGGCCGCAGGATCGGTTCTGCGGCGCTCGTGGCGGACGGTGTGCACGCCAGGACGGACGGCTTCACGTCGCTGGCCGTGGTGATCGGCGCCGTTGGCGTCATGCTTGGTTTCCCCTTGGCGGACCCGATCGTGGGATTGGTCATTTCCGCCGCGATCATGGTGCTCCTGTGGGGGACGGTCCGCAGCATCGGGCGCCGGCTCATGGACGGCATCGAGCCGGAACTGGTGGACCTCGCCGAGGCCGCACTCGCAGAGACTCCCGGGGTCCTCGCGGTCCGGCAGCTGCAGCTGCGGTGGTCCGGCCACCGGCTGCAGGGGTCTGCCCGCCTGGAACTGGCCGAAACCGGGTTGTCGCAGGCGGCAGAGACCCTGGACCGCGCCGAGCACCGGCTCCGGCACGCCCTGCCGAAACTGGACCACATGCTCCTGGCGCCTGAAGCCCGGCGCTAGGGCCCAAACGCAGGAAGTGACCCCGCCGGACACCTCCGGCAAGGCCACTTCCTGCGTCGTGCGTGTGGTTCCTAAGCCCGGGCAGCCTTGCCGGGCAGCGCCAGCTTGAACACCTTCGCCCAAGACGAACCCACCTGCTTGAGCAGCGGACCGGTGGTGTACTTCAGGCCATAGCGCTGGCAGATCTCGCGGACCCTGGGGGCTACCTCCGCGTACCGGTTCGAGGGCAGGTCCGGGAAGAGGTGGTGCTCGATCTGGTGCGACAGGTTGCCGGTCATGAGGTGCATGAACCGGGACCCGGAAATGTTGGCGGAGCCGATCATCTGGCGAACGTACCAGTCACCCCGGGTTTCACCCTCCACCATTTCTTCGGTAAAGGTGTCGGTGCCTTCCGGGAAGTGGCCGCAGAAGATAACGGCGTGGGCCCACACGTTGCGGATGGCGTTCGCGGCGATGGTGCCGAACAGCGCCTGCTTGGCGGAGCCGGTGAGCATCGCGAGGGCAGGCGTGGCAGCGTAGTCCTTGGTGAACTGGGTGATCACCTTGCGGCCAAGGGCCTTGAGGTCCTTGAGCAGGGCCTCCTTGGACTTGGTGCCTTCCTTGTATTCGGTCAGTTCGAGGTCGTAGACGGCGATCCCCCACTCGAACACCGGCGCAAGGATCGCATTGAACAGCGGGTTGGCCAGGTTGATGGGCTTCCACGGCTGGTTCTCATCCATCCGGAGGAGGTTGTATCCAACGTCGTTATCCTTGCCAACCACGTTGGTCCAGCGGTGGTGGAGGTCGTTGTGCGTGTGCTGCCAGGAGCGCGACGGGGTGACGAAGTCCCACTCCCACGTGGTGGAGTGGATGTCCGGATCCCGCATCCAGTCCCACTGTCCGTGCAGGATGTTGTGGCCGAGCTCCATGTTTTCCAGGATCTTGGCAAGGCTCAGGAGGGTGGTGCCGGTAACCCAGGCAGCCTTGTTCTTGCTGACCAGCAGGGCGGCCCGGCCGGAGATTTCGAGCCCGCGCTGGATCTTGATCATGCGGCGGATGTAAGCGGCGTCTTCCGCACCGCGCTTCCCCAGGATTTCGTCCCGGATGGCGTCGAGCTCACGGCCCAGCTCCGCCACCTGTTCATCGCTGAGGTGCGCTGCCGCCGGGGGCCGGACCGTGGGGCTGCCGGATTCTGCGAGCTTGCCGGGGCGCGTTCTTGAGCTTCCCGTGGCCGTGGCCTTGGCGGGTGAGATTACTGACATACCGTGGTGCTCCTCAGATTTCGAGGTTGACGGGTCCGGCGGCTGCCGAGACACACGTTTGGATAAGTTCGCCGGGTTCGCCATGGACTTCTCCGGTGCGGAGGTCGCGGACCTGGCCGGCCAGGAGCGGGGTGAGGCAGCTGTGGCAGATACCCATCCGGCACCCGCTGGGCATCAGGACCCCGGCGTCCTCGCCGATGTCCAGGATGGGGGTGTCGCCGTCGGCCTCCACCTCGCGGTCGGAGGCCTCAAAGGTGACCAGGCCGCCGTCGTGCCCTACACCGGCATTGAAGGTGGTGTTAAAGCGTTCGATCATCAGGTTGCCGGGGTCTCCGGCCACCGCGACGTCCGTCCCGGGCGCGCGGGTGGTCAGGGCTGCCCGCTTCCACAGGGCTTCGGCGTCGTCCAGGAAGCTGTCCGGGCCGCAGGCGTACGCTGACCTTTCCTTCCAGTCGGGGCAGATCTCGTCCAGCTCCCGGGTGCTGGAGAAGTCCATCCGGCCCTGTTCGCCCGTGTACCAGTGCGCCAGGCGGAAGTTGGGGAACTGGTCCGCCAACTCGGCCAGTTCCTCGCGGAACAGGCTGTCACCCGGGGTGCGGGCGGAATGGACCAGGACGACGTCGGCATCGGGCCGCCGCGGGACAAGGGTGCGGATCATGGACATCACCGGGGTGATGCCGCTGCCGGCCGTGACCATGAGCAGGGGCCGGGGGTGCTCCGGAAGTACGAAATCACCCTGCGGCGGGGCAAGGAACAAGACATCGCCCGGCTTGGTGGTACGCACCAATGTGCCGGAAACAGCTCCCACATCCGTAACGGTGATGGCGGGGTCCTTGCCCGCCGGGGCGCTGAGGGAGTAGGAACGCCAGTGGCGCACGCCGTCGAGTTCGACGCCGATGCGCGCCCACTGCCCGGCAAGGTGCGCCTTCCAGCCGCGCCCGGGACGGAAAAAGATCGTGGCCGACTGGGCAGTCTCCTGGACCACGCGGGTCACGACGCCCCGTAGCTGCCGGGCCGAGTAGACCGGGTTGAACAGGGACAGAATGTCCTCTGGCGCCAAGGGTGTAGTCAGCACGGAGGCCGCTTGGGCCAGCTGTCGTAGCCGGATCATGCGATCAAGCCTAAGGCGGTGTGAGCCATATTTCTCTCTCTCCGTCATATGACCGTTCCGCAGTCACACAGTAGTAGGGGCGCGAAGCCCCCACCACGCTCTTCAAGAGTAACGGTTAGGTCTCACCGAAAGTTCCCCGGCTTCAGCGGCGGCGCCATCCCAGGGCAGGCGCAACGTGTTCCACGACGGCGCCCAGGAGCTTGGCGTTGTACTCCACGCCCAGCTGGTTGGGGACGGTCAGCAGCAGCGTGTCCGCCGCCTGCACTGCCGTGTCTGCCGCCAACTGCTCCGCCAGGAGATCAGGAGCGCCAACATAGCTCTTGCCGAACCGTGCGGTGAAACCGTCAATTACTCCCACCTGGTCGCGGCCGTCACGGAGAGCGCTGTCGGCAAAGTAGTAGTTGTCCTCGTCATCCACGATGGGAAGGACGCTGCGGCTGACCGACACCCGTGGAGGGCGTGCATGTCCTGCCGCGGCCCATGCTTCCCTGAACAGCTGGATCTGTTCGGACTGGAGTTCATGGAACGGAACGCCTGTGTCCTCCGTGAGCAGGGTGGAACTCATCAGGTTCATGCCGAGTTCAGCCGCCCATACCGCGGTCTTCCGGCTGCCGGCACCCCACCAGATCCGGTCCGCCAAGCCT
Organism: Pseudarthrobacter sp. efr-133-R2A-89; assembly: GCF_030209315.1. Taxonomy (NCBI): domain Bacteria; kingdom Bacillati; phylum Actinomycetota; class Actinomycetes; order Micrococcales; family Micrococcaceae; genus Pseudarthrobacter; species Pseudarthrobacter sp. efr-133-R2A-89. The sequence goes on along the minus strand of NZ_JARVSE010000009.1, from coordinate 98,092 downwards.
GGTGACTGGGGCTGGACGGGCAGGAGTCCGGTGGCACCGCCGGCGTACCGGGGGTCTGCCTGGGCCACGCCCGCACCCGTAATGGCCAGGCGGAAAGCCGCGGTATGGCGCCGGGCCATGTCCGCGTCGGTTTCCCCGGGCTGCGGCAGGTAGCCAAAAACCGATGCGCCGTCCCGGGCAGGTTCGGGTGAGCCGCGGCTGATTCCCAGCTGCAGCCTGCCGCCACTGATCAGGTCTGCCGCAGCCGCTTCCTCGGCCATGTACAGCGGATTCTCGTAGCGCATGTCAATAACGCCCGTGCCAATTTCCAGCCGGCTGGTGCGCGCGGCAATGGCTGAAAGGAGCGGGAACGGCGAGGCCTGCTGGCGGGCGAAGTGATGGACACGGAAAAATGCGCCGTCAACCCCGAGCTCTTCGGCAGCTACCGCGAGCTCAATCCCCTGGAGCAGGGCGTCGGCCGCTGTCCGGGTGCGGGAACCCTGTCCGGGACCCCAGTGGCCGAAGGAAAGAAATCCAATGCGCTCCATACTTCCTCCCAACCGCGCGGCGGCCTGCTGAATTCCCGGCTGGCATGATGGCTGCGTGGATATTCCCGAAGAAACCGTCAGTGTCTTCAAGACGATTGTGCTGTTCGTCCTGGCCGCCGCAGCCGAAATCGGGGGCGCCTGGCTGGTATGGCAATCCGTCCGCGAGGGCAGGGACTGGTGGTGGGCCGGACTGGGCGTGATCGCCCTGGGCGCCTACGGCTTTGTGGCCACCCTCCAGCCCGACGCGCACTTCGGCCGGATCCTGGCGGCGTACGGCGGAGTGTTCGTGGCCGGTTCCCTGGCCTGGGGCATGGCATTCGACGGTTTCCGTCCGGACCGGTGGGACATCGCCGGATCCGTGGTGTGCCTGCTGGGCGTTGCACTGATCATGTTCGCACCGCGGAGCGGGACGTGACGGGTGGCTAGACTCTAGCCACGACGAAAGGCGGAGAGCCGTGGACCGGACGGACTACTGCATCATTGGTGGCGGAATCGTGGGCCTTGCCACCGCCTGGCAACTCCTGAGGAAAGAGCCCGACGCGTCGTTGGTCCTGCTGGAGGCGGCCCCAGCACTGGCTTCCCACCAGACCGGGCACAACAGCGGGGTCATCCACTCGGGGATCTACTACGCCCCGGACAGCCTCAAGGCCCGGTTCAGCAAGGCCGGAGCCCGCCAGACCAAGGAATTCTGCCGGGACCAAGGCATCAGGTACGCCGAGCCGGGCAAACTGCTGGTGGCAACCTCGGCGGTGGAACTGGAACGGCTGGACCGCCTCGAGGAGCGCGCAGCCATCCACGGCCTGGACTGCGAGCGGATCGACGGGTCCGAGCTCAACCGGCGCGAACCCAACGTTGCAGGGCTGGGGGCCCTGTTCATCCCCAGCACCGGCATCGTTGACTACCAGGAGGTGGCGCGCAAGCTGGCCGGACTCATCACGGCCGCCGGCGGACGCGTCCACACCGGAGCCCGGGTCACCTCAATCGTGGAGCACGCCAGCCACGTGGAGGTTGGCACGGACCGGGACGTCTATGCCTGCCGCCGCCTGGTGGCCTGCGCCGGGCTTCAATCGGACCGGCTCGCCGAAGTGGCGGGAATGAAAATCGACGTCCAGATCATTCCCTTCCGCGGCGAGTATTTTGAGCTGGCGTCCGCAAAATCGCACTATGTCAAACACCTTATTTACCCGGTACCCGACCCTGACTTGCCTTTCCTGGGCGTGCACCTGACCCCCACCATCGACGGCGGCATCACCGTAGGACCCAACGCGGTGCTGGGCCTGTCCCGGGAGGGGTACGCCAAGTTCTCGGTCCATCCGAAGGACGTGGCCCGCTACCTGCGCTTTCCGGGGTTGTGGCACGTGGCGAGATCCAATGCCGCCACCGCCGTGCGGGAGGTCCGGAACTCCCTGTTCAAGGGAAGCTACCTGCAGGAATGCCGCAAATACGCGCCAGGCCTGGCCAAAGAGGACCTGCTGCCGCGAGAGGCAGGCATCAGGGCGCAGGCGGTCCGCCGGGATGGGACCCTCCTCCACGATTTCCTGCTGGCAGGGACGGACCGGATGCTCCACGTGTTGAATGCCCCGTCCCCCGCAGCCACCGCCGCGCTCCCCATCGGTGAGCATCTGGCCGCCAAAGCGGCACTCCGACGGGCGGCCTGACCGGAGTCCCTGCTTTGACGGCGCGGCTACACTGGGCCCGTGACCAACAGTGAGCATCCGCCCGGGACCGCGCCCACGCCGCCGCGCGGACGGCTCGCCGAACGCCTGTTGCCAGGCGGCGAGGAACCGGACCCGCGATTCACCCTCGCGAACGAACGCACCTTCCTCGCATGGATCCGCACCTCCCTTGCGCTGCTCGCCGGTGGCATTGCCATCGAGGCCTTTACCTCAGGCCTCTTCATCGAGCCGGTCCGCAAAGGCCTGGCCGTCGTCCTGCTCCTGATGGGCATGATGCTCAGCGGTGGCGCCGCCGTGCGGTGGCTTCGCGTGGAGCGCAGCATGCGCAACAAGGCACCGCTTCCCCTGCCGTTCTTCGTCCCCCTGCTGGCCGGGGCAGGCGCGCTGGCAGCCGCCGTCGTCCTCGTTTTTATCCTCCTGCGCTGATGGCGTCCGGCGCACCCCGGCCGCACGGCGATCCGGGCCTCCAACCCGAACGGACGGCGCTGGCTTGGGGCCGGACCATGTTGGCGCTGGTGACGGCGAGCGCCTTCTTCCTGCGCTGGCTTCCCACCTACGGGCCGCCCATCCTGATGCTCCCGGCGGTGTCCGGGGGCGCCGCCTTGGCCATCTACCTCACCCAGCGCCGCCGCTACCGGGCGAGGTCGCACGGCCTGGCCGGGGAGAGCATCGAAGCGGACCTTTCGGCTGTGCTCTGGACCGCGGTCGCGGGCGTCGTCCTCGGTGCCCTGGGCATTGTGGTGGTGGCGGCGGGTTAGGTGCGGAGCCTAGAACATCGGCAGGACGAAGCCGCCCAACAGGGCTACGGTGCCGATGGCCGTCAGGCAGCGGCCCAGGACTGACGCCGTCCTGCCGGCCTCTTCGGGCACGGTGGCCTGCCACTGGGTGGGGCGTTTGGGGTGGTAGTAGATGGGCAACGTGTCCCCCACGGCCATGTCGCGGATGTCGTACGGGGACATGGGGGCGTTGTGCACCTGGTGCTTCCGGTCGTACCAGCGGAACCCCACGCCGGTGGAGTCCGAATACACCACGGCTTCGGCCACGTCCCACGGATTGATGAAGCGGCGGAGGAACCCGGTGTAGAACAGCAGTCCCAGCCCGGCGGGCAGGCACAACCAGGTCAGTACTTCCAGGATGGGACCTGCCATATCGAGCGCAGTGGGCATGAAATCGATGGTACAGCGCGGGGACTGGTGGCTTCAGCACCGGCTACGTAGGCTGAAGGTGACCGGACCGGAGTGAGGGGAAGCCAATGAATGATCAGGATATTTTGACGCACATCCAAGCCCTCGTTGAAGAGGAGCATGCGCTGCGCGAGGGGTCCACTGGAGGGCAGGCCCCGGACCAGGCCCGCCTGAAGTACGTGGAAGAAAGCCTGGACCAATACTGGGACCTGTTGCGACAAAGGCGGGCCAAGAAGGACTCCGGCGAAAACCCCAACGAGGCCCAGGCCCGCCCCATCAGTGAAGTGGAGGGCTACAGGCAGTAGCTTCGCGGCACGGAAGGGTTCTGCCGCCCCTGCGGGGGCCGCAGAACCCTTTTCCATGCCGTAAACGCCGCCGGCGGAGCGATTAGCCGATCGGCTGCGGCATCTGTTCCACAACGTACTGGACGTCCAGCGATTCTCCCGTCTCCGGATCCGCCATCTCCACCTTCCAGCTGCGGGCGAACTGGTTGACACCGCCGGTCATCGCCACGGTGCCGGAAATCAGTACGGTGCCCGGCTGGTTGAGCCCGCGCGCGGCCAGCACCTCCAGCCAGTAGTCGGGGGTCAGCAGGGCCTCGAGTGAACTGTCCTGGATGAGGGTGTCCGGGGTCTCCCCCTCCCCTACCCAGCCGCGAAGCGTGATGCGGTCCAGGTGGTCCCGCACATCGTCAAGCCGCCACGCCTTGCGGCCAAGGACGTCAGGGCTGGCGTTCTTGCTCCACGCCACACCGTGCACTTCGAGCTCACGGTCCGTGTGGTCGCAGGCGACGGTGAGCAGGACGCCGTCGTCTGTGATGACCAGCGCCCATTCCGCCTCGCCGGACGTCCGTCCGTGCTGGACCCGGACCTCTGATACCTGCTGCGCGAGGTAGGGCGAGACGGGGTACATGGCCGGAGTGGTGGTGGGGCCGGGCACGCCGAGCTCGGCAAGTTCTGCGATGTGGGCCTGCACCTCATCCTGCTCACGCCCTGCGTAGCCGGCATTGAGGAGGTGCCGGACCTGCACGTTCTTGATGCTGCCGTCGGGAAGTTCAAAGCTGAGAGCCGTCATGGTGCCGTCCTTTTCGAAGGCCGCGGAGCCGGTGCACCGCGGGAAAATTAACAAACCGGAAACCGGAAACAGTCGCCAATGTACATCCAGTATGCGTAATGTATACATTTAACGCCAGCGTGACAGGCGTCACCTCAAAATCCACCGTGGAGGACACAATGAGCAATTCTCCGGTTTCTGGTGCGGGCGCAGCGTCCCAGCCAGGCCCGCCAATCCGCCCCAAAGGCCTGGTCAAGGCTTTTGCGGCGAGCCTGACCGGCACGGCCCTGGAGTGGTACGACTTCGCCGTCTATTCCGCGGCGGCCGCCGTCGTTTTCCCCATCGTTTTCTTTCCGTCCTCAGATCCCCTGACGGGCACCATCCTCGCCTTCTCCACCTACGCGGTCGGCTATGTGTCACGGCCCGTGGGCGGTGTGGTTTTCGGGCGGCTCGGCGACCGGATCGGACGCAAAAAGGTCCTGGTCGCCACCCTGATGATCATCGGCGTGGCAACGGTGCTGATCGGTATCCTTCCGGGCTACGACAGCATTGGCATAGCCGCCCCGATCATCCTGGTGCTCCTGCGCTTTGCCCAGGGCGTGGGAGTGGGCGGTGAATGGGGCGGCGCAGTGCTGCTCAGCAGCGAATACGGCGACCCGCAGCGGCGGGGTTTTTGGGCCTCGGCCGCCCAGGTCGGTCCGCCCGCCGGGAACCTGCTGGCCAACGGTGCGCTGGCGGTCCTGACCCTGATGCTCACCGAGCAACAGTTCATCAGCTTTGGGTGGCGCATCGCGTTCCTGGTCTCCGCGCTGCTGGTCGGTTTCGGCCTGTGGATACGGCTCAAGCTGGAGGACACCCCCATCTTCAAGGCGATCGAAGCCCATGGCGAACAGCCGGCCGCGCCTATCCGGGAAGTGTTCAGCACGGAACTGCGGCCGCTGGTTGCCGCCATCCTGTGCCGGGTGGGCCCGGACGTGCTGTACGCGCTGTTCACCGTCTTCACCCTCACCTATGGCATCCAGGCGCTCGGCTACGAACGCAACCAGGTGCTCACCGCCGTGCTGGTGGGCTCGGCTTTCCAGCTGTTCATGATTCCCCTGGCCGGCGCAGTCTCGGACCGATTCAACCGGCGACTGGTCTACGGTGTGGGCGCCGTGGCCGGCGCCGTCTGGACCTTTGTCTTCTTTGGCGTCCTTGGCGGAAACAATGAGCCGATGCTGATCGCGGGCATCGTCCTGGGCCTGGCGGCGCACTCCTTTATGTACGGGCCGCAGGCGGCCTTCATCGTGGAGCAGTTCTCACCCCGGCTGCGGTCCACGGGCAGTTCACTGGCCTACACGTTCGCTGGCGTCATCGGCGGTGCCATCGCACCCTTGTTGTTCACCGTGCTGCTGTCGCAGTTCGGCACCTGGATTCCGGTGGCCATTTACGTTGCGGTCGCAGCGGCCGTGACCCTCGTGGGACTTGCCCTTGGCCGGGACAGCAACACCGTGGAGGACCAGGACTACCGCCTGCTGCTGGAGGGCAGCGCCGAATCCCGGGCGGCCGGCGAAGCGGCCCGCGTGTCCGGAGCAGGCGAAGGCCGGTGATCAGCTCCGCAGGAGGATGTCCCGCGTCACCGCGAGGTGATGGTCGATAGCCTCCTTGGCACGGGTGGAATCGCCGGCCACCAGGGCATCGAGGATGTCCTGGTGTTCGGCGCACACCGCCTGGCGCCTGCCTCCGGTGCGGAACAGCGCGGCAACGCCCACCAGGACCTGCCGCACATGGAGCTTGCTGTACGTTCGGGAAATGAGTTCGTTTCCGGCGGCGTCGATGAGCTGCTGATGGAAGAGCGTGTCCAGGCGGATGAATTCGCGGGCATCGTCCGGTTCATTGTTGTTCGGAATCTGCGCCTGCTGCTCGAGGGTGTCTTGCATTTGTCTGGCAGGCACCCGGTGTTCGTCAATGACAAGCTTGGCCGCATGGCTTTCGAGCACGCCGCGAAGTTCCATCAGTTCGGAAATCTCCCGGCCGGTGACCACGGGAACGTAGGCGCCCCGTTGCGGAATGAGCTCCACCAGACCGTCGGAGACCAGAAGCAACAGCGCCTCGCGGACCGGAGTGCGGGACACCCCGATGTCCGCCGCAAGTTCTTGTTCGTTGAGGAAACGGCCTTGGAGTTCCGGGTCCGTCAGGACGTTCTCGCGCAGGTAGGCGTACGCCTTTTCGCGGCCCGAGGCGGCCGAACCCGAAATTTTTACCATACATTATGTATACAACAGATCGGAGATCTTCCATGCGTATCGCCATCGCCCAAATCATCAGCGGCGCCGACACCGCAGCAAACCTCGGCATCATCAGGGACTACGCGGCCCAGGCGAAAAACGCCGGCGCACAGCTGGTGGTCTTTCCGGAGGCGGCAATGCGGGCCTTCGGAAACTCGCTGAAAGACATTGCCGAACCACTTGACGGCCCGTGGGCAGGCGAGGTGCGCCGTGTCGCCAAGGACCTGGACATCACCATCGTGGCAGGGATGTTCACCCCTGGAGCGGAAGGCCGCGTCCGCAACACCCTGCTGGTCACCGGCCCCGCCGTGGAGGCGTCCTACGACAAGGTCCACCTGTTTGACGCCTTCGGCTTCACCGAGTCCAAGACGGTGGACGCCGGGAAGGCGCCGGTAACGTTCGAGCTCGACGGCACCGTGTTCGGCCTGGCCACCTGCTACGACGTCCGCTTCCCGGCCCTGTTCACGGCCAACGCCAACGCGGGAGCACACGTCAACATTGTGTGCGCGTCCTGGGGAGCCGGTGAGGGCAAAGCCGAACAGTGGGACCTGCTGGTGCGCGCCCGGGCGCTGGACAGCACCACGTTTGTGGTGGCGTGCGGCCAGGGTGATCCTGAAACCATCGGCGCCGGCCCCGCAAGTGCGGCACCCACCGGAATCGGGCACAGCGCGGTCGTTACTCCCCTGGGTACCGCCCTGGTGTCACTCGGCGGAAAACCCGAACTCGCCGTCGTCGACATCGATCCGGCGTCCGTGGAGTCGGTGCGCGCCACGCTGCCGGTCCTGGCCAACGCCCGCAGCTTCTGAACGGGCGAATCGCCGTTCACGGCCCGGAAACATAGGGCAAAAAGACGTACGACGGCGGGTTCTCACCCTTGGAGCAGCCGGAACCCCGCGAATTCCGCAGGATCGCGGGGTGAGGCGCCCAGGGCGACCCGTCACGGTGGGGACGCGTTTACATTCCCGAAACATAGCTGATACGTGAACTTCACGCAGGAGCGATTTGTGTAACGCAGCCGCAACTTTAAGCGGCACTGGCTGAAACACGCGGCACGAAAAATAGACCGCGGGGGAAATGCCACGGGGCCAAAAGGGCCCCGCACAACGTTCACGCTGCGAAGGGACCCACCAGTGGAAATCACTGCCCAACACGTCTGGCTGATGATTTCAGCCGCGATGGTACTGCTGATGACTCCTGGCCTTGGCCTCTTCTACGGCGGCATGACCCGCGCCAAGGCCGCCCTGAACATGATCATGATGAGCTTCATCTCTTCCGGCATCGTCGGCGTGGTTTGGGTCCTGTGGGGTTACTCCATGACCACCGGCGACGGCGTGCTGGGAATCTTCGGCAATCCCTTCGCCAGCTTCGGCCTGCAGAACCTCATTGGGTCGCCGGACCTGCTCAAGGCCGGGTACAGCGCCACTTTCGCCATCATCACCGTGGCCTTGATCAGCGGTGCCATCGCCGACCGCGCCAAATTCAGTGCCTGGGCCCTCTTCGTGCCCGTCTGGATCACGGTGATCTACTGCCCCCTCGCCTACATGATCTGGGGCGGCGGCCTGATGAGTGCAGGCGGCGCCGTCACGGCAATCTTCGGCCAGGTCATCGACTTCGCCGGCGGCGCGGTGGTGGAAATCAGCTCCGGCACGGCCGCACTGGTGCTCGCCATCATCGTTGGCCAGCGGCACGGGTTCGCGAAGGACCCCAACCACCGCCCCCACAACATCCCGTTCATCATGCTGGGCGCAGCCATCCTGTGGTTCGGCTGGTTTGGCTTCAATGGCGGCGCCGCAACCAGCGTGGAGCAGGCCGGTCTGATCTGGGTCAACACCTTGATAGCCCCCGCCGCGGCGATGCTGAGCTGGCTGGTGACCGAAAAGGTCCGCCACGGGCACCCGACCTCCCTGGGTGCCGCCTCCGGCGTGGTTGCCGGCCTGGTCGCCATCACGCCGTCCTGTGCGAACATCAGCCCGCTGGCGGCCGTCGGCCTGGGCCTGGTTGCCGGGGTTGCCTGCTGCGTATTCGTGGACCTCAAGTACCGCTTCGGCCTCGATGACTCCCTGGACGTGGTGGGAGTCCACCTGGGCGCGGGCCTCATCGGCACCTTGGCGCTGGGATTCATTGCCCTGCCCGTAAACGGCCAAGGAGGCGGACTCTTCTACGGCGGTGGCATCCAGCAGCTGGTGGCCCAGGCGGCCGCAGTCGTCATCACCCTGCTGCTCTCCGGAATCGGGACGGCAATCATTGGCCTGGTCATCAACAAGACGGTCGGATTCCGTGTCAGCCATGAGGCCGAAACCGCCGGCGTGGACCTGTCCGAGCATGCGGAAACCGCCTACGCCTTCGGGGAAATGGGTTCGGGCTTCAGCGCCCTGGGCCACATGCTGACCCACCACACTGCCCACGCCTCCGCGACCGCAGCCAAAGCCGCGGCACCAACCAAGACCGACGTCCCCGCCAAGGAAGACGCGTTCGCATAGATTCCCGGCCCGGGAACTCCTTTCCCGGGACTAGGGTCCGGGCGGAGCCGGCGCCCGCCGGCCCGGCCCGCCCGGAGCTGCTAGTCGGCAAGGATCTTGTAGAGGGCCCGGCGCGTTTCATCCATCTTTTCGACGGCTGCAGCACGCTGTTCCTCCGTAACACCCGTACGGAATTGATGGATGGCCCCCAGCAGCTTCCCAATGCTTTGGTGGAAGTCCCGGTCTGCGCTGTCGGGCTCAGCATTCCAGGCGTTTTCCATCTCCTCTGCATGCTCTGCCACATACGCCTTGCCCGCGTCCGTGAGCGCGAACTCAGTTCCCCGGCCCTCGCTGAGCGCCTCGATCAGCCCTTCGTCCACCAGCTGCTGGAGGGTGGGGTAGATCGATCCGGGGCTGGGCCGCCACATGCCACCGGTCTTCGTGGCGATGGTCTTGATCAGCCCGTAACCGTTGGAAGGCGCCTCAGCCAGGAGGGAGAGGATGGCCGCGCGGACATCCCCCCGGCTGGCCCGCCGGCCGCCGCGGCCAAAACCGGGACCAAAGCCCGGGCCGAACCCGGGTCCAAAACCGGGTCCAAAACCAGGACCGAAGCCGGGCCCAAAGCCTGGCCCGCGGTGCCCGTGCGGACCCCTATGGGCCCTCCCCCGTTCGAAGCGGCCTTTGGCGAATTCCGGGCCCGAGTGCTTGTCGTCGAATATGCCTTTCATAGCGGCATCGTCCTTTCACTTCAGGTATCTCGCTGATTCCTTCAGCGATAGTTAACGATATGTCGGTAACTATCGCTGGTCAAGACTTTGGCGTGACCAAATCCAGACCTTCGGGCCTCTGTTACGCCGGTGGCCGGCGGCGTATCCTAATCACACCCTGGAGCACGAGGGCTGAGGAATGGCGAAGAAGCGGAAGCGCAGGCATGGATTCGGCGCAGCCGTGGGACGGCTCGTGGGGTTCATTGCAGCCAGCATCCTGTGTGGCGTACTGGCTGCCAGCCTGGTGGTCCCGGCAGTGGCGGCCGCGGGCCTCGGCGTCAGCTCGTCCATTGGATTCTTTGACAACCTGCCTGCGGAAATGACGGTGCAGCCGCCGTCGCAAGCCACCAGGGTCCTGAGCGCCGACGGCCAGCCGATCGCGACCCTCTATGCGGAGAACCGCGTTCGGGTGCCACTGGACCAGATGTCACCCTTCATCAAGGACGCCATTATTTCGATCGAGGACAGCAGGTTCTACGAGCATGCCGGGGTGGATCCGCAGGGCATCCTCCGCGCACTGTTTTCCAACCTGACCAAAGGCGGCGAGCAAGGGGCGTCAACCATCACCCAGCAGTACGTCACGAATGTGCTCAATGAAGCGCAGCTTTCCCAGGACAGGCCTGATGCGGTGGTCCTGAGCGGGCAGAAAAACCTCGGTGACAAGCTGCGGGAGATGAAGCTGGCCATCGCCCTCGAGAAGAAGTACACCAAGAACCAGATCCTTGAGGGCTACCTGAACATCGTTTTCTTCAGCAGCAACGCTTACGGGATCGAGGCGGCGGCCCGATACTTCTTCAGCACCACGGCAAAGGACCTTACCCTGCCGCAGGCGGCCCTGCTGGCCGGGCTGGTGAACAGCCCCACGTTCTACAATCCGGACACCCATCCGGACAACTCGGCAGTGCGCCGGAACCAGGTCCTGTCCGAAATGCTGCGCCTGGGCAAGATCACCCGGGCCCAGCATGACGAGGCCGTGGCCGCTCCCATCGAAGTGAAGATCACGCCCCCGGAACAGGGGTGCGCTAATGCCGCGACGGCGCCATACTTCTGCGATTACATTTCCCACCTGATCCTGGACAATCCCGCGTTCGGGCCAAGCGAGGCCGAACGGGAGCGGCGGTTGTACCGTGGCGGACTCACGATCGTGACCACCCTGGACAGCAGGCTCCAAGCTGCGGCCCAGGCACAGGTGGACGGGACGGCAGGCGCCAACCCGGACCGCTGGGCCGCATCCCTGGTGAGCATCCAGCCGGGCACCGGCAAGATCCTGGCGATGGCCCAGAACACGGTGTTCCTTCCGCACCCTGGCAAGTTTGACACGAACCTGAATTTCAACGTCGACGCCAAGGACGCGCAGGGGAACGACCTCAACGGGGCGGGCGGGTTCCAGCCCGGATCGACCATGAAGCCGTTCACGTTTGCCGAGTGGCTGAACGAGGGGAAGGCCCTTACGGCGGTGGTGGACGCGTCACGCCGGGTCTATCCCCTCGACTTCCCGTGGAAGGACAGCTGCGGCAAAGTACTGGGCGCCTATGACACTGCGCAGAACAATCCCACGCTCGGCGCAGCGGACGACCTGCAGAATGCCGAGGACGGCTTCTACCGGCCAATGCCTGTCAATTTCGGCCTCTACAACTCGATCAACACCGCTACGTTCGCCTCGGCAGCACAGCTCGATTTCTGTGGCATCCAGAAGATGGTGGATTCGGTGGGCCTGCATAGCGGGCTGGACAGCACGCCGGTCAACATGCACCAGCTGGGCAACTTGCTGGGCGGCACAGGAGTCGCGCCCCTGACCCTTGCGAACGCTTTTGCCACCTTCGCCACCGAGGGCCGCTATTGCACGCCCATTGCCCTGGTGGAGGTCACTGATGGCGCTGGCGCGAAACTTCCCGTACCGGCCCCGGACTGCCGTGACGCCGTCAAGCCTGATGTAGCCCGTGGCGTGAACTCGGTGCTGCAGGACGTCTTGAAGCGGGGATCAGGTGTATGGATCAACCCGAAGGTGCAGGACAAGTTCCCCACCGCAGCCAAGACCGGAACGTCGAACAACAACGGCTCCACCTGGGTGGTGGGCTACACCACCGGCCTGGTCACCGCGTCCTACTTTGGGGATGCCCTGGGAGGCCAGAAGCGTGCGGGCCAGAACGTCACCATCAACGGCACGTTCTATCCCAGCCTGGACGGATACATGATTGCCGGGCCGCAGTGGGCCGACTACATGCTCAAGGTGGCGGCCCTGTATCCCGCAGCACCGTTCGCGCCGCCACCTGCATCGATGATCGGCCCAAATCCGACACCGAAGCCCTAGTATCCGAAGGCCTGATACCAGCGCGGGATCGGCCTGCGCCATAAACTGCGCTACCCCCGGCCGGGCCCTTTCCACAGCCGCTGCCACCAGGAACGCGCGGGTTCCGGCTCCGCGGGAACTTCCACAAAGCGCGCTGCCCGGCGGCTCCGCCAGCTGTCCAGCTCCACTTGGACGTCCCGCGTCTTCGTGATGACGGGCGGACCGCCCTGCAATTGCCGGCGCGCATCGACCACCCGCCTGTTGAAGTCCTGCAGGAGGTCCCGGACCTGCTGTTCCGTGGGCAGGGCGTCGAGCGTTGCATCGAGCTGGGCGTCCTCAGCACGGAGCAGGATGGCGGCCGGCCCCAGGCCGCTGATATTCTCCCGCTGGATCAGCCCCTTGACCCACCAATCCGGATCATAGGAATCGCCAAGGCCTGGGATCGGTTTGCCGGCGTACTTGAGGTTGTCGAACTTGCCCTGTGCCATGGCATCGCGGACCAGGTACTCCGCCCGGGCGGCGTCGCTGACTTTCCGGCGCTTGTCTCGCTCCTGGGCATCCAGGGCGTCCAACGCGGCTTCTTCCTCGGCACTGATGCCCGCGCCCCGGTAGGAGCGCACCTCGGCTGCCCGCTCCAGCCGCCTCCGGAATCCCGCCGACCCGCCACTCATTGCCGCCACCGCCTCACCTCAGGTTGGTCCGCTTTCCAGTATTGCGGCGCCGGCTTTTGCGTTCAACGCCCACCGGCGGGCAGGCGACGGCGGGACGTCCCGCCGTCGCCTGCCCGCCTGGGGCCGCCGCAAGGCTCCTGCTGGTTGCCCGGTTTCAGATGTTGGCGTGCTCTGCGAGGATGCCGTCGATCTGGCCGGCGGCCAGCGTCATCCCTTCCTCCATGCCCATGGCAACCATCTGTTCCAGCTGCTCTTCGGATTCGAACGCGGAGTGGATGGTCATGCGCGTCCGCTCCCCCAGCGGCTCGAGCGTGACCGTCGCATGGGTGACGCCCAAGTCACCCGCAGGGTTTCCGTCGCTGTCCGCGAACCCGTCGTCGAACTGAAGCTCCCGGGGAGCCTCGATGGCCGTGAACTCCCACCAGCCATGGGCCTTCTCACCCTCCGGGCCGGTCATGTAGTAGTTGGCGCGCCCGCCGGGGACGAAGTCGTGCCTGTGGAACGTGGCCGGCCAAGTGGGTGGGCCCCACCAGCGCTCGAGCAGGCGGGGATCTTCCCAGAGCTGCCAGACCCGTTCGACGCCGGCGTCGAACTCGGCGACGAGCGTGAGGGAGAGCGCCTCGGGATTTTTGTCCATACTGATGACTGTCATGGCCGTGCCTTCCTAACCTTCAGCAAGAATGTCTGCCATCCTGGCGGCCCGCTGCCGCCAGATCTGTTCGTATTCGTCGAGCAGCCGCCGGGCTTCCTGGAGCCCTTCGTGGTTGCCCCGGACAACCTGCTCCCTTCCGCGTTTTTCCTTCGTGACCAGCGATGCGCGTTCCAGCACCGCCACATGCTTCTGGACTGCGGCGAAACTCATGGCATAGAAGGCCGCGAGCCCGGACACGGTGTACTCGCCCACCGTGACCCGGCGGACGATGTCACGCCGGGTGGGATCGGCGAACGCCTGGAAGAGGCGGTCAAGTTCGGACTCGCGGAGCTGATCTACAACCATTTGGTTGCACGTTAGTCCGCCGAAATCCGGGTGTCAATGGATTTCCGAAAACCCAGGACGCCGGCAGGGCCTGCGCTTCTACGCGTCGAAGTGGGTCTTCACGCCATTGCCGGGCAGCTGCTCGATAAGTTCCTTGGCGACATCCCGGAGTTTCCGGTTGCGGTTGCTGGAGACCCGGGTGAGGATATCCATCGCTTCCTGCTGGGAGCAGCGGTTTTGCGCCATGATCACCCCGCAGGCAAGGTTGATGGCGGTCCTGCTCTCCAGGGCAGCTTCCAGGTCGTCCGCACGGTTCCGGGCCGTATCGATCCGCACCGAGAGGTGCAGCGTATTGCGGGCCGCAGCCGCGAAACCCGCAGCCTTGCCATACACGTCCGCCGTGAAAACGCCAGGCCGGGTGGCGAAGAAATTCAAGGCAGCTCCGGCATCGCTGGTGATTTCCAGCGGCACACCGAGGGTGCTGTGGACGTTGCGTTTGACCAGTTCCTGGTTGTAAGCCTTCCACCGCGAATCCTGCGCGACGTCGTCAATCAGCACCGGGGCCATGTCCCGGAGGGCCCGGAGGCAGGGCCCGTCGCCCAACATTTGTTCAACCTGGTCCAGTTCCAGCGCACGGGCGCTGCTTGCCGCCGCAGTGGAGGGCCGCCGGCGGAGCTGGAGGGTGACGGCGCACTCGATCCTGGACCCGGCGGCGTCAGATACTGCCTCTGCCGCCAAGCCGGACAGGCCGGACAGGAATTCCACGGCATTCCCGGCGCCCACCAGGATCTCCTGCAGGTGATGAACGGTCTCGTTATCGACAGGATTCAGCATGGCTTTATCCTACGGTTGCCCCGCCCTCCGAAAGAGTCGCATGTCGAAGGACAAGGGCCGCGCCCCTGGCTCGAACGTGACGAAAAACACCCGCAACAAAGCACTTTTTGGTTCCGGGCGCCGTTCCGGCTTGGGCACTATGGATATGAAGGGCGGGCAAGCTCCCGCCCCGAAATCCTGGTGACGCAACGAGGCCCACCGGTGAGCGCAGGCCACCGATCCCCGAAGCGTGGACAGGCCACTCCAGCGGCCCGAAGGGGGCCGCACTGACGAAGGAAAGTACTGAACAATGACGTTTAACGCTGCCAAATCCGTGACGCTGAAGATCTGGGACCGGGCCTCTTTCCACGAGACCCTTGATTCCGCGGTCACGGACCTTTCCACCCGGCACAACACCACCACCTGCCGCATCGCCGTCACGTGCAGCGGACCCAACACCTTCACGCTGAGCGTCCGAAGCGACGAAGCGGCCCTCGCGGCCGTCTAAACAGCACCCCGCGGGGAGTGGACGACGACGGGACCTCACATCGCCGCCCACTCCCCTTTTTCACGCCTTTAGTCAGATGTGACAAGGGTCACACCAAAAACCGCGTGACGTTTTCCGCCCTGGCCCCGTCCTTACTTGTGAAGGCGCAGAACGCGCCCTTGGAACCCTATTCCAGAGCAAACAAGGAGTGACGCAATGACTACCCAGGCGCAGAACCCCGCAGCAGTCCAGCAGAAGAAGGCAGCCACCGCACCCGGCCATGAACTGTCCCCCGCCAACGGCGCGGACGGCCGCGGACGCACCACGGTGGCCGACGGCGTGGTGGCAAAGATCGCCGGCATCGCCATCCAGGAAATTGACGGCGTGTACGCGCTGGGCGGTGGGGCAGCCCGCGCCATTGGCACCCTCCGCGAGAAGGTGGGCCAGAAGGACCTCACCCAGGGCGTCAGCGTGGAGGTCGGCCAGACCCAGGTGGCCGTGGATGTCACCTTGGTGGTCGAGTACCCGCACCCCCTGCAGCAGGTGGCGGACCGGGCCCGCGATGCCGTCTACACGGCAGTGGAAGACCTGGTGGGCATGGAAGTCACCGAGGTCAACATCACCATCACAGATATCCACGTCCCGTCCGAGGGCGATGACGCGGACGACGCCGAGCGCGAACCGAGGGTCGCATGACCCCCGTCGTCGCCGGCACGGCCGCAGGGGCCGTGCTGGCTCTGGCCGCCCTCGCCTTCGGTTTCTGGGGCTTCCTGCTGACGGCCATCTTCATGGCCATCGGCGCGCTCCTGGGCCGGGCGGCCGAGGGGCAACTGGACCTCGGCGCCGTGCTGGACGCCCTGCGCGGCCGGCGCTCGTCGTCGTGACCCGCCGGGGCCATACCCGGATCGCCCCGGCTGCCCTGCGGCACACCTTGGAGGCCGTGGCAGCCGGCGCGTACGGCGTCCCGCGGGATGACGCTTCCGCCGCCCTCCGGGACGATGCCGGAAAACTCGGGGTCGATCTGCAGATGCGGCTCCCTGTTCCCCCGCTCCTGGACCCGGCCCCGGCGGGAAGGGAGCAACACTCCACCTTCGAGCAGGCAAACATTGCCCGGCTGAGGATCGCCTTCGCCGGGCGGCGGATCACCGGGATGGACATTGGCCGGATCAACATCCGGCTCACCGCGGCACCACGGGCGGCCAAGGAAGCCCGCACGGACCGGGCACAGCAACAGGACGGGAGGTAGCCATGAACCAGGGCCGCATGCAAAAGCGGATGCTCCGGAGGGAGACGCACTCATCGCGCACCGGACTGTCCGTGGCCTCGGCCGTGCTGCTACTCGCCGGCTTCCTGTGGCTGGGGACCGAGTGCGTCCTCGCGCTCCTGGGCCGCGGCCCGCTCGTGGCCAGCCCCGATGCCATGGCGACTGCCGTGAGGGACCTGCCCCAGGCGGTGCAACCGGCCGTGATGACAGCAGCCGGCGCCGCGGCGGCGGTACTCGGTGCCGCGCTTCTCGTGGCTGCCGTCAAGGGTGGCCGCCGGGGCCGGCGGGCCATGCACAGCGAACGCCTGGCGCTGGTGGTGGATGACGAAGCCATTGCCGCCGCCGTTTCACGCCAAGTGCGCCTGGCCGCCAACCTGGCGCCGGAGCAGGTGAGCACAACGGTGGGACGGCGCCGCGCGCACGTGTCGGTCCGGCCGACGTCGGGCCAGCCCCTTGACCGGGAAGTGCTCACCGAAGCGGCAGCCCGGGAAGTCGCTTCCTGCCGGCTGGCCAGGAACCTGGCAGCGGACGTGACCATCGCCGCGGAAGGGGCAGTAGGACAATGAACAACACGAACAGGGCAATGAACCGGACCTTCCTGGCGCTTACCGGAGTGATCCTGATCGGCGCTGGAATCCTGGCGGCGGCCGCCGGACTGAACGCGGACGTGCGCACGGGCTGGAGCGCCGCAGCCGGCAGCGCCTTGACGGCGTGGCAGGCCCTGCGGGACACCGCGCCGTCGCCGGAACCGGTGGGCAGCTGGTGGTCTTTGGCGGCGCCGGCGGTGTTGCTGCTCGGGGCCCTCATCACCATTCTCTGGTTGGCCCGCCAAGGCGGTGGCAGGACCAGGACAGCGGCGCGGCAGGATGACGCGGAACTGGGCGACACGGCGGTAGAGATCTCCTACCTGGCGGCAGCCGTGGAGGCGGCGCTGGAAGGCAACCGGTCCGTCGTCGGGAGCTCCCTGACCGCCTGGCGCCGGCGCGGCTCGAAAAATACCGCGCGCACCTCCCTGCGCCTGACCCTCCAGGCACGCCGCGGCGCTTCGCCGCGGGAGGTGGCAGACGTGGCCGAGGACCTGGTCAGCGCCATCGATGCGCTGCTGGGCCATCGCAATGACGTCCTGGTCCGAATAGGAACTGGAACCAGGACCAAACTGGCCCGGGCACTGCGCGCGGGCTAGCAGGAACCGAACACGACAGAAAGGCACACCCTCATGGGACTCGACGACAAGCTCAACAACGCGGCAACCAACCACCTCGGCGCCGCCAAGGAAGGTGCCGGCAAGCTGACCGGCAACGAGGAACTGGAACGCGAAGGCCAGCGGGACCAGGCGCAGGCGAAACTCCAGGAAGCCGGCGAAAAGGTCAAGGACGCAGCCAAGGGCATCGGCAGCAACCTCAAGGACGCTACAGCCAAGGTCAAAGAAGGTTTCCGCAAAGACTAGCCAATCCCAGCGGCAGGCCCGCGGCACCGCCACGGCGGTCCGCGGACCTGCCTGCCGCGCGTCCGGCGTTCGCGGCGATAGTGAAAGCAGGGTTCGGTGACAGGTTCACCCTTGATGCGGGACCAGTTGGATTTGGTCCCCGATGCCATTTTGGTGGGCAGGGCGGCCGACGGCGACACGGCGGCCTTCGAAGCCCTCGCCCGGCGCTACGGCCCCCACATGCGGGCCTCCGCGCGCAGGCTGACAGGCTCCTACGCGGACGCCGACGACGCCGTGCAGGAAGCACTGGTCCAAGCCTGGAAGCAACTGGACACCCTGCGCGACCCGGCGGCCGTCAAAGGCTGGCTGCTGCGGCTTACGGGCAGCCGGAGCATCGATTTGCTGCGCCGCCGCAGGAACCACACCAGCCTGGCCGGCGGGGAGGACGACGCGCCGCCGGACACTGTCTCGCCCGGAGCCGGGCCCGAGACCGCAGTAGTGGCCGGCGCCGGCATTGAATCGCTGAAGGCGGCCCTGGCAACCCTGCCCGAAGAGCAGCGGCGCTGCTGGATCCTGAAAGAGATCAACGGACAGAGCTACGAAGAAATTGCGCAAACCCTGAACATCAGCCCAGCCAGCGTCCGGGGGCGGCTTGCCCGTGCCAGGACCGCCTTGGTCCGCGAAATGGAGGATTGGCGATGAGCATGCCCCACGACACATTCGAGTGCGGCCACACACTTGAGGAACTCAGCGTCTACTTGGACACCGGTGAATTCGCTGACCCGCACCACCTCGAATCCTGCCCGGAGTGCCGCAACGGCCTCGACTCCCTCCGCCGGCTTTCCGCCGCCGGCAACGAGCTCTTTGCCAGCGACGTTGCCGCGGCCGGCAGTGGTACGGACGACTGGATGAAAAACATCCTGGCGAACCTGGCCTTGGAACTGCGGCCCGGCCGGACCATTCCGCTGCAGTCCGAGGACCCCGCCGACACGCTGTCCGAAACGGAAGGGGCAGTGCTTGCGCTGGTCCGGTCCGTGGCTGACAACCTGCCCGGGACAGTCGCCGGACGCGTAAAGCTCGACGGCGACGTCACCCTCCCGGGAGCGCCGGTGACGGTCCGCGTGGACCTCGCCGTGCTGTTCGGCCAGCATCTCATGGACAGCGCGGCATCGCTGCGGCAGGATCTGGCCGAGGCGCTGGCCAGGCACACGGAATTGACCATTGCGGCCATCGACATCACTATCACCGACGTCATCGACGCCCCCCGGGAGGAACAGTGACCACACCCTTGAAGAACGTCGTCATGGCGGTCGACGGCGTCACGGAAGTATTTCCCGCACGGACCCTGTGGCAGCGGCTTCCGGCCCGGGCCGTCGCAGTACTGAACCGCCAGGGCACTGAGCCGGAGGACGACGCACTGGTGGACGTCCGTGACCAGGACGGCCGCACCCAGGTGACCGTGCGGGTAGGCGTCAGCGCGGAGGCACGTACCCCGGACGTGGTCCGGGGTGTTGCCGCCGCGGTCCGGAAGCACTTTGCCCCGGCGGACGTCTCCGTAAAAGTCACGGTGGCGCGGATCGCGCCCGCAGGCCCGGTCCAGGACGGAAGCCACGACGCCTAGGGACGTTCCGCCGCCCGGCCCGGCCCTGTCACGGCGGGTTCAGACAACCGGCTCCTGATTCGCCGCTTCGTGCCGGAAGCCGGACCGGCGTAGCATTCGTCAGGTAGGCGCAGCCGGCCCGGGAGGCATGAGTTGAACAGCGAGCGGAAACCACGTCGGTTCAGTCCCGGGTCCCTGGAACTGCCCGTTATCCAGGCGCCCATGGCGGGCGGGCCGTCCACTCCGGAACTGGCGGTAGCGGTCAGCGCCGGCGGCGGCCTGGGTTTCCTGGCCGCCGGGTATAAGACGGCGGACGCGATGCGCGCCGACATTGAAGCCGTCAGGGAACACACGGGCGCACCCTTCGGGGTCAACCTCTTTGTCCCCCAGCCCTCCGTCATCACTCCCGAGGCCCTGCAGCGCTATGCCGCCTCGCTTGCCCCGGACGCCGAACGCTTCGGCGTCGAACTGGGGGATCCACGGCACGACGATGACGGCTGGGAGAGGAAGCTGGAGGTCCTGCTGGACCTGGCACCGGCGGTGGTGTCCTTTACTTTCGATTTTCCCGGTGCTGACGTTGTGGATTCCCTGAAGAAACGCGGCGTATACGTCATGGCCACGGTGACGGGCCGAGACGAGGCACTCCAGGCACTTACCCGGGGTGCTGATGCCCTCTGCGTCCAAGGTCCCGAGGCCGGCGGCCACCGCGGCACCTTCAACGCCGCCGGCGCCCCGCCGGAGGTGCCCCTGCACGGGATCCTCGAGGAACTGTCCGACCTCGAAGTGCCCCTGGTCGCGGCCGGCGGGATCACCACCGCGGACGAAACGCGGGCCGCCCTCAGCGTCGGTGCAGCAGCCGTCCAGGCCGGCACGGCGTTCCTCCGCGCCGACGAAGCTGGAACCAAACCGGCGCACCGGGCGGCGCTGGCGTCCCCGGACCACTTCACCACCACCGCCGTTACCCGCGCGTTTTCCGGCCGCAATGCCCGCGGGCTGTACAACGCGTTCATGCGCCGCCATGACGCCGATGCCCCCTACGGGTACCCGGAGATCCATCACCTCACCACTCCCCTGCGTGCCGCGGCGGCAGCCGCGGGGGATCCGGAAGGGCTGAACCTCTGGGCAGGCATCAACTACCGGACCACCATGGCGGGCCCGGCCGCGTCGATCCTGCGAAGCCTCGCGCCCTGAGGCCGGTCCGGCGTCGTCCTTCACCCACGGTTTAAGCACTACGGCGGGCCGGCCCCTTTCGGAGCCGGCCCGCCGCACATGGTGGTGCTTTAGAGGGTGGCGGTATCGATCACGAACCGGTACCGGACGTCCGAGGCGAGGACCCGCTCGTAGGCCTCGTTGATCTTCTCGGCCGGGATGACCTCGATCTCGGCGCCCAGGTGGTGCTCGGCGCAGAAGTTGAGCATCTCCTGGGTTTCACGGATGCCGCCGATCATGGAACCGGCGAAGGAGCGGCGGCCCCCAATCAGGGCGAAGGCGTTGACGGGAAGCGGCTCGGCCGGGGCACCGACGTTCACCAGCGCGCCGTCCAGCTTCAACAGGCCCAGGTAGGAGCTGATCTCGATCGAGGCGCTGACCGTGTTGATGATCAGGTCGAAGGATCCGGCGAGCTCGGAGAAGGTGTTCTCGTCGCTGGTCGCGTAGTAGTTGTCGGCGCCCAGGCGCAGCCCATCTTCCTGCTTCTTCAGCGACTGGGACAGGACCGTCACGTCGGCGCCCATGGCGTGGGCCAGCTTGACGGCCATGTGGCCGAGTCCGCCCAGGCCGACGACGGCGACCTTCTTGCCGGGGCCGGCACCCCAGTGGCGCAGCGGGGAGTAGGTGGTGATGCCGGCGCACAGCAGCGGCGCGGCAACGTCGAGGTCGATGCCCTCGGGGATGGTCACCACGAAGTCCTCGGTGACCACGACGTGGGTGGAGTAGCCGCCCTGGGTGATGGTGCCGTCGCGGTCAACGGCGCCGTAGGTGCCCACGTTGCCCTTGAGGCAGTACTGCTCCTCGCCCTTCTGGCAGTTGACGCATTCCTTGCACGAGTTGACCATGCAGCCAACGCCCACGCGGTCGCCAACGGCGTGCTTGGTCACGGCCGAGCCAACCTCGGTGACGATGCCGGCGATTTCGTGGCCGGGGACCAGCGGGTACTGCTGCGGGCCCCAGTCGCCGCGGACGGTGTGGATGTCCGAGTGGCAGATGCCGGCGAACTTGATTTCGATCATGACATCGTGCGGACCCACCTCGCGGCGTTCAATGGTGGTGGCCACCAGGTCCTCCGTTGCGGACGGGGATGCATAAGCCTTGACGGTAGTCATGGTTCTCCTCTGATCTGTTGGGGGATAACTCGATGCTACAAGGGCTTCCCTGGTGAAACCCTGTGTGTGGGCGCAGCCAGGGTGGCCCTGTTGTAACTGGTCTTGGGAGTCCTACCCTTGCCGGCCGCCTGTCGAAGGCAGGACCGTGGTCACGGGCGCAGCAGCACCTTGATGGCCCGGCGTTCGTCCATGGCCTTGTATGCGTCCGCTGCCTGTTCCAGTGGCAGTTCAAGGTCAAAGACCTTGCCGGGATTGATCTCGCCGCGGAGGATCAGGTCGATCAGCTCGGGCAGGTACTGCCTGACCGGGGCAGGGCCGCCATGCAGGTGCACGTGCGAATTGAAGAGGTCCCGGCCGGGGAGCGCCACATCATGGGAGACGCCCACGAACCCTACGTGGCCTCCGGCGCGGGTGGCGTGGATGGCCTGCAGCATTGATTCCTGGGTGCCCACGGCTTCGAGCACCGAATGCGCGCCAAGGCCGCCGGTGAGTTCCTTGATCTTCTTCACGCCTGCGTCGCCACGTTCTTCGACAATGTCGGTGGCACCGAACTCACGGGCCAGGGCCTGCCGGTCGGCATGCCTGGACATGGCGATGATCTTCGCGGCGCCCATCTGCTTGGCTGCGAGGATCCCCAAGAGCCCCACGGCGCCGTCGCCCACGACCGCTACGGTCTTGCCGGGGCCCACCTCGGCCGCCTTGGCGGCGAACCATCCGGTGCCCAGGACATCGGAGGCGGCAAGCAAGGATGGGATCTGTGCGTCGTCGGGAATTTCCGGGGTGGCCACCAAAGTGCCGTCCGCCAGCGGGACGCGCAGGTATTCGGCCTGGGCGCCGCCCACGCCCTGGCGGTGGACGCAGCCGCTTTGGTAGCCGGAGCGGCAGATCTCACAGGTGTTGTCCGAGGCGAAGAAGGACCCCACGACGAACTGGCCGGGCTGGACGTTCTTCACGTCGGCGCCGATTTCTTCGACGATGCCAACGTACTCGTGGCCCATGGGCTGCGGCCGGGCCAGCTTGTCGGCGCCCCGGTAGGGCCACAAATCGGACCCGCACACGCAGGCGGCCACGAGCTTGATGACTGCGTCAGTGGGCCGCTGGATGGCTGGCTTGTCACGATCCTCGACGCGGACGTCTCCGGGGGCGTGCATGATGGTTGCGCGCATGCTGGGTCCTCCAAATGCTGAAAGGCTGAAAGCGGACAATCCCATGAAACCCGCATCGCGGGCAGTTGGCGAGGGCCCTGCCCTAACTGGTTTTGGCAGACCCTCCTTAGGGTTCGCGGAATCGTCGTAACGTGGTCCCTATGGATAACCGAGCCGAGGTACGGCAGTTCCTCTCCTCCCGCCGTGGACGCATCACCCCCGAGCAGGCAGGCATTGAACCGTACGGCGGCCGGCGCCGCGTTCCCGGGCTGCGGCGCGAGGAGGTAGCCCGGCTGGCGGGCGTCAGCGTGGACTATTACACCCGCCTGGAACGGGGCAACCTCAATGGCGTCTCGGACAGCGTCCTGGATGCCATTGCCGGCGCCCTGGAACTGGACCGGGCCGAGCACGACCACCTCTACGACCTGGCCCGGGCAGCCAACACCTCGGGACGCAAGCGGGCTGCGAGCGCCGGCGGTTCGGCGTCCACGGCGGTGCGGCCGGAGCTGCAGTTCCTCCTGGACACCATCACGGGGGCGCCGGCCTTTATCGGCAACAACCGTTTGGACATCGTGGCCGCCAACACCCTGGGGTATGCCCTCTACTCGGACATGTACCGCACTCCGTCGCGGCCGGCCAACCACTCGCGGTTCATCTTCCTGGACCCCCGCGCCCACAACTTCTATACGGACTGGGAGCGGGCAGCGAACACCAACGTGGCCATCCTCCGCCGCGAGGCCGGCCGCAACCCGCATGACAAGGGGATCGCGGAACTCATCGGCGAACTGTCCATGCGCAGCGACGAATTCCGCACCCTGTGGGCCGCGCACAACGTCCGGCGCCACTATGCGGGCACCAAGTTCTTCCAGCACCCGGTGGTGGGGCTCCTTGAGCTGAACTACCAGGTCCTCGGACTGGAGGAAGACCCCGGACATACCCTCACGGTGTATCCCGCAACCCCCGGCAGCGCCTCCGAGGAAGCCCTCAAGCTCCTGGCGTCCTGGGCGGTCACCGAGAACATTGCCGGCTTGGCCCAGGGCCACGTACGGGCCTGACACCGGACCCTTCGTTCCACCCTCCGACCAAAGAAAGCCGGCGACCTGCCCGTGCGTGACCTGAGAGCTGATCCGTTCGTCATTGAGGGCCTTGAACAGCTCAGCCGTGAGGCTTTTGGCCCCGCCGGGTTTGCCCGTGGCGCGGAGGAAGTGGTGCAGGTGCTGGTCCACCGGGGCTCCAGTACCCTTGGCCACGGCTATGCCCGCACCGGCGGCAAACTTCGTGACCTTGTGGATGGCAAGGAAGAGTTCTCCTACGAGGCGCTGATCGTATGGCTGGACGAATACCGCAGCCGGGCCTACGAACCGGGTATCGGAACCTGGACCTCGGCGGAGGTCCATGTATACCCTGACCGCCCCGGAGCCGTGGAACTGTTTGATGAAGAACTTCTCAAGAAGACGGACGACGGCCGGTGGCACCCCGGCGCGGAACCGGCTGGTGCGTCCATCTGGGCACGGCAACTCCTGGCCTACCCCCGGACGGCGGACTGCATCCCTGACTGGATGTGGGCCATCTTCACGGCGGAAGGGGTAGACCCGCCGCTCTACAACCCGCAGTTCGGGGCCGTCGACTGGAACAACAGGCGCCGGCCGGTGGCACGTTGGGGGACGGATACCGGCGCACGGCCGGCGGTGATCGACCCTGCGCTGGAACCGGGGTTCTTCCAGGGCCTGGGCAGGAAGCTTTTCCGCACCTGACGCCGGCCCCTCGCGGACGTCCAGTCACATTAACGTCCGTTGCGGTTCATGGCGCCGGGTTGCCTGCTTTGTCTCCAGGATGGCGCCATGAGTAGTGCCGTTTCGTCGCGTTGAGCGTCCGTTGCGTGATGCTGGCCAAGATCCCGCAAGCCGTGTTTAGGTGTTTCCACGGCACCGGCCAAGCCGTACGCACCACCTGGGACATCAGCGCAAAACCACGCACCCAGCGCCGTTCAGGCACCCCCACCAACCTCCCACGCCCACCCGGGCACCCATCCCGGGTGCCGTCGTCGTACCCGGAATCTTCCCGAAAGGAACACCATGTCCTTCCCAGCATCCCCGCCCCGACCCGGCCCCGCTCGGGCGTTTACCCGCCGCCGCGCCCTGGGCGCCCTCCTGGCCCTGCCTGCCGCGGGGCTGCTCTCAGCCTGCGGCGGTGCCGCCACCGCGGGCGCCGAACGCATCAGCCAGTCATCCCTTGGCCCGCTGGGCGCCTCCGTCCCCGCCGGAACCACCATCACGGTGGGAGATCCCAGCATCAAAGTGGCCCTGGAACTGTCCGGCCTGATCACGGACCTGGACGGATTTACGGTGGAATTCGCCAACATCTCCGGCGGCCCGCAGACCACCGAGGCCTTCCGCGCCAACGCCCTGGACGTCGGGTCAGTGGCGGACATTCCGCCCATCCACGCCACGTGGACCGGGCTGGACGTCCGCATCATCGCCGCCGGCTACCGGCAGGACGCGGTGAACCATCCCATCTACGAGCTCGGTGTGGCACCGGGAGCCGGCATCGGCAAGCTCGAGGAGTTGCGCGGGAAGAAAGTGGCCTACTCCCCCGGCCAGGCACAGGGCGCCCTGGTGCTGCGCATCCTGGACAAAGCCGGCCTCAAGCAGGAAGACGTCAAGCTCGTGGAGCTCCCCAGCACCGGGGACGCCTACGCCACCGCGCTGGCCAGCAAGCAGGTGGACGCGGCTCCGCTGGGCGGCGTCCAGATCAAGCGCTACCTGGCCAAGTACAAGGCCGACGGCGCCACCACCCTCCGCCACGGGCTCCGCGATGATCCCAGCCTCCTCTACTCCCCTGCCAAAGTCCTGGCCGATCCCGCCAAGGCCGCCGCCCTTGCCGCCTACGCGAAGGTCTGGGGCAAGGCGCAGCGCTGGATTGAGGACCACCCCGCCGAGTGGCTGTCGGGCTACTACGTCAAGGACCAGGGCCTGTCCCGTGAGGATGGCCAGTACCTGATCGACGCCACGGGCAAGCGCGACCTGCCCACCACGTGGACCGACGCGATCGCCCGGCACCAGGAAACCATCGACCTGCTGGCACGCGAGCAGAAGAAGCCGCAGTTGACGGCGGCGGACCTGTATGACACCCGCTTCGAGGCCATCGCCGGCACGGCGTTCGCCTCCGCCGCCAAGGGTGGCGCGGCATGAGCGCGGTACTGGACCGTCCCGTCGTCGCACCCCACCAGGACCCGGCGCAGGCTGGCCGTCCGGACGTGCGGCCCGCGGGCAGGAGGCTGGGGCCCGGACGACGACGGCGGCTCGCCTGGGTGGGTCCGTCCGCTTTGCTGCTGCTGTGGACAGCCGCGTCCGCCACCGGGGCGCTGGATCCGCGCATCCTCTCCGAACCCTGGACCGTCGTGGCCACCGCCGGTGAGCTCATCGCCGACGGCCGGCTCCAGGAGAACCTGGCGATCTCCGCCCAGCGCGCCGGCCTGGGACTGTTCTTCGGCATCCTGGTGGGAGCGGTGCTGGCCCTGCTGTCCGGGCTGAGCCGGATCGGTGAAGCACTGATTGACGGTCCGGTGCAGATCAAGCGTGCCATCCCCGGCCTGGCCCTGATCCCGCTGCTCATCCTGTGGTTCGGCATCGACGAGACCATGAAGGTCCTCACCATCACCCTGGGCGTCTTCGTCCCCGTCTACCTTCAGACCCATGCCGGGCTGCGCGGCATCGACCTGCGGTTCGTCGAACTTGCCCGGACGGTGGGCCTGGGCCGGGCCGGCTTCATCCGCAAGGTGGTCCTCCCCGGCGCCCTGCCGGGCTTCTTCCTGGGCCTGCGCTTCGCGGTGACCGGCGCCTGGGTGTCCCTGGTGGTGGTGGAACAGATCAACGCCACCAGCGGGATCGGCTACATGATGGAGCTCGCCCGCACCTACGGCCAGACCAACATCATCATCCTGGGCCTGGCCGTCTACGGCATCCTTGGCCTCCTCTCCGACGGAATTGTCCGTTTCATCGAACGAAAGGCCCTCTCATGGCAGCGCACCCTGGCGGGCTGACCGCCGTCGCCCCCTCCCCCGCCGGCACCAAGTCCGGCGCCGCTGTTTCAGTCCGCGGGCTCATCCGCAGCTTCGGTACCAAGAGTGTCCTGGACGGTGTGGACCTGGACATCGCGCCCGGCGAATTCGTGGCCCTGCTGGGACCCAGCGGCTGCGGGAAGAGCACCCTGCTGCGTGCCCTGGCCGGCCTGGACCACGAGGTCCGCGGCAGCGGCGTGATCAGCGTCCCGGACCGCGTCTCCGTGGTTTTCCAGGATTCCCGGCTGCTGCCGTGGGACACCGTCCTGGGCAACGTCACCCTGGGTATTCGCGAGCACGACGCCGAGGCCCGGGCGCGCAAGGCCCTCGCCGAGGTGGGGCTCGCCGGGCGCGAAAAGGCCTGGCCGCACCAACTCTCCGGCGGCGAACAGCAGCGCGTGGCGCTGGCCCGCTCCCTGGTCCGCGAACCGCAGCTGCTGCTGGCGGACGAGCCGTTCGGTGCCCTGGACGCGCTGACCCGGATCAGGATGCACGGCCTCCTCCAGGACCTGGTGGCAGTCCATCGTCCCGCCGTCCTGCTGGTCACCCACGACGTGGACGAGGCCATTGCGCTTGCTGACCGGATCGTGGTCCTGGACCAGGGCCGGATCGCCACAGTCCGGCCCGTGGCGCCACCCATCCGCACCTCCGCCGACGCCGCCGGACACGAGGCCCTCCGCCGCGATCTCCTGGCCGCACTCGGCGTCGATGCAACGGCGGGCCACTGACCCCGGTGGCTGCGCCTGCCAAAACCCACGCCCCTTCCCTCCATCCAGCAAGGAAACAGCCATGACTGCCAACAACCAGCCCACCGACCGCCAGCTTCACCTCAACGCCTTCCTGATGAGCACAGGCCACCACGAAGCATCCTGGCGGTTGCCGGAAAGCGACCCGCACGCGGGCACGAACATTGGGCACTACCAAAAGCTCGCCCAAACTGCCGAGCGCGGCAAACTCGATTCGATCTTCTTTGCCGACTCCCCCGTCCTGTTCGGCGAGGTGGGCCGCCGCCCGGCCGGCAAGCTGGAGCCTACTGTGCTGCTGACGGCCATCGCCGGCGCCACCGAACACATCGGGCTGATCGCCACCGCCTCCACCACCTACAACGAACCGTTCAACCTGGCCCGCCGCTTCGCCTCGGTGGACTGGGCCAGCGGCGGCCGCGCCGGCTGGAACGTGGTAACCACCGCCGGCCCCGACGCCGCCCGGAACTTCGGCGTGGACGATCAGCCCGCCCACGCCGTCCGGTACGAGCGTGCCGCCGAATTCATCGAGGTGGCGCAGAAACTCTGGGACAGCTGGCAGGACGACGCAGTGCTCGCAGACAAAGCCGCCGGCGTATGGGGCGACGCGGACAAGATCCGCACCATCGACCACCACGGCACGCACTTCAAAGTCCGCGGTCCCCTCAATGTCCCCCGCTCACCGCAGGGCCATCCCCTGATTGTCCAGGCCGGATCGTCCGAGGACGGCAAGGACCTCGCCGCCCGCTACGCGGACGCCGTCTTCACCGCCCACCAGACCCTGGCCGACGCGCAGGACTTCTACCGCGACCTCAAAGCCCGCACCGCCGCCGCCGGCCGCGACCCGCAAACCATCAAGATCCTGCCGGGCATTGTCCCGGTCATCGGTGCCACCGAGGAGGAGGCCCTGGAACTGGAGCGCGAACTGGACCGGCTGATCAAGCCGGAGTACGCCCGGATCCAGCTGGCCAGGACCCTCCGCGTGGACCCGGAGGACCTGCCCCTGGACCGCCAACTGCCGGCCAACCTGCCCAGCGAGGATGAGATCGAGGGGGCAAAGAGCCGCTACACGCTGATCGTGCAGCTGGCCCGCCGCGAGCAGCTCACGGTGCGTCAGCTGATCGGCCGGCTGGGCGGCGGCCGCGGGCACCGCACCTTCACCGGTACGCCCGTACAGGTGGCGGACGCCATCCAGGAATGGTTCGACGGCGGCGCGGCGGACGGATTCAACATCATGCCGCCGGTGCTCCCCTCCGGGCTGGAAACCTTCGTGGACCAGGTGGTTCCCATCCTGCAGGAGCGCGGACTGTTCCGCACCGAGTACACCGGACGGACCCTGCGGGAGCACTACGGGTTGGCGCGTCCGGAAAACCGGTACGCCGGAACTGCCGCCCCTGAACTGGCCTCGATCGGTTCGGCGTTCTGATGGACAGGCAGCGGCGGCGTTTGCGGCAGCAACTGTGTGATACCGAAGCATGACGGGGGTACTCCCTAGACTGGCAGGTGGACATTGCGCCAGGACTAACGAAGGAGTGCAGGATGAGTGGAGTAGTGGTTGTAGGCGTGGACGCGAGCCCGTCGGCACGGAAGGCTGCGGAAGTGGCCTTGGGCCTGGCGGAATCGCTGGGCGCGTCACTGCATGTGGTGACCGGGTTTGAAAGCGAAACCGCCGAAACTTTCGGCGTGGGTTCGGACAAGGTCAGGATTTCCAATGCGGACAGCTCGGAGATCGTGGCGAGGGACCTGGCCAACTCCCGGCCCGGAGTGGAGGTCACCCACTTCGCTGCCCGGGGCAAGCCCGCCGATTCCCTGATCAAGGAAGCGATCCGCCTGGACGCCCGGTTGATCGTGGTGGGCAACCGCAGGATGCGCGGCATCGGCCGGCTCCTGGGCAGTGTCGCCAACAGCGTCGCGCACAACGCCCCGTGCGATGTCTACATCGCCAACACCTACGACGACTGACGCTCCCCCGCGACGAGGAGAGCGGACGGCGCCGGATTCTTCCGGCGTCGTCCGCTCTTTTCCTGCCCGGGGCGGAAGCTACGCTCCGTACTCCTCGTCAGTGACGTGGCCGAGCCAGGTGACCACCTGGCCGTCCGCGTCGGCTTCCTGCATGGCCACGTGCGCCATGAAGCGCTCGGGGGTGGCCCCGTGCCAGTGTTCCTCGCCGGGCTCGATGTAGACCACGTCGCCCGGACGGATTTCCTGGACCTCGCCGCCGCGGCGGGCAACCAGCCCAATGCCGTCGGTGACGTAGAGGGTCTGGCCCTTCGGGTGGTGGTGCCACGCGGTGCGGGCGCCCGGGGCGAACCGGACATGGGCGCAGCCGATGGCCGACTGTTCATCGGGGTTGCGGATCCCGTCGATCTGCACCGTTCCCGTGAACCATTCCTTTGGCCCGGCGCCGGTCTGGCCGCCGCTCTTGGTGAACTTCATGGTCTCCTCCTGTTGCTTCGGTTAACTGGAAATCTGTTGGTCACGCCGACCGGCGAGTGGCCCGGGCTGTCACGACCACCAAGGCGGCCGCGACGGACAGGACTGCTGCGCTCGCGATGAAGGTGCCGCCGTAACCGGCGGAGTCGAACAGGACACCGCCCAGGGTTGAGCCGATGGCGATCGAGGTCTGGACTACGGCCACCATCAGGCCGCCGCCTGCCTCGGCGTCGTGCGGCATGGCCTCGGCGATCCAGCTCCACCAGCCCACCGGCGCGGCCGTTGACAGCAAGCCCCACAAACCCAACAAAACCACCACGGCGGCGAACCAGCCGCCGGCCGGCACGAGCAGCGCCGCAATGACGGCCATGAGCGCGGGAACGAAGGCGAGCGTCCGGTACAGGGCTTTCCCCAGGAACCGGCCGATCAGCATGGTGCCGGCAAAGCCTGCCACGCCAAGCACCAGCAGGACCAGGGACACCGTGGCGGCATCAACCCGCGTAACCCGTTCCAGGAACGGGCGGATGTAGGTGAACAGGACGAACTGTCCCATGAAGAAGGACCCGCATGCGGCCATGCCCCAAGCCACCGGGCGGTTCTTGAACGCGGCGAAGATCGCCAGGACGCTGCCTGCTTCCCGCGGCTTGTCCACCGACATGGACGGAAGGCTGAACCACTGCCAGGCCAAAGCAACGGCGGCCAATGGAACCAGGCAGAAGAAGGCCGCCCGCCAGCCCATGACGGCGCCCAGCCAGCTGCCCAGCGGGGCGGCCAGGACGGTGGCGAGGGCATTGCCGCCATTGAAGATCGCCAGGGCGCGCGCTACCTGGTGGGGCGGGACCAGCCGCATGGCGGTGGCCGCGGAGAGGGACCAGAATCCACCGATGACCACGCCGATGAGGGCGCGGCCGGTCATGAAGATCAGGTATCCCGGCGCCAGGGCCACCAGCGCCCCGGAGACCGCCATCAATGCCGTGAGGCCCAGCAGCACGGCCTTGCGGTTCAGGTTGCCGGCCAGGCGGGAGACCGACAGGCTGGTGAGGACCGCGAACAGGCCGGACACCGAGATGCCCTGCCCCACCATCCCCTCGGAGACCTGGAGCTCCGCTGCCATTGGCGTGAGCAGGCTGACCGGCATGAACTCGGAGGCGATCAGGGCGAAGACGCACAGCGACATCGCAAAGACGCCTCCCCAGTGGGCCTGGCGATGCTCGCTGCCGTGGGTTTTTTGCGGCGTGCTGGTTCTGCTGGTTGTGGTTTCGGGAGGCATACAGTCCATCAAAGCGTGGTCCCGAAGCCGTAGCGAGGGCCCTGCTGAAACGGGTCTTGGCAGACCCCCTTTTAGCGCCGCGATGCAGCCGACGGAATGTCCCGGCGTCGCATGCCTCGTGGTTCCGGCGGCCGGGGTTTGTAGACCCAGGCCACCAGCACCACGGAGATGAGCATCAGCAGGAACCAGGCCACGAGTTTCTCCAGGCCCACCGGATGCCAGCCGGCGGCCTGGCTGGGGTAGAGCCAGGCCCCGGACCAGGTGGCGATGTTCTCGGCGATCCAGATGAACAGGGCCACCAGCAGGAAGGAGGCCACCAGCGGCATGCGGAACTCCCTGCGGAAGACACGGAAGTGCATCACGCAGCGGCCATACACAATCACGACGGCGGCCAGCAGCACCCAGCGCAGGTCCCAGATGTAGTGGTGGGTGAAGAAGTTGGCGTAGATGGCGCCGGCGAGGACAGCCGTGATCCAGCGCCTTGGGTAGGCATCGAACCTGAGGTCGAAGAGCCGGTAGACGCGCACCATGTACGAGCCCACGGCGGCATACATGAAGCCGCTGAAGAGCGGTACAGCCCCGATCCGGAGGACGCCCTCGGCCTCGTAGGACCAGGAGCCGACGTCTGTCTTGAACAGTTCCATCACTGTCCCCACCAGGTGGAACAGGACGATGACGCGCAGTTCCTTCAGGGTTTCCAGTTTGAACGCGACCATGAGGACCTGGATGACGACGGCGGCGAGCGTCAGGAAATCGTTCCGCGCCAGCACCGCTGTGTCCGGGTACCACAGCCGGGCGGCCATGAGCACGGCCAGGAGCGCTGCTCCGAAGATGCAGGCCCAGCCCTGTTTGAGGCCGAAAACGGTGAACTCGGTGAGCCGTGCCCTGGCGCCGCGGGCCGGGGCGGTGGCCAGGAAGCGGCGGGCGTAGTCGTCGATCCTCTGTTCGACGGGGGTGGAACTACGCACGGCTCCCCTGGCGCTGCTGCAGCCGGCCGGTCCCGCGCAGGTCCTTGTCGAGTTCGCCCAGGCAGTAGTCCTTGAACCAGTGCCGGGTTCGCCGTGGAAGTTTGGGGTAGGCCACCGCCAGGACGCGCATGGTCAGGTTGAATCGCCGTTCGTGACGGTCGCTCCAGGTGAGGCCGAAGTCCTTCCGCAGCTGGCCCGGCAGCAGCCCGGCGGTCAGGAACCGGGCCGAGGGCATGATGGCCCGGTACCAGAGGGCGGTGTTTTCCGGGTACAGCAGGCCACGGCCAACCTGGGCGCCTTCGGCTTCCACCCGCAGGGCGGCGAGCTGCTCCTGCCAGTAGCGGCCGAACGCGTCCCGGTCCGCAGGCCACATGGCCGCCGGAACCTGCAGTGCCGTACCGAGCCGTGCATAGTCCCGGTACATGGCGTCCGCGGCCGCGTCATCGAGCGGGCCGTAGATCTTCTCGATGACGGTGAGCGCTGTGTCGTAGAGCGTGGCCGCCACCCACAGCTGCAGCGCGGGATCGAAGGCGCTGTACCCGGCGGACGATTCGTCGGGAGCCCGCCGCACGGGGGCGTGGGCCCGGTTCACCCTGCGGCGCACCTCATGCACCTGCTCATCAGTTCCGTACACGACGGCGTAAACGTAGGTGAGCGTGCCCTTGAGCCGGTTGACGGGACGTTCGGTGAAGGTGCTGTGTGCCGCCACCCCGCGGCCGATGGCGGGGTTGGCAAGCTGCAGCAGGATGGCCCGTCCCGCCCCGGCGAGCAGGATGCCTTCCGCCCGGTAATCGGCTGCTTCCTGCACCATGTGAAAAGGGTACCGGAGGGGCAGGACGGCAGGGCGGGGCGTTGGTCCCCCCATTGGCCGGGCGGCCCCCTGCCAGCGTCCGGCTAGTGCTGCACGGGCCGCAGCGACGTGATCATTTTCCTGATGTCCGAATACTCGGCCGTGCCCCGGTACTTCCGTGCGAGTTCAAGGTACGGGAGCGACTGGTCTCCGGGCGTCGCGTTGTTGTTGGGATCATAGGACGCACCGAACATGGCAGCGTTTGGGGGCCACCTGAAGAACTGGAAGATGGGGCACGCGTCCGGTCCGCTGGCCGCCGGTCCCGAGGTGATGCCGTAACCGGCAGCCGGGGTGCTGTAAAGGCCGGGGGTCTGGGCATTCGCACGGGATTCGAACACGAACTCCGGCACCACTCCGCCCTGGACCAGTGCCGGGACGTCCACTGTGTCCAGGATTTCGTAGGGGTACCTTTCGGTGCAGGTCGATCCGGTGGCCATGTTGGTCCTCAGCGTGGCCATAAACTTTCCGGCCTGGTTCCGGACCTCGGCGAATGCCCCGCCACCCTCGGCCAGTTCCCCCGCGGGGTCCTTGACGCGCCAGTCGGCGGGAAGGTCGAACGCCATGGTGCCATCCGCCGTCGTAAACGTGGTCCAGGCCGCCGCAGCGGAACCCGCCGCGGGAGTGCCGGGCACGGCTGATGCTGCAGACGGAACCTCCGACGGCGTCGGCAGGGCGGCCCCGGTCGCCGGTGCGGAGGCAGCAGAGGAGGACCGCGAGGGCTGTGGGCTCGCCGGCTGCGGTGAGCATCCGGCCAGCAGCACCACCACAAGGACGGCTGCCGCGAGGGACGGTTCGAACCTGCGCACCACACCTCCCCGGGCCCGACGATGACCCCTCAAGTGTGGCGCCATATTCCCTGGCGGAGGAGGGCCAATGGACCTGCCCTTCCCCCGCCAGGAACCAGCGTTACCGCTCGAGCAGCGACACGTCCCGAACGGCGCCCTTGTCCGCGGAGAGGGCCATGGCGGCGTAGGCGCGCAGGGCAGCGGAAACCTGGCGGTCCCGGTCCTTGGGCTTGTAGCCGCCGTTGACCTCCAGCTTCTCGCGGCGCTCGGCCAGGACCTCGTCCGAGACCTCCAGCTGCATGGAGCGCTGGGTGATGTCGATGCTGATGATGTCGCCGTCTTCCACGAGGGCGATGGCTCCGCCGGAGGCAGCCTCCGGGGAGATGTGGCCGATGGACAGGCCGGAGGTGCCACCGGAGAAACGGCCGTCAGTGATGAGGGCGCACTTCTTGCCCAGGCCGCGGCCCTTGAGGAACGAGGTCGGGTAGAGCATTTCCTGCATGCCGGGACCACCGCGGGGGCCTTCGTAGCGGATGACCACCACGTCGCCTTCCTTGACGGTCTTGTTCAGGATCTTCTCCACGGCTTCATCCTGGGATTCGCACACCACGGCCGGGCCGGAGAAGACCCAGATGGACTCGTCCACGCCGGCGGTCTTCACCACGGCGCCGTCGACGGCCACATTGCCGCGGAGCACGGCCAGGCCGCCATCCTTGGAGTAGGCATGCTCCACGGAGCGGATGCAGCCTTCCGCTGCGTCCGTGTCCAGGGAAGTCCACTCGTTCGACTGCGAAAACGCCGTGGAGGAACGGACGCCGCCCGGGGCCGCGTGCCAGAGGGCTTTCGCTTCTTCCGTGGCCTTTCCGCCGCGGATGTCCCAGTCATCCAGCCAGCCGTCCAGGTCATTGGAGTGGACCGAGTGGACGTCCTTGTGCAGGAGTCCGCCGCGGTTCAGCTCGCCCAGCAGGGCCGGGATGCCGCCGGCACGGTGCACGTCCTCCATGTAGTAGGTCTTATCCTTGGCGACGTTGGGTGCCACCTTGGCCAGGCAGGGCACCTGGCGGGACTTGGCGTCCATCTCGGCCAGGCCGTAGTCCACGCCGGCCTCCTGGGCGGCGGCCAGCAGGTGCAGGATGGTGTTGGTGGAGCCGCCCATGGAGATGTCCAGGGCCATGGCGTTGTCGAAGGCCTTGGCGGTGGCGATGGAGCGCGGCAGCACGGACTCGTCGTCGCCGTCGTAGTAGCGCTTCACCAGCTCGACGACGGTGGCGCCGGCCTTCTCGTAGAGCGCCTTGCGGGCGGTGTGGGTGGCCAGCACGGAGCCGTTGCCCGGCAGGGACAGGCCGATGGCCTCGGTGAGGCAGTTCATGGAGTTGGCGGTGAACATGCCGGAGCAGGAACCGCAGGTGGGGCAGGCGTTCTCTTCGATGAGGTTGATGTCGGCATCGGAGATGGACTCGTCCACGGCGTCGGCAATCGCGTTCACCAGGTCCAGGGAGCGGACGGAGCCGTCGGTGAGGGTGACGCGTCCGGCTTCCATGGGGCCGCCGGAGACGAAGACCACGGGGATGTTCAGGCGCAGTGCCGCCATGAGCATGCCCGGGGTGATCTTGTCGCAGTTGGAGATGCAGACCAGGGCGTCGGCGCAGTGGGCGTTGACCATGTACTCCACGGAGTCGGCGATCAGGTCGCGGGACGGCAGCGAGTACAGCATGCCGCTGTGGCCCATGGCGATGCCGTCATCCACGGCAATGGTGTTGAACTCGCGGGGCACGGCGCCGGCGGCGAGGATCGCATCGGAGACGATCCTGCCCACGGGCGCGAGGTGGGTGTGGCCGGGGACGAATTCGGTGAAGGAGTTGGCCACGGCGATGATCGGCTTCCCGATGTCCGCGTTGGCGACGCCGGAGGCGCGCAGCAGTGCGCGGGCTCCGGCCATGTTGCGGCCGTGGGTGACAGTTTTCGAGCGAAGTGCAGGCATGCTTACCATCCTGCGGGCATGGCCCCCCATGCGGAAGACGCTCTTACTACTAGTAGTAGGAGTACCAGAGTAATAGTATTTCCTGGTGACTGAACCAGGGCGCCGCAAAGAGCTGGGCCTCTTCCTCCGCGCCCGCCGGGACCAGGCCCTCCGGGCGGATTATGGGCTGCCGCCGATCGGCCGGGCGCGCGACCGGGGACTGCGCCGCGAAGAGGTGGCGTTCCTTTCGGGCGTCAGCGTCACCTGGTACACGTGGCTGGAGCAGGGCAGGGACATCAGCCCGTCCCGGCAGGTCCTGGAGGCGGTCAGCCGGGCACTGCATCTCTCGGCAACCGGCGTGGGCTACGTCCTGTCCTTGGGCGGGTACGCGTCGGCGGCCCCAGCCGGCCCCGCAGCGGATTCTGCGCCGCCCCACATCCAGCGCCTGCTCGATGCGCTGGACCCCAACCCGAGCTTCGCGCTGTTCCCGGACTGGGGCGTGGCCGGCTGGAACACGGCCTACGCCGCCCTGTTTCCGAACATCGCCACCGTGGCCCCGGCGGACCGCAACCTCCTCTGGCTGGTGTTCACCGATCCCTATGTCCGCAACCTCCTGCCGGACTGGGAAACCACCAGCAAGCGGTTCCTTGCCGAATTCCGCGCCGAAGCCGGGCAGCGGCTCGGTGATCCGGACATCCAGTACCAGGTGGAACGGCTGAAGGAAGCCAGCCCGGAATTCCGGCAGGGCTGGGACCTGTACGACATCCTGGGTTTCGAATCCCGCGAGCGCCTTTTCCACCACCCGGCTGTCGGCGTGCTCCAGCTGGAACACCACCAGGTGTCCCCGTCCGACCGGCCGGACCTCCACATCGTGGTGTACACCCCCGCACCGGGCAGCGACGCGGCCGCGCAGATGCGGTCCCTGCTGTCAGACGGGTGACCGTCTCGGAGAACCACTGAGGCCGGCGGCGGGTAACCCCGCCGCCGGCCTCATCTTTCATCCGCAAACGCTAGGCCAGCACCCCCTGCCGCACCACGGCCGGCTGGAATTGTGCACCCACGCCCGGGAATACCGGCACGTCAATCCGCGCGTGGGTGTGGACCTCCGTGACCGAGGCCTTGGTGTGCCGGGCAATCTGTTCCATGGTGGCGACCCACATGCCGTCCATCGCCTTCACCCGCTCAATCAGCTGCTCAAGGGCCACGGCCTTGGAGGGCCGGCCGGAGATGAACGGGTGGTTGGTCAGGACGAAGCAGCTGCCCTGGGAGTGGTGGGCCTGCGCCTCGAGGGTCCACATTTCCAGGACCTTCGCCGGGCTTTCGATGACGCCGCTGCCGGTCACACCGGGGTAGAAGGCGTACTGCTCCCAGTCATCAAGGGTCCAGTCCACGGGGATCTCCACGATGTCCCTGGGATCATCGGCGGCGACTGCGAACCGGTAGGGGGCATCGCCGTCGAGCAGGCTGGAATCGTAGAGGAAGCCGCGGTCGGCGAGGAGGCCCGGGGAGTGCCAGTTCAGTTCCCACCACGGTGCCCGGTATCCCACCGGCCGTACCCCGGCCACCTTCGCCAGGGCTTCGAGGCCGCGGTCAAGGTAGCCGGCCTCGGTGGCCGCGTCGATGCCCTGCATCGGTTCGTGCAGGTAGCCGTGGTGGCCCACCTCATGCCCGCCGTCGACGATCTGCCGGACCACGTCCGGATAGGACTCGGCGGTGAAGCCGGGGATGAAGAAGGTGGCCTTGATGTCCTGGCGCTCGAGGATTTTCAGGAGCCGCGGCACGGCGACTTTGGGACCGTACGACTGGTGGGTCATCAGCGACATGCGCCGGGTGGAGGTGGGGTCGTGGGCGATCGTGCAGGACTCCGCGTCCACGTCGAAGGTGAAGGAGGCTGCGGCTTTGGCGCCGTCGGGCCAGGTGACCGGATGCAGGGCGTCCGCGATGGCGGGCTGGTTCACGGGAAATCCTTTCGGCGGGCGCAGGGCGCCCGCCAGGTTTTGTGGGAAGGGAAGCTGTGCGGCTTAGCGGGCGGGAAGGGCAGGCGCGGTGTCCGTTTCCTTGCCGCCTGCCCCGGGAGCGGGGTTCACGGCGTTGGCCGTCCGGGGCTTCACTGCGAGGTACCGGATGTGCTGCCGCGGTCCGAGGATGGCGTACACCCCGGCACTGGTCAGTCCGCCGGCCAGCCAGGAAAGGTCCCAGCCGCCCAGGGCCACGGCGATGGGGCCCTGCATGATGGGGATCAGGCCGTACATGAACAGCCAGGTGGCGACGATGCCGGCCACGAGGGAGACAACACCGGCCCAGTTGACGCCGGGCAGGCGCTTGGTGCCTACGGCGTCGAACAGGCGCTCGGGCTCACCGGGCCAGCGCTTGTCCAGCCAGAAGTAGTGCACCAGCATGATTCCGCCCCAGGCGGCCACCCAGGCCACCAGGCCGATCAGCCAGGCGTCAAGCACCGCCGCGAAGTCCTCCTGGAAGATGAAGAAGACGACGGCGGCGAGCGAGAAGACGCCGACGAACAGGTTAAGCTTGCGGCGGCTGATGGAGATGTCCAGGGCCTGGGTGGCGACCGAGAACGTGTAGATGTTCAGGATGTTGGTGGCGATGGGGCCGTGGAGCACCATCAGCAGCACGGGCAGCGCCATGGCGCCAAAGTTGAGGACGATCAGCTTGCCGGGATCGATTTCCCCGGAGTTGGTGGCCAGGCTGGCACCGAGGACGCCGAGCCAGACCACAGGGATGAACTGGCCCAGGACCGAAGCGAGGTAGACCTTCTTCTTGGGGACGCTGGTGCTGACGAACCGGGAGTAGTCGGCGGCGTAGGTGAACCAGGTGATGCCCCAGCCAATGCCGATGGCCGTCATGACGGCGCTCATGGCTGCGATGCGCTCGGAGCCTTCCAGGATGTGCCCGGCCGGTCCGGCGTAGCCCCAGTCGATGTCCATGCCGAACCAGGCGACGGCGGACATGACGGCGAGGATGAGGATGGTGGGCGGTACTGTCCATTTTTCGAAGGCCGCGATGGCTTTGTAGCCGAACCAGGCGATGGCGACCTGCAGGGCCATGATGAAGGTGGCGACGCCGATCTTCCAGGCGTAGTTGGGGGCTTCAGGGTCGACCCAGCCGAGGGTTCCGAAGAGTGCCATGACCAGGTCGAGGATGATCCAGGTGTTCACCGCGCACCAGCCGATGACCAGCAGGGCCTGGATGGCGGCCGGCAGGTAGTTGCCGCGGCGGCCGAAGGCGGCCCGGGCCAGGACCATGCCGGTGGCTCCGGTCTTTTGGCCCAGGAGGACGAAGCAGCCAAAGAGGAGCATGCCGATCAGGTTGCCCAGGACCAGGACGGTGACGGTGTCCGCCAGCCCGAGTCCCAGCTGGATCCCGAGTGCCCCCAGCACCCAGTTGATGGGAGCCAGGTTGGCGCCCGCCCAGATCCAGAACTGGCCGGATACCTTGCGTGTGCGCGCTGATTCGGGGATGGGCTGCAGCCAGGCTTCGTGGTCCACGACGTTGTGGTCCTGGCCGGCAGGGGCCGCGTGCCCGTGCGTTGCTGGTGAAAGCTTTTCTTGCATGGGGGCCTCCGTGAGGTGGATAAGTACTCAAAGGCTATGTGGCCCCCATCACAAGGAACAAGATACAATCTGTCGAACAGATTCCCCTACTACGTTACGGAATGTCGTGTCAGTGTTTCTTGGCGAAATACTCGCCCATCCCGCCCTTGCGGCCGCCGATCCCGTGCTCCATCCCTTGGGCGTGGTGGCCGATGCGCAGCCGGTGCGCTGGGTCCACTCCAGCGAGGTATTGGACATCGCTCCCCTGCTCCGTGGCGGCGAGCTGCTGCTCTGCGGCGGGATCACCCTGGCCACGGCCACCCCCGCCAAACGCGAGGACTACGTCCGTGAACTGGCCCAGCGGGGTATCGCGGCGCTCGCCATCGAGACGGGGGGCGCCCTGCCGGAAATCCCGGCGGACATGCTGCGGACGGCTGAGGAATACGGCCTCCCGGTAGTTGAGTTGCGGGAGGTGGTGCCTTTTGTAGGCGTCATGCAGGCCATCAATTCCATCCTGGTCAGCGAGTCGGTGGGGCACCTGCAGCAGGCAGACGCCGCTACCCGCGCCATGGCGGCGGAACTGGCCCACGGGGCCTCGCTGGACAAGATCCTGGCCGTGCTGGCAGGCATCACAGGGTCCCCCGTGCACCTCACCTCCCCGTGGGGAGTAACCATGGGCAGCGCCGTCCCCGAGGGGTGGAGCAGCGGGGTGGACGCGGACGCCGGGGAAGGACCAGCGGACGACGACGGCTCCGGACCAGGCGCTCATGGCAGCCCTGCCGGCGGGGCCGGGCGGCCCGGCAAAACGGTGGTCAGCGTTGACATTCCCGTGCGCGGCGTCCTGATGGGCCGGCTTGAGGTACGGGTGCCGGAGGCCGCGGACGTGGCCCTGGCGCAGGTGGCCGGGGAACGCGCCGTGGACATCCTCGGGCTGGCGCTGCTGCAGCACACTCCGCCCGGACTGCATGCCCTGGCCGGGGCCGAACTCATGCGGGCCGTGCTCAATTCCGCCCCGGAGTGGCGGCTTGAGCAGCTGGCCCCCGCGGCCGGCTTTCCCACGGATTCCCCGGCGGTGGTGGCCGCCATCCATGCGGCGTCACCGCAGGAGGTGCGCGGCGCCGTCGAAACCTTCCTGAGTTCGCGACGGATTCCCTGTGCCGCGTACCTGGACGACGCCGAACTGGTGGTGATGATCGGCCTTCCCTGCACCGATACCGCCGGTGAGCGGCGGCAGCTGCTGGAATCGTTGCAGGGCTTGGCGGGGGACCCCGACGCGGTGATTGCCGTGGGGCCCCTGGCCGGCGGCGTGGCTGAGGCTTCCTGGTCGCTGGCGGAGGCGCGGCGGGCCTTGGAGGTGCGCCAGATCCGGCGGCGGAACGCCTCGGCACGCCGACAGTATCCGGCGCGCGGCCTGGTGGTGGTGGACGCGGAGGATTCCGCCGTCGAAAGCCTGTCCCTGACCTGCCTGGATGCCTCAGCGCGGGAGGCGTTCGTGAACCGGCAGCTGCGGGCGGTCCTGGAGCATGATGCGCAGCGGCAGTCCCAGCTGCTGGAGACCTTGCGGGTGTGGCTGGACTCGGGCTGCAATACCGCGCAATCGGCGCGCGAACTGCACCTGGAACGGCAGTCCATGCACCACCGGCTGCAGCGGATCTTTGAGCTGTGCGGCGGCGATCCCCGCGGGACCGGCCGGCTGGCGGCATTGCACCTCGCCGCCCGGATGGCGGGGCTCCCCTGACAAGCCCGGCCCGGTAAACCGGCGTCATTGAGCCGCTGGCAGCAGAGCGGTTTCCGCCAGGCGCCGGTGCCTGGAATCCGCCTTCGCATCGGATATCGTTTCAGGGTTGCATGCCGGCAAGGGCGGCCAATTCATGGGGGAGAATATGTCAACAGCGGAACCTGCACGTCAGGATCCCGGGAGGGAGCACGACGACGCCCGGCGAGGCAACGAGTCCCCGCCGGCGGAACCAGCCCCGAGGCGCCCCGCCTACGGCCAGATTCGCGAGGACCTGGGCGCGCCACTCGATCAACCTCACCGGCAGCCGCCCCGTCAGCCCCGGCAGGCGAAGAAACGGCCGGATGGCCGGCTGCTGGGGGCCCTTGCTGCGGCCGGCATCCTCATTGCCGTCCAGGCCTACGCCGCAGGGGGACAACCGGCCGGATGGCCGCTTTCAACCCCCGCCCATGCCAACACCCCTGGTGCGGCAGCAGGTCAGGCGCCCGGCCTGGATCCCCAGCCCGCCCGTTTCCCCGGCCGTGAAGAAGCGGTGCCGGCACCGTCCGCAACGCCGGCACCTTCCGTCCACGCCAGAACCAACCCGACACCGGGAAGGGAGTCCCGGCCCACGCCGCTCGGCACTCCAGCGCCGCTCCCGGCCCAGATCGACTCTTATGCATTCCTGGGCCTGCCGGAAGTGAAGCAGGACCTGGTGGCGTACGATCCCTGCCGGCCCATCCATTTCGTCATGCGGGCGGCCAATGCCCCTGCCGGCGGCCAGGAAATGGTCAACGCGGGCTTCGCCGAACTTTCCCGGGTCACGGGCCTGCAGTTCGTCAATGACGGCGGCACCCTTGAGGGCCCGTCCGACGAGCGGCCGATGTACCAGCCGGACAGCTACGGCGCCACCAGGGATGCTTTCGGCTACGCGGGCAGTTGGGCCGCTTCACCCGGTGCCAAGGACCCGTACGTCTATGTCACCGGCCAGGTGGTCCTGAACGCCCCTCTCCTGTCAGAGTATGCGGCAGTTGAGGGGCCGGCCCTGGAACCTGCAGTCATCGCCCATGAACTGGCCCACCTGGTGGGGCTGGAGCATGTGGACGATCCCACCCAGCTGATGTACCCGGAAGCAGGTTTTGGGGTCTATGCCTATGCCGGCGGCGACCTCACAGGACTGGCAGCCCTCGGCCACGGCACCTGCGCACCGGCCCTCTAGGTCCCGGGCCCGGGCCGCTTTGAAACCTGATGCGCTCAGCGCCGAACGTCGTACCGGCCCAGGACCGCGCCGCCGGGAAAAGCCCTGGTCTCCACAAGCTTCAGCTGCACCCAGTGGTCCAGGGCCGTAAAGAAGGGCGTCCCGCCGCCCACCAGGACCGGATGGGTGACCAGCACGTACTCATCGATCAGTCCGGCCCGGATGGCCGCCGCGGCGAGCGTGGCACCGACGATGTCGATCGGACCGGCCTCCCCTGCCTTGAGCCGTGCGATCTCCGGAACCGCATCGCCGGTGACCAGGCGGGTATTCCAGTTGACCGGGCGGGTCTTCGAGGAGAACACCACCTTCGGCATGTCCCGCCAGCGTTGCGCGAACTCAATCTCCGCCGGAGAGGCACCGGGCTCCTGGTCCGCGGTGGGCCAGTGGGAGCTCATCGTCTCCCACAGCCTGCGCCCGTACAGGGCCAGGCCCGTCGCCGCCACGCGGTCGGACCACCATTGGAACAGTTCCTCGTCCGGCATGCTCCAGCCGAGGTC
Source organism: Pseudarthrobacter sp. efr-133-R2A-89 (assembly GCF_030209315.1). Lineage (NCBI taxonomy): Bacteria > Bacillati > Actinomycetota > Actinomycetes > Micrococcales > Micrococcaceae > Pseudarthrobacter > Pseudarthrobacter sp. efr-133-R2A-89. The sequence goes on along the minus strand of NZ_JARVSE010000009.1, from coordinate 55,077 downwards.
GTCCCCGGCGGCTGCGGTGTAGCCGTCCAGGCTGACGTTCATGGCGAAGGTTAGTTTGCCCATGGCGCCAGTCTCCCGCGGGCCGGTGCTGGGTGTACAGACCGGCACGGCCGCGACGAGCGCTCGGCCCGGCCACGACGAAGCCGGGGACCGCCACGCTTGAGTATCCACATAATGGGACATTCTTGCTCACATTATGGACGCATCGTCTAGCCTGCACTGTATGGACCCCACCTCAACCACCCGGGCGGAGCTGCCGCCGTTCGTCGATAGCGCGTGGCTCGCGGAGCATCAGGGAAACGTTGTCATCGCCGATGCGCGCTGGTACCTCGACGGAGCGTCTGGCCGTTCGGCCTACGACGGCGGGCATCTTCCGGGTGCAGTGTTTGTGGACATGGACGCCTGGCTGTCCGGCGATCCTGGACCGGGCGGATTGAACCCGCTTCCCGGCCCTGACGTGTTTGCCCGCGGGATGTCCTCCCTGGGAATCGGTGACGGCGCAGCCGTGGTCGCCTATGACGACGCAGGTGGGGTCATCGCTGCGCGGCTCGTCTGGATGCTGCGCGCGATCGGACATCCGGCGGCGCTGCTCGACGGCGGGATGGCAGCCTGGACGGGACCTTTGGAGACCAGGTCCGGGAAGCCGGCCCCCGCGACGTTCACGCCGGTCCCCTGGCCCGAGTCCCGCCTGGCCCGGCTGGAGGACATCACCGCCACACCTGCCGGGATCCTCGTCGATGCCCGCAATGCCGACCGCTTCGATGGAACGCTCCAGTTGCCCACCGATCCCCAGGCAGGCCACATTCCGGGCGCCGTGAACGTCCCCTGCCGGGCGAACCTCTCCCCCGATGGACGCCTGCGCCCGATCACAGAGGTCCGGGCCGCATTCGCGGAGGTTGGGGTCGACCATGCCGCGGCAGTCATCTCCTACTGCGGCTCAGGCGTCACGGCGTGCCACAACCTCCTGGCCCTTGAACATGCCGGACTTGGCCATGGCCGCCTCTACGCCGGCGGGTGGTCGGAATATGCGGCCGCCCCAGGCCGTAGGGCCGAGCTGGGCTGATAGGCGGCAAAGCCCGTTAGCGTGGCCAACCGCCGTCGGGCAGGAGGCGGCCCGCCCCAGCCTGCCGCGGCTTAGCTTGGCCGGCCGCCCAGACGGGTGGTCACCTTGGCGGCGGCGGCGACGCAGGCTTCGGCCAGCCTCTCGAATTGCTCTTTGGATACCCGGAATCGCGGGGCCGGGATCAGGACGGCGGCCACCACGTCCCCGCGGTGGTCGCGGACGGGGGCCGCCACGCCCACTTCATCCATGGACGATTCACCGTAGTTGCCCGCCCACCCGCGCTGCGTCACGTCCTGGAGCCGGGCCTCGTAAGCCGCCAGGCCGGCGTCGTCCATTCCGGGAAAGGTGATGGCTCCGCTCCGCAGCAGCTCACGCACCCGCTCGGCCGGCAGCGTGGACAGGAACACCTGGACCGAGGCGCTCATGGCATCCCGATACCGGGCGCCCAGCGGCGTGGTGTGCTTGATCTGGTGGTGGCTGGCGATCTGCTCCACGCAAATGGCTTCATCCCCGTTCCAGAGCATGAGCGCGCTGGTTTCGCCGGTCTGCTCGGCCAGTTGCCGCAGCACGGGGTACGCAACGCGGCGTTCCTCCATCTCGGCCAGCAGCGGCCCGGCGACGGCGATCAGCCCCAGGCCCAGCCGGAACCGCTTGGTTTCCGGGTCCCGTTCCACCAGGTTCTCCTGCTCGAAGGTGGCCAGGATCCGGGAGACACTGCTCTTGTGCATGCCCACCCGGTTGGCGATTTCCGTGACCCCCAGCAAGGGTTCGTCCGCGGTAAAGGTGCGCAGGACAGCGATGGCATTGACGACGACGGAAGCGCCTTTGGCGTCCGTCCCGCCGTTGCTGCCGGTGCCGGTCCCTGTGCCGTTGGTGTCGGAAGTCTTTGCAGGAGTCATGGTGGACACCATCTTTCCTCATGGACGGCGGAAGCGGCGCCACGTGCGTGGCGCCGCTTCGCTGTGGTGATGGTTAGGCCTGGACGATGTTGTGTTCCGGGCCGAAGGGGAACTTGGTGATGTTCTCCACCGTGTTGTCCTCGCCGATCACCAGGATGTCGTGCTCGCGGTAGCCGCCGGCACCCGGCTGGCCGTCCGCAACGGTGATCATGGGTTCCATGGAGACCACCATGCCGGGCTCCAGGACGGTGTCGATGTCCTCGCGCAATTCCAGGCCGGCTTCGCGGCCGTAGTAGTGGCTGAGGACGCCGAAGGAGTGGCCGTAGCCAAAGGTGCGGTTGGCCAGCAGTCCGTGGCTGATATAGATCTCGTTGAGTTCGGCGGCAATGTCCTTGCACACGGCGCCGGGCTTGATGAGTTCCAGGCCGCGGCGGTGGACCTCCACGTTGATGTTCCACAGTTCCAGGGACCGTTCGTCCGGCTGGCCCAGGAAGAGGGTGCGTTCCAGGGCCGTGTAGTAGCCGGAGGTCATGGGGAAGCAGTTCAGGGAGAGGATGTCGCCCTGCTGCAGCTTGCGGGTGGTGGCCCAATTGTGGGCGCCGTCGGTGTTGATGCCCGACTGGAACCACACCCAGGTGTCGCGGACTTCGCGGTCGGGGAAGGTCCGGGCGATCTCGTGCACCATGGCTTCGGTGCCGATCAGGGCCACCTCGTACTCGGTGACGCCTTCGCGGATGGCGTTGCGAATGGCCTCGCCGCCGAGGTCGCCGATGCGGGCACCGTGCTTGATGACCTCGATTTCCTCGGCGGACTTGATCATGCGCTGGCGCATGGCGTCCTGGGAGACGTCCAGGAGCGTGGCGCCGGGGAAGGCGGCGGCGATCTTTTCGCGGGTCAGGCCCGGGAGGAAGTCGTCCTCGACGCCCAGGCGGGAGGCCTTGACGCCGCGCTGGCGCAGTGCCTCCTGCAGGCCGAAGTAGAAGTTGTCGCGGCGCCAGTCGGTGTAGACGATGTTCTCGCCGTAGGAGGTGCGCCATGGCATGCCGGCATCGATGTTCGCCGTCACGGTGACCGAGTCGTCGGCGGTGACCACCAGGGCGTAGTTGCGGCCGAACGTGGTGTAGAGGAAGTCGGAGTAGTACTTGATGCCGTGGTAGCTGGTGAGGATGACCGCGTCCAGGCTCTTGGCAGCCATGATCTGGCGCAGGCCGCCGAGGCGGCGCTCGAACTCTGCATCGGAGAACGTGAGCTTGCCCTTGGTGCCGTTGTGCAGGACCTTGAGGCGCTCCAGCTCGGCGATGGACGAGGCGTTGTCGGTGGTGATGGTCACGGGTGTGCCTTTCGATATGGCGGGCAGGTATTTGGCCGCACATGGGTTGGGTGGGAAAGTAGAAAGTTCCGGGGCCTCTGCAGGTTCAGAGGTGCTTGAGCGGCTTGCGAGAGGTTTCGGCGGCGAACAGGACTGCGGCGAGGGACACGGCGGACGCGGCCACGAGGTACCAGCCGGGGGCGAGCTTGCTCTGGGTCAGGCCGATCAGCAGGGTGGCCATGAACGGCGCGGTCCCGCCGAAGATCGCGTTGGACAGGTTGAAGCTGACGGCGAAGCCGCTGTACCGGACCTTGGTGGGGAACAGTTCGGCCAGGAAGCTGGGCAGGGTGCCGTCGTTGAGGGTAAGCATGCCGCCCAGCAGGATCTGGACCAGGACGATCACCAGGAAGTTGCCGGTATCCAGCAGCATGAACGCCGGAACGGTGAGGAGCATGAACAGCACCGAGGCGGTGATCAGCATCCGCTTGCGGCCGAACCGGTCCGAGGCCATGCCGGTCAGGAAGATGAAGCCGATGTAGCTGGCCAGGGCGATGGTGGTGGCCAGGAACGATTCGGTGGGACCGAAGCCCAGTTCCTCGGACAGGTAGGTGGGCATGTAGCTGAGGATGACGTAGAAGCCGACGGCGTTGAGCAGCACCGCTCCGCAGGCGATGAGCAGCTGCTTCCGGTAGGTCCGGAACATGTCCAGCGCCGGCGCCTTGGGGGCGGATTCTTCCTGCTCCGCCAGGGCGCGGAAGGCGGGAGTGTCCTCCAGCTTGGTGCGGATGTAGCGGCCGATCAGCCCCATGGGGGCGGCCAGGAGGAACGGCAGCCGCCAGCCCCAGTCGTGCAGCTGCCCGGTGCTGAGTACCGAGCTGAGGAGTGCCGCGATCAGCGAGCCCAGGAGCAGGCCCGCGGCCGTGCTGGCGGGCACGACGGCGGCGTAGAGTCCGCGGCGGTTGGCCGGCGCGTATTCCACCAGGAAGGCCGACGCCCCGGCGTATTCTCCCGCCGCCGAGAAGCCCTGGACCACGCGGACCAGCAGGAGCAGGACCGGGGCCAGCATGCCGATGGTTCCGTAGCCGGGAATGAGGGCGATGCAGAACGTGGAGACGGACATGATGACGATCGAGAGGGACAGTGCCTTGCGCCTGCCCAGCTTGTCGCCGATGTGGCCCCAGAAGAAGCCGCCCAGGGGCCGGACGAAGAAGGAAATTGCGAACACCGCGAACGTGGCCAGCAGCGCAGTCTGGCGGTCGGCTTCGGGGAAGAAGACGGACGAAATGACGGCAGCGAGGTAGCCGTACACGGCGTAGTCGAACCATTCGACGAAGTTGCCGATGAAGCTGGCCGTGACCACCCGGCGTCGAACGTCCTTGCTTGCCACGGCGCTGCCGGCACCCTGGCCTGCCACGGCGGGGCCGTTGGCATCTGCGGCAACGGCCCCCGCTCCGGCGGAGTTGGAATTGGTACTCATGGAACCACCATTAGAAGTATGAGTTGCATTGATTGCAACGTGGTTGTTTCAACATAGGTGGTGACGGGCAACACAGTCAAGACTTTTCTGCGGCTTTCACTGGCTATTAATCGCGCACTAAAAGTCCAGCCGGACGATCACGCCCTCGCTCCGTCCATTCAGTTTTCGTTGCATTCAAAGCAACATGGTTGTAACAAGCGTGCAATATGACCATTAACGCAGCAATGGCCGCCAAGCGAAGGCTTGGCGGCCATTGAAAAGGTTGGGTCCCTAGCGTGCCGGGACGGGCTCCGCAGCAACGACGGGATGGTCACGATGCAGGTTTCCCAGTGCGGAGGCGCCCTGCGGCGAGCCCAGTTCATGGAAGAACTCCACGTTGGCGCGGACGTAGTCTGCCCATTCGTCCGGCACATCGTCCGAATAGTAGATGGCCTCCACCGGACAGACCGGATCGCACGCACCGCAGTCGACGCACTCGGACGGATGGATATAGAGTGACCGGTCGCCCTCGTAGATGCAGTCCACGGGGCATTCCTGGATGCACGCCTTGTCCTTCACGTCCACGCACGGCTGGGCGATCACGTACGTCATGGGACTACACGCCCGTGTACACGGTTTTGCCCCAGGTGAAGAACTCCAGGGCGGACCGGCCTTGCTCGCGGAACGTGTTGGTGGAGGAATCCTTGACGCCGCCGAACGGCACGTTCAGGTCCAGCCCGGCGGTGGGCCGGTTGACCTTGACGACCCCGGCCTGGGCCCTGGCGGCGAAGTCGGTGGCCAGGGCCAGGGAGTCGGTGCAGATGCCGGCGGTGAGGCCATAGCGGGAATCGTTGATCGCGGCGAGGCCGGCCTCGTAATCGGGGACCTCAAGGACTGCAACCACCGGGCCGAAGATCTCCTCCGTCACCGCAGGATCGTCGAAGTCCAGGCCGGTGAGCACGGCGGCAGGGAAGAACAGCGCATCGGAGGAATCGCCGTCGTACTTTCCGTGCAGGAGCGTGGCGCCGCGCTCAACCGCGCCGCGTACCGCCGCCTGGTCCTGCTCGAACTGCTGGGCGCTCACCACGGCGCCCATGGCGGATTCCAGGCCGTCTCCGGGGGTGTACTTTGCCGCCTCCGCCACCAGGGCGTCGAGGAATGCCGCCCGGATGCCGGGGGTGACGTACACCCTCGACGTGGCGGTGCAGGCCTGGCCGGTGAGGCCGAACGCGCCCGCCGCCACGACCTGTGCGGCCTTGGCAGGGTCCGCGTCATCCAGGACCAAGACGCCGTTCTTGCCGCCCATCTCCAGCTGGACGCGGGCACGCCGGCCGTTGAGGATCTCCTGCAGTCCCAGGCCCACGCTGGTTGACCCGGTGAAGGACATCCCGGCGATGCGCGGGTCGCGGGCCAGCGCATCACCCACCACCCGGCCTTTGCCGTGCACCAGGTTGAACACGCCCGCCGGCAGTCCTGCGTCATGCAGGGCACGGGCCAGGTGGGTGGCGGACAGAGGGGTGAGCTCGGCGGGCTTGAGTACCACTGCGTTGCCGCTGATCAGGGCAGGCGCCGTCTTCCAGGCCGGAATGGCGATGGGAAAGTTCCAAGGGGTGATCAACCCAACCACGCCCAGCGGTTCACGCCGGGTGGTGATGGTGGTGTCCGGCAGTCCGCTGGGCAGCACCTCGCCGGTGGCGGCCCAGCCCAGCGAGCCGAAGAAGCGCAGCACGTCCGATGCACGCTTCACCTCACCCTTGGCCTCGGCCAGGGTCTTGCCCTCCTCCCGGACCAGGTCCTCGGCGATCGCGGACTGCCGGTCGATCAGCAGGTTGCCTGCCGTGATCAGGATGGCCCCGCGGGAGGGTGCCGGCAGGGCGGCCCAGGAGGGCTGCGCTGCCGCGGCGGCGGAGATGGCGGCGTCGACATCCTCCGCGGTGCCGCTGGGTGAGAGTGCTGCCAGTTCATCCGGGCGCGCGGGGTTGGCGCGGCGGGTTTCCGCGGTTCCCAGCCATTGCCCGTTGATGAGGTGCTGGGCGGTTTTGCTGCAATCCAGTGCGGTGGTGTTGGGGTCCAGGGCGGTGGAGGTCATGGCATTCCTTTGGAAGTTGGGGCTAGAGGCTGCGGATGAGGCCGCCGTCGCACCGCAGCGCCACGCCGGTGATGTACGACGCCGGGGCGCTGCAGAGGAAGGCGGCGGCCGCACCGAATTCGGCGGGCTCGCCGTAACGGCGGGCGGGGATGGTTTTGCGGGATTCCAGCCGGATGTCCTCCAGCGTGGTGCCGCGGCGCTTTGCGGCTGCCTGGTCCAGTTCGGTGACGCGGTCCGTGGCTATCCTGCCGGGCAGGAGCAGGTTCACGGTGACCCCGTCCAGGGCAACTTCGGCGGCAAGAGTTTTGAGGTAGCCGGCAAGGGCTGCGCGGCCGGTATTGGAGACGGCCAGGTTGGGAAGCGGTGCTGCGACGCCGCTGGAGCCGATGGCGAGGATCCGCCCCCACCTCCGTTCCCGCATGGCCGGGAGGGTGCGGGAGACCAGGGCATGATGCGGCTTGACCAGGAGGTCGAACGCCGCGGCGATGTCCTCGCTGCCCAGTGTTGCGGCGGCTCCGGGCCGGGGGCCGGGGCCGTTCAGGACCAGGATGTCGATCGGACCCAGGCCGGCCTCGGCCTGCGCCACCGCGGCGTCAACGCCCTCGGCGCCGGTGAGGTCAGCCTCGACGGCGACGGCCGCAAAGCCCGGCAGGCCGCCGAACGCCTCCTGCAGCTCGTCCACGATCTCCTTGGCACGGACGCCGCGGCGGCCCATGATGGCCACCTTGGCGCCTTCCGCGGCGAGGGCACGGGCCACGGCGAGTCCCAGGCCGCCCGTGGAGGCGGCCACCAGCGCCGTCTTGCCGGCGATTCCCAGGTCCATCAGTTCCTCCCCGCAGGGGCGAGCGCCCGGTTCAGGTCCAGGGCGATGGCGGCTTCGCGGAGATGGACCTCCATGGCGTGCCGCAGGTTTTCGGGAAAGCCGGCGGCCGGGGCACGGACGCCCGGGTCCTTGATCCAGCCCCGCTCGCGGAGGCATTCCTTGCGGATGGCCAGGGCCACCTTGGCCTGCTGCTCGAAGTTGATCAGTGGCAGGTAGGGCACCAGCTGCCCGGCGGCCGCCGCGTACCCCTGCTCCCGCCAGGCACGGACGCAGGCAATCAAGGCCTCGGGGTAGGAGAACCCGGTCATGGCACCGGCGGCGCCTGCCAGGAGCTCGTCCAGCAGCCCCTGGCCGCCGAGTCCGCCGAATACCGAGACCCCGGTACCGGCGTGAAGTTCGGCGATGGCCACACTGGTGGGCGGCGCCTCAGCCTTGATGGCGATGACGCAGGGGCTTGCCGCGACCACATCAACCAGGGCGGCGGTGGTGATGGCGACGCCGCTGGCCAGCGGGTAGTCCTGCAGCACCACTTTGGCTCCGGTGGCGCGGTGGATGGCGTCCAGGTGGGCGCTGACTACCTCGGGCTTCGGCGAGTTGGCCTGCACCATGACAGCGGCCAGGCGCTGCCCGGCAACCTCCTGGGCGGCGCGGATTTCCTCGATGGCCGGCCGGGTGGCCAGGGCTGTTACGCCCACCACCAAGGGCAGTTCCGTGCATTCGACGGCGATTTCGAGGACCTGGCGGCGTTCCTCCGGGGTGAGCGCGGCGGCCTCCCCGAAGACGCCCAGGACGGTCAGGCCCGTGGCGCCGATGGTTTCGTAGCGTTCCACGAGGTCCGAGAGGCTGTCCAGGTCCAAGTCCAGCGTGCTGCCCTGGAATGGTGTGGCAACGACGCCCCACACGCCAGGCGTCAATGACTCCCGCATCGGGTTCTCCCTTGGTTTGTTGTTCATCTGACGGCTGTCCCTATCTGCCGGGCCAGGCCGGTTTCCGCTTTTCCTGGAAGGCGCGGACGCCCTCGGCGGAGTCTTCGCTGTCCAGGGCTGCCATTAGGGCCGGCAGCCGCAGGCCGCGGGCCTCCGTGGCGGTGAGGTGCCCGGTCTGCGTGACCATCTGCTTCACGGCCCGGACCGAGGTGGGGGCGCAGGCCAGGACCTGGTCCACCCAGCGCTGCACAGCGGCGTCGAGCTCGTCCGCCGGGACCACCTCGTTGACCAGGCCCATGGCCTGCATTTCTGCGGCGTCAGCCTTCCGGCCGGTGAGCAGCAGCCCCATCGCCTGGGTGTAGGGAACGCGGCGCACCAGCTGGTGGATGCCGCCGTCGAGCGCCAACCGCCCGACGCGCGGCTCCGTCAAGCCGAACTTTGCGCTGTCCGCTGCCACCACGATGTCCGCGCCCAGGACAATTTCCATGCCGCCGCCCAGTGCGTAGCCGTTCACCTTGGCAATCACGGGGATGTCCAGCGTGGTCCGCAGGCTCAGGCCGCCGAAGCCGTTGGGGTCCAGGCCGGCCCAGTATTCCAGGCCCGTCTTGTCCACGGCGGACGCGGACATGTCCGCACCCACGCAGAACGCCCGGGGGCCGGCGCCCGTGATGACCACTGCGCGGACGTCCGGATCAGCCTCAAGCTGGTCCCAGATGGCGTTGAGGCTGGCCTGGGCCGTGCCGTCCACGGCGTTGAGGACGTGCTGCCGGTCGATCACCACGGTGGCCACCTGGTTCTCGATGGACAGGGTGACCTGGTCCACCGGAGCGGAGGCCTCGGCCGGTGACTGGGGGTCCGCTGCAACCGCTGTCACCGGAGCACCCCGAGTTCCTGCAGCCGCTTGATGGTGGCCTCGTCGAAGCCGTTCTCCAGCAGCACTTCCACATTGTGCTCGCCCAGGCGGGGTGCCGCCCGGCGGACGGTGGGCGGTGTGGCGGAGAGCCGGATGGGGGCGTTCAGCATCTTGACCGTCCCCACGCCGGGGTGTTCGACCTCCACGATCATGCCGTTGGCCTCGGTCTGGGCGTCGGCGAGCGCCTGTTCCAGCGTGTGGACGGGGGCGTTGAGCAGCCCCTGTTCCTCCAGCTTGCCGGTCCAGTACTCGGTGGTGTTGGCGGCGAAGTGTTCGCGGAAGATCGCCTGCAGCGCCGGCTTGTTCTTGAACTGCTGTTCCAGCGTGGCGAATCCCGGGCGTTCGGTGAGGTCCTCGTCCAGGCCAAGGGCATCGGAGATCCGGGCCAGCGGGTCCGGGGTGAAGCCGCCCACCATGCACACGGCACCGTCGGTGGTTTCAAAGACGCCGCTCAGGGGCATGGCGCCCCAGTTGACCTCGTAACCGCGGTTGAGCTGCATGCACGCCTCCTGCATCTGCAGGTGCAGCATGGAGTCGTACATGGTCACCTCCACTTTTTGCCCGGTTCCGGTGGTTTCCCGGGTGCGCAGCGCCAGCAGGATGCCCTGCATCAGGTGCATGCCGGTGATGTAGTCGCACAGGGTGGTGGGGTAGATGGCCGGTTTCTGGTCCTCCGATTCGCGCCGCCACATCACGCCGGAGTAGGCCTGCGCGATCGCGTCCTGCCCGCCCTTGTGCGAGTACGGCCCTACGGGGCCGAACCCGGTTCCGGAGGCCCAGATGATTCCGGAGTTGTCCGCCTTGAGGTCCTCGTACCCGAAGCCCATCCGTTCCATGACCCCGGAGCGGAAGTTGCTGACCACCACGTCCGCGTCCGCCATGATGGCGTGCAGGACATTGCGGCCTTCCTCGGTGCGGGTGTCGATGGAGACGCTCCGCTTGTTCCGGTTGATGGACAGGAAGATCGGGTTGTCCTGGCCGTCCTTGTCCGGGAACGAGTTGCGGGAGATGTCACCGGCGCCGGGGCGTTCCACCTTGATGATGTCGGCGCCGTAGTCGCCCAGCAGCTGGGTGCAGGAGGGGCCCATGAACACCTGCGTGAAGTCCACGATCTTGATGCCGTCCAGCGGAAGCGGGGTGGCCGGCCGCGCGCCCCCGGTGAGGGGGGAGGCAGCGGCAGGTGCCGTCGTCGGGCGTTCTGCCGTTGCCATGCTCATGCCGGCACCGCCGCGTCGGCATCGATGGTGGCGTTCGACGACGGGACGTCGCCGGGGTCCGCGCCGTGCCGGCGCATGCCCTGCTGGATGTCCGCTGCCGCGACGTCGCGGACCAGCACGCCGGACTGGACGGCGAGTGCTGCCGCGACGCCGACGGCCTGGCCCATGGCCATGCACGGCGGAATTTCGCGCGACATCTTCTGCGCCTCCGGGGTGGCGGAGTAGTGGCGGCCGGCCACCAGCAGCTGGTCCACTTCCTTGGGCAGCAGCGAGCGGTAGGGGTAGTAGTAGTCCCGGCCCCGGGCCACACTGTCTTGGAAATGCCGGCGGGAGGTGACGTCCTCCTTGGTCATGACGTATTCGCCTTGCAGCAGGCGGGTCTGGCGGACGCCCATCTGGGAGGCGACGTCCAGCATGTAGCACTTTTCGAATCCGGGGAGGTTGGCACGGACGTAGTCCACGGCTTCGGAGATCTTGTCGCGGGCGGCGAATTCGGCGGCGGTCATGTCTGCCGGGTCCACGCCGTCGTAGCCGGTCATGTGCGGGGCGTTGCACCAGACCACGCCGTCGATGGGGGTCTTGAGCCACCACAGTTCCCAGGCGCCGCCGAGGAGGCGCTTGATCTTGCGGTTGATGGCACGGGCTTCCCTGGGGTTGGCCTGCTCGAAGGCCTCCGCGGCCGCGGTGTCCACGTTGCCCAGCCGGAACACCAGGGTGGTGAGGTAGTTGTCCTTGGCGTAGGCGGCGCCGGCGCGGGAGGCGACGTCGATGTCTCCGGTGGTGTCGATGACCACGTCCGCCGTGAAGGCCTGCGGGCCAAGCTTGGTTTCGCAGACCACGCCCTTGATCACGCCGTTGTCCACGATGGGGCGGGAGAACCAGGAGTGCAGCCGCAGGTCCACACCGGCTTCGCGGACGAGGTCGTTGGAGACCCGCTTCCAGCCGTCGGGGTCGAACGCGGCGGCGTAGCAGATGGGCTTGGGGGTGGTGTGGGAGTGGAAGTCGAAGGTGCCGTAGCGGCCCCACTTGTTCCAGAGCTCTTCTGAGGTGCGGCGGTCTTCGGCCGGCGGGACGATGGCCAGGCCCAGTTTCTGCAGCCGCTCTACGTACTCGGAGACGATCCCCGTGACCGTGATGTCCTGGCCGTTGATCATGTCGTCCAGCACCAGCACCATGCCGCCGGAGGCGAGGCCGCCCAGTGAGGAGTAGCGCTCCAGGAGGGTGACCTTGGCCCCGGAGCGGGCCGCGGTGACGGCGGCGGCGACGCCGGCGGGACCACCGCCTACCACCAGGACGTCGGAGCGGGAGATCACCGGGGCGGTGAGGTCCGCGGTGGTGGTGGCCAGTTCCAGCGACCCGGTTTTGGGCGCGGCAAAGGTAGGTGGGTTGTTCATGGGGGGAAATCCTTACTTTCCGACGAAGATGCCGTTGGAGCGGCGGGCGGCGAGGTAGAAAACGATGCTGAGGACGGAGAGGACGGCCACGTAGACCGGGAAGACCCAGGTGAGGTTCAGGGACTGCAGCCACACCAGGAGGTAGGAGGCGGTGCCGCCGAAGATTGCCACGCCGATGCCATAGCCCAGGGCCACGCCGGTGCCGCGGATGTTCTTGGGCATCAGGGACGAGCTGACCACGTTGTAGAGGGTCATGTTGAGGACCAGCACGATCGAGCCGCCGAGCAGGACGGCCGCGAAACCGCCGATGCCGGGCTGGACGTACAGGAGCATCAGGAAGACGGAGGGGATGGCCAGGACACGGGTCACCAGGAACCAGCGGGACATGGACCGGCCGTCGGCGAGCTTGCCGATGACCCAGCTGCCCACCACCAGGATGGCGCCCAGGATGGTGGTGAGGGCGAAGACGGCGGTGGGATCTTCCTTGAAGCCACTGCGTGCTGCGCTGGGCAGGCCCACGTTCCAGGCGTAGTTGTAGGCCTGGGCGGCGCCCACCACGAACACGATGGCGAGGACGGAGAGCCAGTGCTTGCCGACTCCGGACCACACGGACTTTGCGGTGGTGGCGGCCATTTCCTCGGCCTTCAGGGTTTCAGGCAGGGAACGGCGGAGGTAGAGCACCACGAAGCCGAACACGGCGCCGATGATGAACGGGACACGCCAGCCCCACTCCCCCATGGCCGCGCCACCGATCACCAGGCTGCAGACGAAGCTGACCAGGGATGCGAGGAGGATGCCGATGTTGACGTAGAAGGACATGATGCCGGCCACGTAGCCTTCGCGGCCCTCCGGGGCGAGTTCCACCGCGTGGGAGGTGGAGAGCGGCGCTTCGATGCCGGTGGAGATGCCCTGCAGGACGCGGCAGGCCACCAGGATAATGCCTGACCAGGCGCCGATGGTGGCGTAGCTGGGGGTGATGGCGATGACCAGGGTGGTACCGGCCATCAGCATGATGGACAGCAGCATCACGCGGCGGCGGCCGATGCGGTCTGCCAGCGTGCCGAGCAGGATGCCGCCCAGCGGCCGGAAGGCGAATCCGACGGCGAACACGGCCAGCGCGTTCAGGGTGGCTGAGAGCGGCTCGTCGTTGGGAAAGAAGTTGGGGCCGATGAAGGCTGACAGGAGGCCGAAGACCATCCAGTCGTACCATTCCAAGGCGTTGCCCAGGCCAAGGCCCAGGAGTCCCTTGCGGACTTCGGGCGTGAACTTTTCGCGGTTGCGGGGGGATGAGGTGGTGGAACGGGGTGACGGGACGGCATTGTCCGTCGCTTGGATGTCGAGCATGGAAGTGTCCTTACGCTGGCGCCGGGAACGACGCAGGAGGGTATGACGCAGCGGCGCCTGTTGGAGGATGCGCATGCTGCGAAGGTGGCAAGGATTGTCCGGGGCCACGTGCGGGGTCCGGGCAGTTAAGGGTGGACGTCGGCGCCGGCGGGGACCCGGACGCCTACCACTTGTGTGGTGCGTTCACCCAGATGGCTACGCATACCTCTTCGTAGCTGTTCTTGTACCAGTGCGGGGTCTCTGCCGGGTAGGTGATGGAGTCGCCCTCTTCCAGGCTGTAGCAGACGCCGTCCAAGTAGACGTCCTTGCGGCCCGAAATGATGTAGCAGAACTCTTCCCCGCTGTGGGTAAAAGGTGTCGCGCTGGTGTCGTGCCCTGGGGGCGTACTGATCCATTGCGCTTCGATGGTGCCGTCGCGGTCCGGGGTGAGCAGTTCATGGACTGCTTCGCCGACGGATTCGCGGGTGACGTTTTTCAGGTTGCGCCGTGCCGACCTGCGCACGACGGGGGATTTGGATTGTTCCTGGCCAATGAAGAACCTTCCCACGGGAATGTCCAGTCCATGGGCCAGCTGGGCAAGGGTTGTGAAAGACGGGTTGGCCATGCCGCGTTCGATCTGGCTGACGATCGCCTGGCTGAGTCCGGTGATGTCCGAGAGCTTGGCGAGGGTCATGCCCTTCTCCTTGCGCATGGCCCGCACCTTGTTTCCAACCGTGGCCAGCAGTTCGCTGGTGGCTGGAGGTGCGGTGGTGCTACTCTCGGTGGTCATCGATTGTCTTTCACTCGGTGAGCTAACTCACACAACTATAGTGAAGATTTCTGCCCAGTCAACGCTTTTTCTTAATTATGTTGAATTTTGGCTCTGACCCCTGCCCGGAACGGGCCTAAAGACACAGGTGACAGCGGCTGCCCGGATCCATACTCGTGCCATGGACGACGCAGCGCTTACAGAAGCACCACGAAGACCGGACCGGATCCTCCTCGCACTGCTGGGCATGGTGGCCTTGCTGGTGGTGGTTGCCCTGGCGGTGGTGTTCACCCGCGGCGAGCCGGCCCCGCTGGACCAGTCCAGCCCCGCCGGAGTGGTCCAGCGGTACAGCAGGGCAGTGATCGACGGCGACATTCCCACCGCGGAACAATTCCTCACCTCAGGTGCCCGCAGCAGGTGCTACGGCTCCTATTCCGGCGAACCCCGCCCGTCCCGCATCGTGTTGATTTCGACGACGGAGCGGACCGATTCGGCCACCGTACGGGTTTCGATCGTCCAGTCCCCCCAACGTGGCCCGTTTGGTCCGTCCGAGTATGAAATGGAGGACGCCTTCTCGCTCCTGAAGGTGAACGGACAATGGATGATCGACCAGGCGCCGTATCCCCTGATGGCCTGCACGGCAGTTCCGGTGAAGCCATGAGCGCCCCGGAACGCACCGCCACCCCCGCCCCCGCCGGCAGCCTGGCCACCCTCCGCCGGCTGATCATGTACGGCCTGCTTTTTGCCTTGGTGGTCATTGCCGCCTCGGGGCTGGGCGGACTCCTCGAGCGGCTCTTCCGGACGGCAACCACGCTGGTTTCCGGTGATGTGGCCGGGCTGGCCCTCTCCCTCGCCTTCACCCTGATCGGCGGGCCGCTGGCGCTGCTGCTGTGGTGGCTCGTGTGGCGGCGCCTCGACGACGAAGCCGAGCGCACCGCCGCGGGCTGGGGCTTCTACCTGACCGGGATGTACGCCGTCTCGCTCATCATCGCCACCACCTCCCTGCTGGACCTCGCCTCCTCCTTCATCGGTGCGCGGGACACCCAGTGGCCGTCCCCGCTGGCCAACGGACTGGTCTGGGCCGCCATCTGGGTGTGGCACCGGTGGATGTGGAAGCACCCCCGCAAGCCCTCGTCCCACCTCGAGGACGTGCGGGCCGTCGTCGGCTCCGTTTTTGGCCTGGTGCTGGGCGCCGGCGCGGCGATTGCGGCGTTGAGCGCGCTGCTGGACATTGCCATCCGCGGTTTCACGGCAGCAGCGTCCTTTGAACCCTGGTGGTTCGATGTCCTGCGGTCAGTGCTGTGGGCGCCCGGCGGAGCACTGGTGTGGTGGTGGCACTGGTTCCACGAGGGCGGCCGGCGTTTTCGGACCGGCCTGGTGGACGTTGCCATCATCGCCGTCGGCATCTTCGTTGCCGGCATCACCGCCCTGGGTGGCCTGGGCGTGGCCTTGTTCGTCGTGCTGCGGCTGGCCTTTGACCGGACCGATCAACTGAATATCCTGCTGGAGCCGCTGGCCCCGGCCATCGCGGCTGCCGTCATCGGAGCCGTGATCTGGCGCTACCACCGCACGGCCTCCGTCCGGCGTTCCACCCCGACCCGGCGTGCCAGCCTCCTGGTGACATCCGCCGTTGCCCTGGCGGCAGCAGCCTCCGGGGTAGGCGTGGTGGTCAACGCACTGCTGGCTGCCGCCGTCTCGCCGCTGGCGGGCGGCGCCACCCGCACCCTGCTCCTTGGCGGCATCAGCTCGCTGGCAGTGGGCGGCCCGGTCTGGTGGCTGGCGTGGAAACCGCGCCACCAGCCCCGGACGGCGGACCAGATCCCGCCCGGGCGGCGCGTGTACCTGGTGGCGTTCTTCGGAGTCAGTGCCGTCGTTGCCCTGGTCACGCTGCTGGTGATCGGCTACCGGCTCTTCGAGTTCCTGCTCAGTGACATCACGGCCGGAAGCGTCCTGGACCGGATCCGCGCCCCCTTGGGCCTCCTGGTGGCGGCCGGGCTCGTTGCGGGATACCACTTTGCATTGTGGCGGCATGACCGGACACTGCTCGCCGCCGCGGCCCCGGCGGGCAAGCGGGTGATCGAGTACATCACCTTGGTCAGCGGCTATCCGCCGGGCACCGTAGACCCCGAGGCCCTGGCCCGCGGCATCGCTGCCGCCGTTGGCGGAGCCAAGGTGACCACCTGGCTGCGGACGGACGACGGCGGTCCCGGCCCCACGCCGTCGTCCGCCCTTCCGCCTTCCCTGGAGGAGCTCACGGCGGATGCGGAGGCAGCGCTGGGCAGCGTGGCGGCACGGCACGTCCTGGTGCTAGCCGGCCCCGCCGGCAGGATGGAAATCATCCCGCTGGCGGGCGCCGATTCGCGGGCGCCGATGAGTGGGGAACCTCGGCGCAGGGCCGCCGTTCCGGGTTCCCAGTAGCGGAGATCCTCAAGATTTGCGCAGTTTATCCCGGCTGTGGACTAACCCTCTTCCCCCGCCATTGCAGGACTCCTAATGTGTGCATACAGGCTTGTCGAGGGGGACGCGTGAAAAGCTCAGTTGAAGATCCTCGAGGCGCTGCAAACCAGGACGCGGATCAGGTATCCGTGCCCGAGGTAAACGCTGAGCCTGACGTCCCCGAATGGACATCCGACTTCCTCCTTACGCTGCACAGCCAGGTCCGGTTCGCCCGCGCCGACTGGCCCTGAGCTTCCCGCCACCCCGCCATTCCTTCCTGGGCGTCCGCGCGCATTAAATCCGCGTTAAGATTCACGGCCTCGCCGTTAAGGATCCGTTAGGCCCGCCTTACAGTGCCACAACGGGCTATTCACTGGAACCAGGCCCCGCTTCCGGGGCACCAGTGAAAGGAACCTGATGGCCGACGTGGCTGTAATTGGAATCTTCGCGGCCTGCATGGGATTCGTCATGTGGATCGGTCACCTGCTGACCGCCGCGGCCCGCCAGGAGAAGGCGGAGGACGGGCAGTGAACGGGGACGCACTCATGTGGCTGATCCTGCTGCTGGCAGGGCTGGGCCTGTTCGGCTACCTGCTGGCCGCCCTGATCAAGCCCGGGAAGTGGTGAACGGCCGGTGGCCTTTAACACTCCTTCCTTCCTCATCCAGGTGCCGGCCCTGGTGCTGGCCCTTGCCGCCGTCCACAAACCCCTGGGCCTCTACCTCGCGCGCGTCTTCGACGGCACCGGTTCGAGCCGCCCGGAGCGGCTGTTCTACCGGCTCGCCGGCGTGGACGCCCACACCGAACAGGCGTGGCCAACATACCTCCGCAGCGTCCTGGTGTTCTCCGCCGTCTCCATTCTGGCGGTGTTCGGCCTTCAACGGGCACAAGGCCTGTTTCCCGGCAGCCCGGCGCTGCCCGGAGTTGACCCGTGGGTGGCCATGAATACCGCCATCTCCTTCGTGACCAACACCAACTGGCAAACCTATGCACCCGAATCCACGGTCGGCATTGCCGTCCAGATGCTCCTGCTCGCCGTCCAGAACTTCCTCTCGGCAGCAGTGGGCATCGTGGTGGCCGTGGCCCTCATCCGCGGCATAGCCCGAACCCGGACGGACAGGCTGGGGAACTTCTGGGTAGACCTTGCCCGGACGTCATTCCGGGTCCTGCTGCCACTGGCCACCCTCGCCGCCCTGGTGATGGTTCTCGGCGGTGTGGTGCAGAACTTCGCACCCACGGACGTGACCAACAGCGCCACCGGAGTCTCACAGGTTATCCCGGGCGGCCCGGTGGCATCCCAGGAAGCCATCAAAGTCCTCGGCACCAACGGCGGCGGCTACTTCAACGCCAATTCAGCCCACCCGTTCGAAAACCCCAACGCGCTGGTCAGCCTCTTCCAGGTGTTCCTGATCCTGCTGATCCCCTCAGCCCTGCCGTATGCCTTCGGCAGGATGGTGGGCGACCAGAAGCAGGGGCACACTGTAGCCGGCGTCATGGCCACGCTGTGGCTGGCATCCACCGCGCTGACCGGCTGGGCAGTAGCCACCGCGCAGGGGACCGCGACGGCCGCCGCCGGCGGACTGGGCGAAGGGTTTGAGAGCCGCTTCGGCCCGGCGTCGAGCGCGATCTTCGCCGCCTCCACCACCCTCACATCCACGGGCGCGGTGAATGTTGCCCACGATTCCTTGCCGCCCCTGGCCGGTGGCGTGGCAATGGTCAACATGATGCTCGGCGAAGTGGCACCGGGCGGCACAGGGTCGGGGCTCTACGGGTTGCTCATCCTGTCCATCATTTCCGTGTTCATCGGCGGCCTCATGGTGGGCCGCACCCCCGAATACCTGGGCAAAAAGATCGGCCCCACCCAGATGAAGCTTGCGGCCCTGTACATCCTGGTGACTCCGCTGCTGGTGCTCACCCTGGCCGGGATCACCGTCCTGCTCCCGGATGCCATGGCCAGCGCTCCGGCCACGGGACCGCACCAGTTCAGCGAGGTCCTCTACGCCTTCACCTCCGGCGCCAACAACAACGGTTCAGCATTCGGCGGCATCACCACTTCCGGCCCCTATCTTTCGACGATGCTTGGCGCGGCCATGCTGCTGGGCCGGTTCCTGCCCATCGTCCTGGTTCTTGCCCTGGCAGGTTCCCTGGCCCGGCAGGCCCGAATTCCCGCATCCACCGGCACCGTCCCCACCCACGGCGCGCTGTTCGGCACACTGCTGCTGGGCGTGACAGTCATCCTGACCGCCCTGAGCTACTTCCCCGCCCTCGCCCTGGGACCCCTCGCAGAAGGACTCCTGAAATGACCCGGTCCACCACGGACACCGCCCCAGGGGCGGAAACCCAAACCTTCGCCGACGGAAATCCGCTCGGCACCCCCGGCGCGCACAAGCACCACACCAAGGCACCCGCCAAACTCACGCCGGCCGCGGTCGGTGCGGCCCTGCCGCTCGCGGTCCGCAAGCTGGCCCCGGGCCAGATGATCCACTCGCCGGTCATGTTCACCGTCCTGGTGGGGGCCGCGCTCTGCACGGGTATCTCCGCTTTCCGGCCGTCAGTCTTTGGCATCACCGTCACCGCATGGCTCTGGCTCACGGTCCTGTTCGGAACCCTCTCCGAGGCCATCGCCGAGGGCCGCGGCAAGGCGCAGGCTGACAGCCTCCGCGCCGGCCGGAAGAGCGTCCAGGCCAGGCTGAGGCTGCCGGACGGAACCACCAAGGAAGTACCGGGCACGGAACTGCGCCTGAACGACGTAGTGGTGTGCGAGGCCGGTGATGTGATCCCCTCCGACGGCGAGATCATTGAAGGCCTGGCCAGCGTGGACGAATCCACCATCACCGGTGAATCCGCGCCGGTGATCCGGGAATCGGGCGGCGACCGTTCCTCGGTCACCGGCGGCACCCGCGTGCTCTCCGACCGGATCGTGGTCCGCATCACGGCCGAACCAGGCCAGACCTTCATCGACAGGATGATCCAGCTCGTCGAGGGCGCGGTCCGGCAGAAGACACCCAACGAGATCGCGCTGCACGTGCTGCTGGTGTCGTTGACCATCGTCTTCCTCGTCGTCACCATGACGCTGGCCCCGTTCGCCGCCCTTGCCGGCGCGGCGCCGTCGCCCATTGTCCTGGTGGCACTGCTGGTCTGCCTGATCCCCACCACCATCGGCGCGCTGGTCCCGGCCATCGGCATCGCGGGCATGGACCGGCTGGTCCAGCACAACGTCCTGGCCACCTCCGGACGTGCCGTGGAGACGGCGGGTGACATCACATCCTTGCTGCTGGACAAGACCGGAACCATCACGTTCGGCAACCGCCGTGCCGTCCACTTCCACCCGGCAGCTGGTATCGACCGGGCCGAGCTGATTGAAGCCGCGCGGCTCTCCAGCCTGGCGGACGAAACCCCGGAAGGCCGGTCGATTGTGGACCTGGCGGCCGAACACGGCGTGCTGGGCCCGGACCTGGCCGCGCTGGAATCGGGCGCGGAGACGTTGGCTGTGGTCCCGTTTTCGGCCACGACGCGCATGAGCGGGCTGGATCTTGGCGGCCGGATGATCAGGAAAGGTGCGGCCTCCACCGTTGGCCGTTTCGCCGCCGATCTGGGCGCCCGCATGCCCGGGGAGGTGGAACGCCAGGTGCAGGATATTTCGTCGCAGGGTGGCACTCCCCTGCTGGTTGCCACGGCCGATGCCGCCGGCGCACGGGTCCTGGGGACCATCCACTTGGCGGACGTGGTGAAACCGGGCATGCAGGCCAGGTTCGCGGATCTGCGCAAAATGGGGATCCGGACCGTGATGGTCACCGGCGACAATCCCGTCACCGCCAAGGCGATCGCCGCCGAGGCCGGGGTGGACGACTACCTGGCCGAGGCCACCCCGGAGGACAAGCTGGCGGTGATCAAGAAGGAACAGGCCGCGGGCCGCCTGGTGGCGATGACCGGGGATGGCACCAACGATGCCCCTGCGCTGGCGGCGGCGGACGTGGGCGTGGCCATGAACTCCGGCACGCCTGCAGCCAAGGAAGCCGCGAATATGGTGGACCTCGATTCGGACCCCACCAAGCTGATCAACATCGTGGGGATCGGAAAGCAACTGCTGATCACCCGCGGCGCGCTCACCACCTTCTCGGTGGCCAACGACGTCGCCAAGTACTTCGCGATCGTCCCGGCGCTGTTCACGGCGACGTTCCCCGGGCTTGGGCTGCTGAACATCATGGGCCTGGCCACGCCGTCCTCCGCCATCCTGTCGGCCGTGATCTTCAACGCGTTGATCATCATCGCCTTGGTGCCGCTCGCGCTGCGCGGCGTCAAGTACCGCGCCATCTCGGCCAGCCAGGCCCTGGGCCGGAACCTGTTGGTGTACGGACTCGGCGGCCTTATTGCCCCGTTCATCGGCATCAAAATCATCGACCTCCTCATCTCCCTCATCCCCGGCATCGGCTAGGAATCCCCATGAATGCGCTCACCGGTTATCTCCGACAGTCGGGAACGGCCATCCGTTTCCTGTTCCTCGCCACCGTGGTGCTTGGCCTCGCCTACCCGGCCGCCGTCTTTGGCGTCGGGCAGCTGATTGCCCCGTACCAGGCGAATGGCTCCATCCTTCGCGACGGTGCCGGCGCGCCCGCGGCATCGGCGCTGATCGCCCAGGTGAAGGACGACGACGGCACGCAGGACCCCGCCTGGTTCCACGCCCGTCCCTCCGCCGTCGGCTGGGACCCGGCGTCGTCGTCGGCCTCCAACCTGGGCCCCAACGACGCCAAGCTGACCGATGCCGTCAACGCCAACCGTGCCGCCGTGGCGGAGGCCGAGGGCGTGCAGCCGTCCGACGTCCCCGCGGACGCCGTCACCGCCAGCGGGTCGGGGCTGGATCCCGGCATCTCCCCCGAATACGCCCGGCTCCAGGTACCGCGGGTTGCCGCCGCCCACCAGTTGGGCACCGAGGCGGTCCAGGCCCTGGTGGACAAGAACACCAGCAGTGGCCTTGCAGCGTTCCTGGGCCAGCCCACCGTCAACGTCACGGCACTCAACCTCGACGTGGCGGCGGCCGGATCGCCGCGGTCCTGAGCGGCGTTGCCGGAGTGGAAGAATAACGGCATGGCACGTGGAACGCTGCGGATCTTCCTCGGGGCGGCGCCCGGGGTCGGCAAGACCTACGAGATGCTCGAGGAGGCCCACCGGCTGGCCAACCGGGGCGAGGACGTGGTTATCGCGTTCGCCCTTGACCACGGCCGGGCCGAAACCCGCGCCCTCATGGCAGGCCTGGAAACCATCCCGCCCCGGCGGCTGCCCTACCGCGGCACCGAGTTCGAGGAAATGGACCTGGACGGGGTCCTGCACCGCGCCCCGGCCACTGCGGTGGTGGACGAATATGCCCACTCAAATGTACCGGGAAGCCGGCACGGTAAACGCTGGGAGGACGTTGACGAGCTCCTCGACGCGGGCATCAACGTCCTCTCCACCGTCAACATCCAGCACTTGGCCTCGCTGGGCGACGTGGTGGGCACCATCACGGAGGTCCGGCAGGCCGAGACGGTGCCCGACGAGGTGGTGCGCCGCGCAGACCAGATCCACCTGGTGGACATCTCCCCCGAACTGCTGCGCCAGCGCCTGGGCGAGGGAAAGATCTACGCCCCGGACAAGGTGGACGCCGCCCTGGCCAACTATTTCCGGCTGGGAAACCTGACCGCGTTGCGGGAACTGGCCCTGTTGTGGCTGGCGGACAGGGTTGATGAAGGCCTGGCCCGGTACCGGGCGGACAACGACATCCAGGCGACCTGGCCGGCGCGGGAGCGGGTGGTGATTGGCCTGACCGGCGGACCGGAGGGCGAGATCCTGATCCGGCGCGGGGCCAGGATCCTTAACCGGGTCAACGGCGGGGACTTGCTGGCCGTCCATGTCCGTGCGGCGGACGGGGTGGTCCATGAGTCCCCGCAGTCCCTGGAGGCCCAGCGACGGTTGATCCAGGACCTGGGCGGCAGCTACCACATCGTGGCCGGGGAGGACCCGGCAGCGGCCCTGCTCGATTTTGCGCGCAGCGTCAACGCCACCCAGATCGTGGTGGGCATTTCACGGCGCGGCAAGTTCGCGGGCACGGTGGGCGGCCTGCTGGGCGGGGGCATCGGCACGCGGGTAGTCCGCGATTCCGGGGACATCGACGTGCACATGGTGTCCCATCCCCTGGGCGGCCGGGGAGCCGGTCCACGGCGCGAGCGCGACCTGGGCCGCGTCCGCGTCACGGTGGGTTTCATCCTTGCCGCGGTGCTGCCGGTGGTCCTGCAGCTCCTGCTGGCACTGGACCCGGACCCCGGCGTGGCCACCGCCATCCTGGTGCAGCTGACCGGCTCGGTCACTGTGGCCCTGGTGGGCGGCCTGTGGCCGGCGGTGCTCGCTGCCCTGTGGAGCAGCCTGCTGGTCAACTACTTCTCGACGCCTCCCGTGGGCACCCTGACCATCAGCGATCCCCACAATTTCTTCTCCCTGCTGGTCTTTGTAGGGGTTTCCGCCGCCGTCGCCGTGGTGGTGGACCTCTCCGCGCGGCGCTCCAAGGAGGCCTCACGGGCCCGCGCCGAGGCCACCACGCTCTCCGACCTCACCCGCGGGGCCGTCCGGTCCGAGGATGGCGTGAAGGACCTGCTGCAGCAGGCCCTCGACGTCTTCAGCGTCCGCGGGGCAGCTTTGTACGGCAGCGGCCCGGACGGCAATGAACGGACGACGGCGGCGTGGCGGCTGGTTGCCGGCGCGGGCGAGGTGCCGGTAGAGGTGGGACCAGGGGGGTTTTCCAGCACGGGTTCCGGCGCTCCGTTCCCTGGCGATGCAGGCACCGAAACGACGGAGAACATCGATTCCGCCACACGGCTGGTGTTGTTCGGCCGAGCGCTTCCCGCCGGAGACCGGAGGCTGCTGGCGGCCTTCGGCGTCCACCTTGCCGCCCAACTGGAGCGGCAGCAGCTGGCCGACAGCCGCCGTGAAGTGTTGCGCCTGGCCGAGGGCAACACCATGCGTACGTCCATCCTCCGCGCGGTCTCCCACGACCTCCGCACTCCCCTGGCCAGCATCAAGCTCTCGGTGGGAATGCTGTTGCAGAAGGACCGGCACTACGCCCCGGAGCAGGAGCACGAGCTGTTGCAGACCATTGATGAGTGTTCCGACCGGCTGGACCTGCTGGTGGGGAACCTGCTGGATATGTCCCGGCTCAGCTCCCCGGGGGCCGAGCCGCTCCTGCGGCCCGTGCGCTGGTCCGAGGTCATTCCCAGCGCCCTCCGGTCCGTCCCCGCGGGCAGGGTTCGGGTGGAACTGCCGCCGAATATGCCTGAGATCGAGGCGGACCCCGGGATGCTGGAGCGGGTGATCGCCAATGTGGTGGAGAACGCGGTCAAGTACGCGCCGGGTTCCGATATTGCCGTGGTGGGCGGCGCCGGCGGCCTGAGCAACACAACGCTGAAGGGGCAGCCGGCCGGAGAGATCAGTATCATCGACCACGGCCAAGGCGTTCCGGCAGAGAGAGTGGTGGAGATGTTCCGTCCGTTCCAGCGGCTGGACGATATTCCGCAGACCACCGGCGTGGGCCTGGGCCTGGCCGTAGCCAAGGGATTTACCGAGGCGATGGGCGGCACGCTGACCGCGGAGGAGACCCCGGGCGGCGGACTGACCATGGTCATCCGGGTACCGCTGTCCACCGGCTTTCCCGACGACGGAACCCGCGGACAGGCGCCCGTGGTGCCCCAGTCGTTCCTGGCCCGGCAGATCCACCAGGCCCCGTTCCAGGCAACAAGGGCGGACCAGCAGTGACGGGCGTCCTGGTAGTGGATGATGACCCGCACCTGCTGCGGATCCTGAAGCTTGCCCTCGAAACCAGCGGCTACGCGGTCACCACTGCCGTTGACGGGAGGTCAGCCCTCTTGGCCGCCACCCAGAATCCGTTGGCCCTGGTGATCCTGGACCTTGGGCTGCCGGACATCGACGGCGTCACCGTGATCAAGGAACTGCGGGAATGGAGCCGTGTCCCGGTCCTGGTGCTCTCGGCCCGGCATACCTCGGAGGACAAGGTGGAAGCCCTGGATGCCGGCGCGGACGACTACCTGACCAAGCCGTTCGGACCGGATGAACTGCTGGCCCGGCTGCGGGCGCTGCTGCGCCGGTCCGCGGACCTGCAGGCACCGGAGCCGGTGGTGGTCACGGAGAACTTCACGGTGGACCTGGCCAAGCACCGGGTGAGCCGGGAGGGAGCGGATGTCCGGCTGACGCCCATTGAGTGGAAGATCCTTGAGATCCTGGTGCGGAACCCGGAAAAGTTGATCACCCACCGGCAGCTCCTGACCGATGTGTGGGGTCCGGCCTATGCCAAGGACTCAAACTACCTGCGCGTCTTTATGGCACAGCTGCGCCGAAAACTCGAGCCGGACACCGGAAACCCCCGCCACCTGCTGACCGAGGCGGGCATCGGCTACAGGTTCCAGCCCTGAAGCGGCGCTGGCGGTGGCACCCCACCTACGTGGTGTCACCCGGCGTACGTGCTGTCACCCGAGGAACGTCCGGTGGACCTCACTGCCGTAGCGGCCGATGATGCTGCGTTTGGCCTTTCGGAAGGCGTCAAGGTCGCCGGCGTGGCCGTTCTGTTCCACCCGGCGCCGCGCCAGTTCCTCCGAGATCACGTCGAGGAACAACTCGGCCAGCAACAGCCGGGCGGAGTCACGGAACCGGCCGCGGCCATCGACGTACAGCTGCACGGTGGGTGCGGCGGTGTTGATGATGACTTTGCGCTCCGCCTCGTTGTAAACGGCCCGGTCGGTGCTGTTGTGGAGGTTGCGGAAGTCGTAGCCGGTGAAGAGGTCAACGCCGTGGTCCCGGCCGGGACGGTGGGCCTGGTGGCGCGCGCCCGGCGGGGTACCGGCACCGGGGACGGCAGGGTGCGGCGGCTGGTCCGCGCTTCGACGTGAGGCGTGTTCGGCGATGACGATTTCGCTGAGCGCCCAGTAGTCCCCGGCACGCACGGTGATCTCCCCTTGGTCTCCGGGCCGGTCCCCGGTAGCCGTCCATTCAAGCCGGGTTGTGTCCTGGACACCCGAAACGGGAATGGACACCGGGACCGGGACCAGGCGGATCGATGCCGGCAGGCCCACATCGAATTCCAGGGTCCCGCCGGCGGGGAGCTGGCCGGGATCCAGCAGCAGGGCCACATGGAACGGATGCCCCGGCGGGCGGTAGTAGAACGGCGTGGTGAACCGCAGCGCCGCGGACGCCGGCTCCCCGGTTCCCGGAGTTCCGGCATCGCGGACTGGTCCGGTGTCCAGGCCCAGGTCCAGGACGGCGGCAGCGCTCATGTGCTGCAGCAGGTGTTCGATCATTTCGGCAGTGCGTCCGGAGGTGGTGGCGCGTTCCAGGTGGGTGAGTTTTTCCTTCTCTGCCTGCACGGCGCCGGCGATCATCCGGCTCACGGCGGCGGAGAAGGCGGCAACGAACGGATCTTTGGGGTTCAACCCCTCGCGTTCGTCGCTGATGATTGCTTTGCCCCGGCCCAGCATTTCAGTCAGCGCCGGGCACCTGACAGTGCCGAAAAGGTACTCCGTGCCTACCTGGTTTTCGTAGTCGAACATCTGGCAGTCCAAGACGGCCATACCGGATTCCACCACCAGGCCGGCGGTGCGATCGTCGCCCTTCATGGCCAGTTCAACGCCGTTGGCCCGCTTGAGCGTGACGGTGAAGGCATATTCCACGCCGTCAACGGTGAAGGTTCCGGGACGGTCGGGGCCGATGAGCGTGTCCGCCGGGGGTTCCTCGAAGCGGATGGCGTCCCTGCTGTAACCGTCGGTGCCCACGGTCCCGGGCACCAGTTCCACGTTGCGGCGGCCCAGCACGTCGCGCAGGTAGATGTTGTCGGCGAGCAGCTGCAGCAGGGTCGCCTGCTGCGTGATCGTGGCACGGGGGTTGTCGACGACGATGGTCACCTTGGTGCCGTTCCGTTCCCCGGCGGGGATCCCGCCGTCGTCTATTCCCAGCCGGGCGTAATCCGCGGGGAAGGCCTGGCGGTCGGCGCCGTCGTCGTCGTAGAGATAGCCGCCGTTCTCGCCCCGGAAGACGTCGATGCGGGTGAACCTGCCGCCCTGGATGGTTTCGATCCAGCCGTGGCCCAGACCGAAGATGGCCTGTTTCAGTCCGCGCCCGAAGTACCCACGGCCGGCGCCCTCACCGCGGGCCAAGGGGCTGTGTGCGCCGCCGTAGCTGAGGATCCGGCCGGCCTGTTCGAAGGACATTCCTTCCGCCTGGTCGCTGACCGTCAGGACCGCGCCGGCGTGGTGCCGCTCATAGCCCACCACGATCCTGCCGGTGACCTGGCCGCCGGCCCTTTCCAGGCGCGCGTAGCTGTCGTCGCTGTTGGTGATCAGCTCCACCAGCGCCTTTTCCACCGAGGCGAACCGCCGGGAGTCGATTCCGATCACGCGCTGGTCCACCTGGATTTCCGCGACGGCCATGCTTGATACCCCGCTTACACGTGAAGCTGCTGGTGGCTGGTGGCCGCCTGAAGACTCATCGACGGGCCAACTACGTGGAGCGTAGCAGGTATGCGCCGATCTCAGGAGACCTCGGCGAGCAGCCCGTCCATCCGCGCCAGCAGGCCCGGCCAGCCGTTGCCCATGCCTTCGATCGCATGGCGGCCCAGGGGGGTATCGAGGCGGAAGCCGGCGTGTTCGAAATGGAGGATCGTGCCGCCGTCAATGGGTTCCAGCCGCCAGGTGATGGTGGTGTCCAGCTGGCCTTCGGCGAAGAGGAAGCTGATGGACGTGCCTGGGTCCACGGCGAGTACCTCGCACTGCTGCCGGCCCCAGGAGTCCATGTCCATGGTGAAGCGGTGGCCCACGGCGGGTGCGATGTTGCCCGGCGCCCACCACCGGGCCAGCAGTTCGGGTGTGGTCAGTGCGGCCCAGACCGCCGCGGCGGGGTGCGGGAAGCGGCGTTCGAGCCGGATGGCGGTATCTGTCATGACGGTTTCTCCTCGTCCAGAAGGTCGGCCAGCGCATCCAGCCGCTGGTTCCAGTAGTGCTCAAAGTGCTTCACCCAACCGCCGATCTCGGCGAGGGCGGCAGGCTGCAGGTGGTACACCCTGTTCCTGCCCTGGCGTTCTTCCCGGACAAGGCCCGCCTCGCGCAGGACGGCCAAGTGCTCGGAAGCGGCGGGGCGGCTTAGGTCCAGCAGCCCCGTGAGTTCTCCCGCCGTTCGGGGCCCTTCCCGGAGCTCGTCGAGGATGACGCGCCGCGCAGGGTTGGACACGGCGGCAAAAACATCAGGAAGCACAAAGACAGTATATGTCGGAATTATCCGACGCATACCCGCATTGGCTGAAGAGCGGAGGGATCATCCATTAGGCCCTCTTCTGGTCCGCTGCGGACCATCGCGGCAAAGCCGAACGCATTGGGGGAACATTTATGGCGGAAACCAGAAGTACATCCGGGAGGGGCACGCACGCCGTCCACGGCTGGTCCGCCGCCGCACTGGCCGTCCTGTTGCCGCTGGGGCTGGCGGCATGCACCTCCCCAGGGCCCCCAGCCGCCGCAACACAGGCCGCTCCCACGGAAACCCCATCGTCCACCGGGTCCCCGGGCGGGGAAGCCACCCGCGATTCGTTCGGCAACGTGGACTTCTACACCACGGCCGCGGGCGATACTCCCGCAGCCGTAGCGGCGGCACATAAGCTTTCCGAGGGGAAGCTGCTTCAATTCAACGGTCTACAGCCCGGCGTGACGCTTGCCCCAGGCACGCGGCTGCGGCTGATCCCGGCCGCACCCCTATCAGGGGCCAGCGGGCCGGCCGACATTGACCCGAATGGAATTCCAAGGAGCTACGCAGTTCAATCCGGCGACACGTTGGGCGGTATCACGTACCGGTTCAACCTCACCGAAGAGCAACTGGCCGAGGCCAACAAGGTTCCCTTTAGCTACGAAAGGGGCGGCAACTACTTCATCCGGGCGGGAATGGTTCTCCAGCTTCAAAAGAATCCGGTGGACAGCAGGTCCGGCTCAGGATCATCCGTAAACAACTCCTTCGGACAAACGGTCTACTACACCACGGTGGACGGGGATTCGTTCGACTCCCTTGGCTATGAGTTCCGCTCAACCACGACGCAGATCCTGCTGTACAACCCGTCACTGGCTGCGGATCAACCCATCCCGGCGGGAACACGGCTCCGGCTTATACCGGGTGACTTGAAGATCGACGGAGCACAGGGCACCTTCACCACCGACGCCCAAGGGATTCCGCTCACGTACACCACAGCCCCGGGCGATACCGAGCAGCAGATTTCATTCCGGTTTGGCGTGACTCAACTGAGATCGGCCAACCGTCCGAGCAAGGGCACCGGCGGGGCATGGTACGAATTCACCGACCTGCCAGGCGGCGAGCTTGCGGCGGGTCAGACCATCAGCGTGGCCTTGGATAAGCCCATCAACAATCCGGAGCGCCCGCGCACCTGCCCGGCTGTGTCCTACTCTTGAGTAACCATTCGAGAGGACCCCAACTTTGGCATGCGACGGCTGCACCGCATCTTCACGGCTTGATTTCGACTACAGCATGGCTTTCCAGCCGATCTATGACGCTGTTGCCGGCAGGGTGTGGGGCTATGAGGCGCTGGTCCGGGGCGTGGCCGGCGAGGGCGCGTACGAGGTCCTGCGGAGGGTTTCCCCGGAGCAGAAGTACCGCTTCGACCAGGACTGCCGCGTCAAGGCCATCGAACTCGCGGCGCGCCTCTTCCCGGCCGGCGAGGACCTGATGCTCTCCATCAACTTCATGCCCAACGCGGTCTACGAACCGGCCGCCTGCCTCCGCGCGACGCTGCTTGCGGCCGCGAAAGCCAACTTCCCGTTGTCCTCGATCATGTTCGAGTTCACGGAGAACGAAGAAGTCACAGACACCGCCCACCTGACCAACATCATCACCGAATACCGCAAGCACGGCTTCATCACGGCGATCGACGACTTCGGGGCCGGCCATGCGGGGTTGGGGCTCTTGGTCGACTTCCAGCCGGACCTGATCAAGATCGACATGAAGCTCATCCGCGGCATCGACGCCAGTCCCGCCCGGCAGGCAGTGGTCGCCGGCATCGTGGCCATCGCCGGGGAGCTCAACATCACGGTGCTCGCCGAGGGCATCGAAACGGAGGCGGAATACCGGGTGCTGCAGGCAGCCGGTGTCCGCCTGCTCCAGGGCTATTGGTTCGCCAAACCGGCGTTCGAGCAACTTCCCAAGATCCATGTCCCCGTGGCCACCGCTGGCGGCATGCAGGACCTGGCGGTCGTCCCCCGCTAGCGGCGGCCGGAGCCGGCCCGACGTCCCGCAACCACGCCTGCCCAGAACGCAAGCACCAGCAGTCCCACGCCGGCAACAGCCAGGCCCGCCTGCGTGCCTTGAGTGATGAACGCAGCGCCGTTGGCGCTGAAAGGCTGGTTGCTCAGCGGAGCGTAGGCAACCCAGCCGGTGAAGTCGCGGTTCAGGTACGCGACGAGGCAGCCGACCAGCACTGCCGCGAGGCCGAGGCAGGGCACGACGGCGGCGGTCAGTCTGGCGCGCTTGGACGGTTGGTGTTCCCCAGGTGTGTTGTTTTCCCCCATGCAGGCGAGTCTAGCCGGGCCGCGGCCGCCCGGTTTAGGCTGGGCGGATGTTGACCATCGGCACCATCGTCCTCGGCGTCAACGACGTCGCCGCCGCCACCGCCTTCTGGCATGGCGCCCTCGGCTATGTCCCCCGGGAACCTGGCAACGAAACCTGGGTGACCCTCGAGCCGGCGTCGGGCCCCGGCGCCCACTTGTCCCTCATGCTGAGCGAAACCCGGGTCCAGGCCTACCCGCGGATCCACCTGGACCTGTACGCGGACGATCAGGCCGCGGAGGTGGAGCGGCTGGTCTCCCTCGGCGCCAAGCACGTGGACTGGGATATGTACCCTGACGACCCGGACTTCGTGGTGCTCGAGGATCCGGACGGCAACCGGTTCTGCGTCATCGACAAGGGTCCGGAGTAGCGTCCCTGGCAACAGTAAGCCGCTGCACTGCCATGGCGTGCCTTGGCGGCCCGGCTGCGTTAGGCCATGGCTGCGTCCGGTTCGTTGGCGTCCTGGTCCTCGTAGCGGGTGGCGTCCGCGAGGTCCCGGCCGGCGATGTAGCCGAATGTCAGTGCCGGGCCAAGGTTGATGCCGCCTGCCGGGTAGTGGCCGCCCATCACCGAGGCTTGGTCGTTGCCGGCGACATAGAGGCCGCTGATAGGCTCGCCCCGTGTGTCCAGGACGCGTGCCCGTGAATCTGCCGCGAGCCCTGCGAACGTGCCGAAAGATCCGGGGACAATCCTCACCGCGTAGAACGGCCCCTTCTCCAAAGGCCGCAAGGAGGGGTTGGGCCTGTTCCGGGGGTCGCCGCCATACCGGTTGAACTCTGTCTCGCCGCGTTTGAAATCGGGATCGACGCCCTTGCGCGCGTTGTCATTGAACGCTGCCACGGTGGCGGCGAGGCCTTGGGGATCGATGCCGCACGCCTCAGCAAGTTCTTCGATCGTCCTGCCCTTTTTCAGGTAGCCGGAGCGCAGGTAGGGGAACAGCGGGACGGGCAGCGGTTTGGCCATACCCAGAGGGAACTTGCGGACGAACTCGGCGTCAGCAATCTGCCAGGCTTCGACGGGTTCGCCCTCTGGAGTCGCCTCGAGCAGCCCTTCCACGTAGTCGTAGTAGCCGTTGGCCTCGTTGACGAAGCGTTTGCCGTCCCGACGCACCCCGATGCTGCCGGGCTTGGCACGGTCCATGATGTGCGGAAACGTCCCGGTACGACCGTTGCGGTAAGGGACCAGCGAGACCGGGCACCATGCGGCCGGGGACGCCACGTCCGTCTCGAAACGGGCGCCCACTTCCTGCGCCATTGTGATGCCGTCGCCGCTGGTTTCCTGGGGCGCCAGGGTCCAGTGCTCGCGTCCGGTGGGTGTTTTGGGGAACAGCTCCTTGCGGAGGGAGGCGTCCCGGGGAAAGCCTCCGGCGGCAAGGACCACCCCGCGTGCGGCGTTGATTTGCAGCCCGCCATCAGGAGAATCGACGACGGCGCCGACCACCTTGCCGTCAGCGTCGGTGATGAGGTGCCGGGCAGGGGTGGAGACGCGGATTTGCACGCCCAGGTCATCTGCGGATTTCAGCAGCCGTCCGGTAAGCGCGGTTCCGTTCACCAGCTGCATGTTGCGGCGGTGCGTGAGGAGGTCCAGCAGATGGAGTCCCACCCGCCAACCTGCGTGGAAGATTCCACGGACGTTGCCTTGGGACGCGGACAGGAATTTGGTGAGGTCCGGCCCGGCCATGATGCCCATGCCCAGGAACGATGTTTCGTACAGCTGATGGCGCATCTTGGCGCGCAGCTCCGGCTTGATCCGGCGCGCATTGAACGGCTTTGGCCCGACGGAACGGTTGCCCGTACCGGCCCCGGGAGTGCTGCCGTAGATGTCCTGGATCTTGGTTCCGGGCACGAACTGGAGGCTGGTTTTGTTGTGGAAGAAGCCCACCATGTGCGGGACGGCTTCCAGGAAGGCATCCACCCTGTCTTCCCGGTAGTTGCGGCCGAGGCGGTGGCGCAGGTAGGTGCGGAACAGTTCGGGGTCCTCGCTAACGCCGGCGGCCTTGGCCAGCGGGTTGCCGGGCGTCCAAGCCCAGCCGCCGGACCAGGAGGTGGCGCCGCCGCAGACGTTGGCTTTCTCCACCACGATGACTTTCAGGCCGTGGTACGCGGCGGTGACGGCGGCGGACAGGCCACCGGCTCCGGAACCGACCACCAGGACGTCGCAGTCCACGCTGGGCCGGGCATCAGGAGTGTTCAGGGGTGCAGTCATGTCAGTGCTTTCTCAGTGGAAGAAGGTGTCGGAGTCCAGGCGAGGGGGCGCCCCGGTTTCGAGTGCGTTGATCGCTTCGAAGTGCGCCTGGCTCAGGGCGAAGCCGAAGACGTCAAGGTTGTCGCGTTGCCGTTGGTTGTTCGCGGATTTTGGGATGGCGACGCGGGCGTGCTGGACGTGCCAGCGCAGGACGATCTGGGCCGGTGTCCTGCCCAGCTCCATGGCCGGGCCGGTGACGGCAGGGTGGTTGAGGAAGGCCCCGTTCCGGCCGAGCGGACTGTAGGCGGCGGTCATGATTCCGTGGTCACGGTGGTACGCCAGCTGGGCGGGCTGGCCGTGTTCGGGATCGAGCTGGACCTGGTTCAGCGGCACATGCAGGCCTGCCCTCCGGACGAGGCTCAGGTGGTCCGGTTTGAAATTCGAGACACCCCAGGCCCGGATGCGGCCGTCATCCATCAGGCCCTGCAGTCCTTCGCAAGCCTCGACGAACCGGCCCTGCGCCGGATTCGGCCAGTGCACCAGGAACAGGTCAAGGTAGTCCGTGCCTAGCCTCCGGGCCGACGCCTCGAAAGCGTCGCGGACTCCGCTCCGGCTGTGCCATTGGGTGTTGAATTTGCTGGTGAGGAACAACTGCCCGCGGTCCATGCCGCTGCGCCGGATGCCTTCGCCAACAGCTTCCTCGTTGCCGTAGTTCTCGGCCGTGTCCAGGTGCCGGTAGCCGTTGGCGACAGCCTGCGAAACGGCCTCCGCCGCGTCCTCTCCCGTCAGGGGCCAGGTGCCCAGGCCGATGAGGGGAATTCGTACGCCCGGCGCCAGTTCCGCTGTCGTCGTCTCCTCCGCCATAGGCTCCCGCGCCGTGACGTCCCGCACCTTAAGGTCCTGTGCCGTGGTGTCTTGGGCCGTGGTGTCTTGGGCCGTGACGTCCTGGGCCATGCCGCTCACCCCGCACCTGCCGCAAGGAAGGACGAGCCCTGCCGCCCAGCATCGGCCTCTGCCAGCACGGCGTCCACGCCTGCCTTGAGCCGGCGTGCCCAGCCGAGCTCGCCCAGTTCCACCACGCGCCGGTCGGACGGCACCTCCGCGCTCACCGGAAGGTTGCCAGGGAGGGCCGCCACAGTCCGGAACAAATCGAACTCCCCCTCGCCGGGAACTCCCCGTTCCGAGCGGGACTCGGTGACCAGCGAATCCCGGCTGCCGGGTCTTTCAGCCGGGCCGTCGCACAGCTGGAGGAGCGGGACGAGATCTGCGTTGGAGCGCAGCTCGTCCCACTGTGCGGCAGCGCCCGGGCCGGTGTAGCGGTTGAAGTGCAGCGTATCCACCACTATCCGGCAGCTGGCTTGGCGGGCGATACCTGCGGCCTGGGCGATCGAAGCAACGGGCTGGTAGGAGATTGCCTCCAGCGTGGGGGTGATGCCGAAGCTGCGGCCGTCCTCGGTCATCCGGGCAAGTGTGTGCGCCAGCCGGGCGGTGTCCGGATCGCCACCGGCCACGGTGAGGGAGCTGGCACCGAGCGCGTGGCCGGCTTCCATCATTCGCAACCAGGCATCGCGCTGGTCGCTGCCGTCCAGCAGGAGGAATTCGATGTCCCGCACGCCCACGCCGGTGTCGTTCATCCGGGCCAGGGTTTCCCGGAGCATGGGTGAACCAGGTTGGAGATCGTAGGGACGCTCGGCGGGGGTCACCGGGCGGACCCGAACCCCGACAAAATCGAACCCTGCCTCCGCGGCGACGTCCACCAAGCGGGGCGGTGCGGTGTTCAGGAGGGACAGCTGGGCCAGGCCGATGGGCCGGCGCGCGTTGCGGTTCATGACTGTGCTCCGTTCAGGCTCAGTTCGGTGTTGGCGGCGAGGCCTGTAGGCAGCAGTGCAGCGATTCGCTGAGCTGCGTCGTAGCCGCTCTTCACGGCGTTGGATGCAATAGCCGGGGTGTGGTCCACTACGGTTCCGGCCAGGGTTACCGGTACCCCGGCGTCGCGGCTGAGATCCGCGTCGCGGCGGTCCGCAGGGATTGAACCGTCCATTGGCAGCACGGAACGGGAAACCAGGAGAGGGCCCGGGGCGGCGAGCCATTCGCCTTGGGGCGGAAGGCCGGGGCCGCTGACGCGGATTCGTGCTCCGTCGTACTCTTCGATGCTGCAGCCCAGCCGGATCCGGACCCGGGGGTTGGCCTCGAGCCGGGGCACCGCCAGGATCTTGGCCCTCCGGCCGGATTCGGGGGCGATGACATCCTGCGGGCCTACCAGGAGGACAGCGGTCCCCCGGTCTGCGAGCGTGTCGGCGACGCTCATGGCAACAGAGTCCGCGCCCCAGATGGTCACGGCATCCGGAACGGCAGGGTTCCGGGGAGCCGCCACGGCATCTGGCAGGGCAGGACCCTGAGAACCCGCCACGGCATCCGGCAGGGCAGGACCCTGAGAACCCGTCACGGCATCCGGAACGGCAGGGTTCCGGGGAGCCGACAGAACGTCCTGCACAGCAGGGTCCTGGATGCGGGGTTCCATTGCTTCGGGGTGCACGGCAAGCCATTCGCGCACATCCACGACGTTGCCGGATTTTCCCCCGACGAACCCGGCCCCGGGACGGAGGCCGCCGGTAGCGAGGACGACGGCGTCTGCCGCGGTTTCCCGGACCAAGGCGCCCAGCCTGCCGGCGTCCACGTGCACGCCCAGGCGGACGTCGATGCCAAGACTCGAGTTCTCCGCGGCGGACCACTCCATGAAGCGGTGGAAGTCCGGGGTGGACTTCATCCGCTCCGCGAGGGCGAACTGGCCGCCCGGGCGTGCACCGTCGTCGAGCACTGTCACGGCAGCCCCAGCCTCGGCGAGTTCGCGGGCAGCGGTGAGGCCGGCGGGTCCGGCGCCCACCACCACAACGCGGACGCCGTCCCGAACAGCGGGGGTGGGCACCGGGACGCGGGAGCGCCCCACGGCTGGGTTGACCGTGCAGGTGACCTGCCCCAGGCCAAGGTTGTCGATGCAGACGTTGCAGGCGATGCAGGGGCGGTAGCGGCTGCCGTGCAGGACGCCGCCCACGAACGCGGGGTCCGCGTGGATGGCGCGGGCCAGGCTGACGAAGTCGCAGGTCCCGTCCCTAAGCACTTCCTCGATGATGGCCGGCGAGTTCAGCCGGCCGGCCATGCCCAGGGGAAGGCCGAACCGGCGGTAGGCCCTGGCATAGTCGGCCAGGATGCCCGGCTTCCATTCACCGGACTGCACGATCCATTCGCCGGCCTCGTAACTTCCTGCCGAGATGTCCAGGAAGTCCAGGTGTTCCAGGTGGGCCTTGGCGATGATATCCACCTGCTGTTCGGCGGAGATCCCGTCCGCGGGGCCTTCCACCACCGATACCCGCATGCCCACGATCGTGTCCGGTACCGCGGCCCGGACGGCGTCGATGACCAGGTTCATGAAGTGTTCGGGTGCGGCGAATTCGTCGGTGCGGTGGTTGGTGAGCGGCGACATGAACTGGTGGATCAGGTAGCCGTGCGCGCCGTGGATGTTGATGACGTCGAAACCTGCCCGGACCGCCCGCCGGGCCGCCAGGGCGTAGGCGTCCACCAGTTCGTGGCACTCTGCTGCGGTGAGTTCTCGGGGAACTTCGCCGCCGGCCACCTCGCACGCCACCGGTGAGGGCGCCACGTTCTTGAAACCGGAAACGGCGGCCTGGGCGGTCCGGCCACCATGGTTGAGCTCGACGGCGGCGAGCGCGCCTTCCGCGTGCAGCGCGTCCGTAAGTTTGCGCAGGCCCGGGATCATGGCGTCGCTGTGCAGGCCGAGCTGGTGGGTGCGGCCCTTGCCGTCGGCGCGGACGTAGGTGGCCTCGGTGGTCACCAGGCCCAGCCCGGCCCTGGCACGGGTCACCAGGTAGTCGATGTACTGCTCGGTGATCCGGCCGTCGGTGGTGCCGTAGTTGCGTTCCATGGGGGCGGAGGCGAGGCGGTTGCGGAGGGTCCGCGGGGTGCGTCCGTTGCGGCCCAGCACCAGGGGGCGGGCGGCGTGGCGTGCGGTCTGTTCCATGGGTGGTCCTTAGCCCGCAGTATGTGCGAGGGGTTGGGAGCGTTCGGTTTGCGTTTCCGGCTGGTGGCCGAACCGGACGGGGCTGCCGGTCCGGGACGATTCGTAGACGGCCAGCAGGATCCTCAAGGCCTTGGTGGCGTCGCGGCCTGTGATGGCCGGTTCGCCGCCGTCGCGGACGGCCCGGACGAAATCACTGACCTGCGCCGTGTGGTGCGGGATGAGCTGGCCGTTGATGGTGTCCAGGGATACGTTCGGCTCCACGCCTTCCGGGTAGGCAGGCTCGGAGCTGACGGTGCCGTCAACCGCCCACAGATCGACCCGCCCGTCACTGCCCTCGGGGAACTCGGTCAGCGACGCGGATGCGCCGGTCTCCCCAGTGATCCGGATTTGGACGCCCAGGCTCGGGGACACCGCCGTCGAGGCTTCCAGCGTGGCCATGGCGCCGGACGTGAAGGTGATGACGGCAGTGGCGGAGTCTTCCACCTCGATGTGCGCGCCGTGCTTGTACGTGTTGATCCTGCCGTAGACCTCGGACACGTCGCCCATGAACCACTGGAGGAGGTCGATGTAGTGGATGGCTTGGGTCATCAGTACCCCGCCGCCGTCGTTGGCCCACGTCCCGCGCCAGGCGTCGCGGGAGTAGTATTCAGGGTCGCGGTGCAGCATGACCGAGCACTGGCCCATGACCGGCCGGCCCAGGGTGCCGTCGTCGATCGCTGCGCGGATGCGCTGGGCGGCGGGCCAGAACCGCCGCTGGAAGAGCACGCCCAGCTGGACGCCGGCCTCCTCGCAAGCCTGTACCATGCGTTCCGCGGAGGCCGGCTCGATGGCGATCGGCTTCTCGCACAGTACGTTGACCCCGGCCGCAGCGGCCTGCAGCACCACTTCTTCGTGGGTGGGGTGCGGGGTGCAGACGGACAGGACATCCAGGTCGAGGGCCAGGAGCTCTCCGACGGTGTTCACGGCCGCGGGTATCCCCCACGCCGCCGCGGTGTCCCGTGCGCGGGTCAGGTCGATGTCGCAGACGCCCGCGATTTCCACGCCGTCAAGGGCGCGGAACGCTTCCACGTGGTTGCGGGAGATCGCGCCGCATCCTGCGATTCCGATGCGGAGGGGGCGGGTTGTCCGGGGTGATGAAGTGGTCATCGGTGGTGCCGTCTTTCTGGTGCTGGTGTGGCGGGAGCTGCTAGTAGGTGGCGCGGCCGCCGGAGAGGTCGAAGACGAATCCGGTGGTGTATGAGGCCGCGGGGGAAATGATGAATTCGATGAGTGCCGCTGCCTCGGCAGGGGTGCCGAACCTGCCCATCGGGATCCTGGCGGCCTGCTCCTTCTGTTGCGCTGCCGGCACTTCGGCGAACAGCGGGGTGACCACGTTGCCGGGGGCGAGGGCGTTGACGGTGACGCCGAAGGTGGCGAACTCCTTGGCCAGTGATTTGACCAGGCCCAGGATCCCGGCTTTGCTGGCGGAATAGGCGGGCATGTTGACCACGCCCTCCTTGCCCGCGGTCGAGGAGATGTGGAGGAGGCGCCCGTAGCCCGCTGCGGCCATCGCCGGGAGGACCGCCTGGGAGACGATGAAGGCTCCGGTCAGGTTGATCCGCACAATGCGCTCGAAGTCATCCACTGACGTCGCCGCAGCCGAGGCCACGGGGCCAAGGATGCCTGCGCAGTTCACCACGGCGTCCAGGCCTCCCATGTCCTCCGTGGCTGCCACTACGCCCGCTGCAACGGAGTGCTGATCTGTGACATCCATGGCAAGTGAGCCAGGTTCAGCGGGCCACGTGGCGGAGGGCAGGTCGGCTCCGACGACGGCGGCGCCTGAGGCCCGCAGCAGTCCGGCGGTAGCGTGCCCGATGCCGCTGGCGGCTCCGACCACCAGGCAGCGGGACTCGGCGATGGTGCGGGGTGGCTGGTGGTTCATGCTGCGGCCGCTGCCTGCCGGAACGCTGCCAGCATTCTGTCGGCATCCGGGGTGATGCCGGTGAAGAGTTCGAAGGAAGCCGCCGCCTGCCCCACCACCATCCGCCCGCCGTCCAGGACGGCGCAGCCCTTGCCGCGCGCCGCCTTGATCAGTTGGGTTTCAAGGGGCCGGTAGACCACGTCCGCCACCCACAGCCCGGAATGGATCAGGGCCGGATCCACCGGGATGCCCGGGTGCCCGGCCATCCCGATCGGGGTGGAGTTCACCAGTCCGTCGGCCTCCCGGATGCTTGCGGCCAGGGCGTCGATCCGCGTTGCTGACACCTTGCTGCCTGGGAAGTGCGGGGCCATCCGGGCGGCCAGGGCATCGGCACGGGCGGGGTCGATGTCGGCGATGGCCAGGTGGCTGGTTCCGGCGTTGAGGAGCCCGAATGCCACGGCCGCGCCGGCTCCCCCGGCCCCGATCTGCACCACAGAGCCGGTGTCCGCGGACGGGAGGCCGACCCGCAGGCCGCCAATGAATCCGGAGTGGTCGGTGTTGTGGCCCACGGCTTTGCCGCCGTGGAAGGTGATGGCGTTGACCGCGCCGAGGATGTGGGCTTCAGGGGAAAGCCCGTCGAGTCCGTCCTGGACCAGCTGCTTGCTGGGGTGGGTCACGTTCAGGCCGTCATAGCCAAGGTCCGCCGCGTTCCTGACCAGTGCGGCCGACGAGTCCGCAGGCCGGCCGATGGCGTCCAGGTCGATGATCCGGTAGGTCAGCGGGAGGCCCAAGGCGTCGGCTTCCGCTTCATGGAGCCGCGGGGTCAGCGAACCGCCTATCCCGGCCCCGATGAGCCCCACGACGTGCCGGTGGTTGAGGTCCGCGTCACGGGTCCGGGATGACTTCCCGGCCAGGGTTTGCTGCGTCATGCCTGAACCTTGGTGGTGCCGGCGGCGTCAGGGGTAGCGGTCCCGCCGGCCTGCAGGTGGGCAGGTACCTGCGTGGCGGAATCCTGTGTGGCGGGTGCCTGGATGGCGGACGACGCCGAACGGACCCTCGAATCCGTCTTCTTCAGTCCCAGCAGGGCCGTGGGAGTCTTGAACGTTTCGGGTGCCATCAGTGCCGCGATGGCGGAGATGGCGCAGGCGACGGCGGCGAAGGTTGCTACCGGGACCCAGTTGGCTTTGTCTCCACCGATCAGCAGCTCGGAAATCGCGGGTGCGAACCCTGCCAGGAGCAGGCCGAACATGAGGCTGATGGCCATGCCGGAGTAGCGGACCTTGACCGGGAACTGCTCGGGGAAGTACGCGGGGTAGATGGAGTTGGTGGCGGTGTAGGCAACGCCGATCAATACGATGCCGGTGACGAAGATCAGGGGGACGTTGGCCGCGGTGAGGGCCGTGAAGAACACATAGATCATGCCGGTCTGCAGCAGGAGCCCGACGACGAAGACGGGTTTGCGGCCGATCCGGTCGGCAAGCATTCCGGCCAGCGGTCCCATGCCGACGGCGGCAAGGTTGGCGACGGCGATGACCGTCAGCATGAGTCCTTTTTCCACCCCGACAACTGACGTGGCGTAGGAGAGGGCGAAGACGTTGATGATCGTATTGATGATGGTGAAAAGCGACATGGCCGTGACCCGGATGACGGTGGCCCAGTGGTGCCGGAAGAGGGTAACAAGGGGAACCTTGACAACTTCGTCCTGCTCTTTGACCTCGGCGAATACGGTCGGTTCTTCGAGGAGGCGGCGAAGGATGAAGGCGATGACCGTCACCACGGCGCTGGCCAGGAAGGGGATCCGCCAGCCCCAGGCGAGCAGCTGGTCCTCCGGCATGGACGCCACCGGGATGAAGACGAGGGTGGAGAGGACGATGCCGAACATGATGCCGCTCATGGTCCAGCTGGTGTAGAAAGCGCGTTTCCGGTCCGGGGCGTGCTCGAGCGTGAGTGAACTTGAGCCGGGCGATTCGCCGCCGGCCGACAACCCCTGGATGAGGCGAAGAACCACAATGAGGACCGGTGCTGCCATTCCGATCTGGTTGTAGGTGGGCAGGCAGCCGATGAGGAAGGTTGATGTTCCCATCAGCAGGAGGGTCAGGAGCAGGACGCGCTTGCGGCCGAACTTGTCGCCGAGATGGCCGCAGATTACTGCTCCGAGCGGGCGGGCGATGTAGGCGACGCCCACTGTTGCGAAGGACAGCAGCATGGAGGACGGGCCGGGGGCGAAGAACAGCTTCCCGAAAATGAGGGCTGCCGCGGAGCCGAAGATAAAGAAGTCGTAGTACTCAAGGGCGCTGCCTACGAACCCGGAAACTGCTGCGATCTTCGCGTTGTTTTTTGGGCGCGCTGTACCCGATGTCGACACTGACATGGTGTTCCCTTTCATGTGGCCAAGTCCGTCCCGGGGGCTGCTGGGGCGGGCCGGCTGCGGGACGGTTTGCCGCGCTATGCGGCTTCTTCATCCAGTGTGGCTGCCATCACTTAGTAAGTCCACGACTAAAATGGTCTTGCACTATGCGCGATTTGCACCTAATTCGGCAGCGCCGCCCGGACGTTCGGGAAAGACTTCTTCGACGACGCCGAGCACGGCCGCCAGGACCGCGGAGTCATTCTCGGCAGACCAGGCAATCGCGTGGTTCATGTAATGCGGCGGATCGGCCAGGGCCACATAGGTGGCACCGGAGGGAATGATGCCGGATATCCCGCTGCTCATCAGGGTGACGCCCACGCCGGCGGCCACGAAGGTCAGCACCATGTAGGGATCTGACAGTTCCTGGACCACGCGCGGGCGGAATCCCGCTGCCAGGCACGCGGCCAGCATCACTTCCGTCATCGATGAGGAGCCGTCCAGTGGCGGCGAAATGAAATCGTCAGACGCCAGGGACCGCAGGGAAATTGAGCTTTCGCCGGCGAGCGGATGGTCCAGCGGGAGTACCGCACCTATTTCTTCGCTCGCCACGAGGCGGGTTACCACCGACGGCACCGGAGCCTCCGGGAGTCCGACGAATGCAAGGTCCAAGGTGCCCTTGGCAACGCCGGCCAGTCCATCCGCTGTGCGGACGCGGCTGGTGAGCTCCATGGTGATGTCTGGATACCGGCGGCGGACGGCGCGGGTAAGCGGCGGAAGGGTCAGGTGGTTGACCGCTCCGGAAAATCCGATCCTCACGTTGCCCCGGATGCCCTCGACTTCGGCCTGGGCAGCTTCCCGGGCCAGCCGCATCTCCCGGAGGACCCGGTACGCCCGGGGCAGCAGGGCGTAGCCGGCGGGGGTAAGTGAAACGCTCCGGGTGTTGCGCTCGAAGAGGCGCGTGCCCAAGTCAGCCTCAAGCTTCCGGATGACCTGGCTCAGCGGGGACTGCGAGGTGTGGAGGCGCTGCGCTGCACGGCCAAAATGCAGTTCTTCCGCCACCGCCACGAACGCTTCCAGCCACCGGATCTCTGTCATGTCTCCAGAATGTACCCTCGACAGCGTAACGGCCTCATCGTCAGGAGTCCGCCCTACGGGTTCCGGGTACCGCCTGGTCAGCGGTGGTTCTTGCGCTGCTTTATAACGTGAAGCTCACTGCTTTCGGTTTTCGCCTTTTTTTCGGCACGTTTCTCAAGGATCGACTTTCCGACCTTTTTGGCCGCTCCGCCTTTTGATTTTCCAGACACCGGAACCACGCCCTTCTCTCGCGTTAACGGCCACCATACGCTCTTTTACCTTTTTAGCCAGTCCCTCCGCCCTGCCCGGCCCGGGGCCTGGCACGGCAGCAAAATGGGAGCCAACAACGTGACTTCGCCAGTTATGGAGAATTCATATTTTTGACCGTCCCCGATATTCCTCGCTCCTTTTGTCATCCCCGCGGAGAAACGCCAAAGGCTCATCCACTAAAACTTCCGGGACGTTGGGCCCTACGCCACGGACCGGGAATTCGGCAAGGTAATACAGGACCGATCCGGACACCACCAGGAGGCCCACGATGGGCAGCATCTACATCCCTTACGGGACCACCGAGGGCCAGACGGCCCGGATCGCCGAGTTCATCGGGGGCGTCATCCAGGCGCATGGGCACGAGGCCCTTGTTGCGGACATCAAGCAGGCAGGCGACTCGATCCCGCCCGGGTGTGATGCGGTCCTGGTGGGGGCATCGGTGCACATGGGCAAGCACGAGGAGTACGTCCAGGACTTTGTCCGGAAGAACCGGGAAACCCTGGAGCGGCTCCCATCCGCCTTGTTCTCCGTCAGCCTGGCCGCGCATGGGGATGCCGAAAACGCCGAGAGCTACGTCCGGGAGTTCGAAGAGAAAACCGGTTGGCGGCCGGCCCATGTGGCACTGTTCGGTGGTGCCCTGCTGTACACGCACTACGGGTTCATCAAGCGCCTCATCATGAAGAAGATCGCAGGCGACAAGGGCTCCCTGGACACCGATACGTCCCGGGACTACGTCTATACCGAGTGGGACGGCGTGAAGAGGTTCGCGGAGGACTTCCTGGCCACGCTGTAGCGGGGCGCGTTCGACGGCGGGCGCCCACCTGCCGTCGAACGTGCCGGCGGGGACGAACGCGTCCCCGGCGGCGTCAGCTCCAGAAGGAGGCAAGCCGCCCGGCAAGGGCCTTTCCTTGGTTATAGCCTGCTTGAGCGGCGGCGGGGCGCAACCGAAGGTCCATGGCGTTGGCACCGAACATGTGTTCCGAGCCGGCGTCCGGGAAGACCGTTTCCACCACGCTGCCGCTGGCCCGCAGCTCATCGGCCTGCGCTGCGAGCTGCATGTTCCACTCCAGCGGCATCCGTGTCCTGCCCCCGAAGGGCGACAGGACCAGCACCCGCCCGCACCCCGCAGCCAAGTCGGCGTTCTCGTTGCGCCGGTAGCCGCCGTCGATATAGCTGCCGTTCCCGATCCCGTACGCGAAGCCGCTGGCGCAGCTGGCGGCCACGGCGTCCACCAGGTCCACGCCGCTGTGGCGGTGGAACACCACCGGTTCGCCCGTGTGGGCATCCACGGCGGTCATCAGCAACTCGTGCTGCGGCCATTCGAGCGTGGGGAGCCGCGTGGCAACCGTTGCGCGCCACTGCTCCCGGAGGGAACCGCCCTGGGCTGAGCTCTCTTGGACAGATCTCTCCTGAACTGGACCGTCTTGCGGTGAACCTGCCGGCGACGCGCTGTCCTGCACCGAAACGGTCTGCGTTGGAGGGTTCCGGGCAGCTGCCATTTCCAGGGCAACCGCACCCATCCTGCTGCGCATGTCGGCCGGATCCTTGGCGGCGGCAATGATTTTGCCGGTCCGCTCCAGATGGTCGGACACCGGCCTGGCAGGGGCATGGCCGGCTGCAGGGCGGCGTTGTGGCGGCAGCGGCGCGTCCAGGATGGCGGCATACAGTTCAGCCGGGGGCGCCCCGGCAATCTGGGCTGCGGCCGTGGATCCGGCGGAGGTACCGATGACCCGGTCGGCCCGGGTCACGTCCAGTCCGGCAGCGGCGAGGCCGGCCAAGACGCCGATCAGCCAGGCATTGCCTGTTGATCCGCCGCCGCCAAGGACCAGTGCGCGGCCGGGAAGTGAACCCTGGGAGGGGTGTGGGTGGGAGGAAGGTGTTGTGTTCATGGGAGTCGCCTTTCGCGAATTGCCTGGTTGGCGCTCCCGGCGGCGGCTAGTTCAGCCGCGCGATCGTGGACTGCGAGGGAGCACCCATTGCGGATACTGCATTCATGGGTCTCACCTCCTGCGTTCTGATCACGATCACCCGAATAGTCGCACACCGCGGCGCGGCAGGCAACCGGTAAATTTGAAGCAATGATTTCCATAGAGCGGGACAGCCCCGAGCGCGACGACGTCCACCGCCTCCTGAGCGAACACCTGGCGGACATGTACGCCACGTCGCCGGCCGAAAGCGTTCACGCGCTGGACCACTCTGCGCTCTCCGCCCCATCCATCACGTTCTGGACCGCGCGCGAGCAGGGTGCACTGCTGGGGTGCGGGGCACTCAAGCTCCTGGAGTCCACACCGGGCGCAGCCGGGATGGGCGAGATCAAGTCCATGCGCACCACCGCGTCGGCTCGGGGACGAGGCGTCGCCACCCTCATGCTTCTCCACATCCTCGATCATGCGCGGTCCCGGAACCTGGAGCGCGTCTACCTGGAAACCGGGACCGAGGACTACTTCGCCCCGG
The DNA here is from genome assembly GCF_030209315.1 of Pseudarthrobacter sp. efr-133-R2A-89. NCBI lineage: Bacteria > Bacillati > Actinomycetota > Actinomycetes > Micrococcales > Micrococcaceae > Pseudarthrobacter > Pseudarthrobacter sp. efr-133-R2A-89. Next base: position 10,568 of record NZ_JARVSE010000009.1, on the reverse strand, counting down.
CCCGACGCCTGTATGCCCGCCACGGATTCACCGAGTGCGCACAGTTCGCCGACTATGTGATTGATCCCAACAGCGTGTTCATGGAGCTCCGGCTCTAGGAGGGCCGGTTTCCGGCGCACAGGAAAGCGGACGACGGCGGATGGGTACCCGCCGTCGTCCGCTTCAGTGGGGTGCTACTCGCTGTAGGGGACCTTTTCCCAGCTCAGGACGTCTGTGCCCTTGGCGTTGTTGCCTGAGACGGTGACCCGGAGGTAGTCGACGGCGTTGTTGGCGCCGTCCACGGTGATGCGCTGCAGGTTGTCCGCGGCCGGGGCACCGTAGATATCCAGCCAGGGCGAGCCGGCGGCGAGGGGCTGGTTCTGGGCGAAGACGTGGCTGTCGCCGTTGACCAGGTAGACCGGGGCGTCGAAGTGGTTTGTTTCGTCCACGATCGCCTGCACGATCTCTCGGAAGCCGGACACGGTCTTGGGGTCGGCGGTGGCGTCGGCGAGCAGCGCGGGATCAAACATGTCCGCCTGCTGCATGAGCACCACGGCGCGGTCGTTGCTGCGCTTGGCATCGGCGAAGGTCTGGTGGATCTGGGCCAGGACGGCGTCCGTGCGGTGTTCCACCTCGGCGAGCTGTTCCGGCGTGGGAGCAGTCTTGCCCAGCCCCGTCCACGGCAGGAGCGAGTTGTTGCTGCCCTGGACGTTCAGTACGGCGAAAGCCACCCGGTTCTTGGTGAAGCGGACATCCTCGGGCAGCCCCAGGTTCTCTTGGCTCTTGACGGGCATGGTGGCGCCGAGGGTCTTGCCGGGCTCGTTGAAGAACACCTCCCTGATCTTGTCCAGGCGTTCCAGCGGGTTGTAGGCGCCGTTGTTGGTCCGGTGGCAGTCCACCCATTCGTTGTCGCCCGGTGTGTACACCAGCGGGTGGGTGAACGTGTCGAACTGGGAGCGGATGTAGGAGAAGTACTCGTTGGAGCAGACGGAGGAGCCGTTCTTGATATCGCCCACGTGTGCTACAAACTTCAGGTCCTTGTCGGCGTTGAGGTCCTGGATGTGTGACGGGAACTTTGCGATCTCGGCCGCTCCATAGGGAATGTCGCCGATGACGCCGAAGGTGAAGGCCTGGCTGCTGTCGCTCGTAGTGTCGGCAGCCTGTGCGGGAGCTGCGGCTGCTCCGGCGAGGGTGGCGAGGACGGCAAGCGTGGCGAGGGTGGATCTTACGAACACGGGGTACTCCTTGGACGGTGGGCCTTCCGCCCTGCGTATCGCGGTCCGCCGGGCAGTGGGTGCCTGCCAAGGCTTGTCCGCCCGAAAGAACGGTGGTGGACGTGGTGGTTGCGTAAGGATGAACGGGCTGGGACATCGCTGGGCACGGACATGGGCCGGGCACGGAACGGACGACGGCGCGCACAAGGACGGCCACCGGCACGCCCGGACGACGGCCCAACGACGGCGGACACCCCGACACGCCCCGGCCAGGCACCGCCCCGAGGACCCGACGACGGCGGACACCCGGACAGACCACCGCCAGGCACCGACCCGACGACCCCCGACGGCCGGCACGCATCAGCCGTCGTCCCCTTCGTTGCATCGTCCGCCTTCACTGCATTGGCACGCCGGTTTCGCCGCAGCAGAGTTCTAACTTTGTGCCGTGGCGTCACGAGGCGAGGTACGCCACGATGATTTCCTCGAAGGGGCTGGCCCCACCCGGCGGGCAGCCCGGCGGAACGATCCATTCCGCTGCCGGGAATCCGGGCGGCCATTGCGGTTTCTGCCAGTCAGGTTGTTCGGCCGGATAGTGACGGCCGGCAGGGGAAGTCCATCCGGGTGGCTCGTTCATGGTGGCCGGAGTAGGCGTCCACGTGGAGCCGTGTTTCAGGCGGTGGTGCTTGGGACACAGCTGCCCCAGGTTGCTGATTCCAGTGGTTCCACCGTGTTGCCAGGCGGTGAGGTGGTCTGTTTCGTTGTCCTGGGTGTGGTTGCTGCAGCCGGGGAAAGTGCACCTGCCGTCACGCATCCGGATCCACCGCTTCATGCTTTCCGGCAGCCGGTAGCTGGTGCGTCCGATCTCCAGCGGCGCCCCATCCCTCGGGTCCACCAGCACCCGGTAGAACGAGCCAGCCCCGTCTGCCACAAGCCTGCGCGCCATGGACGCCGGAATGGGACCGAACCCGTTAAGGTCGGCCGGTTCATCCGTGAGACCCAGCAGGGAAAAGACGGGCACGGTGACCAGGACGTCTGCTTTTGGCGCGGGAATCCTGCCCAGGTCAACGGCGTAAGGGTTGCCGTCCTCGGTATGGGGGCCGTTGCCGGCATCGAACGAGCGGCCGGCATCGTGGCCGACGTCGCCGGCGGCACCGGGGTTCGAGGCGGCATCACAGTTCGAGGCGTCCCCGGCGGCACCGGGGTTCGAGGCGGCACTACGGTTCGAGGCAGCCCCGGGGTTCGAGGCGGCACCACCCGCGCCACCCGCCCTGGCACCCATCAGGAGTGCGGCCGCGACATCGGCACGCAACTGGGTCAGGGTGCGGCCCTCCCCGGGGCCCCGCAACCCGCGGGCCACAGCGGACGCCTTATTCCACACCGCGCAGGCCGTATCGCCGGGAAGGTACAGGGAAAGCCACGCCATCCCGTCCACGTCCGGCCGGTATTCCATTCGCCGGTCCGCCACGCCAATGGCATGCCGCTCTTCCAGCGACTCCGGAAAGGTGCGCTCCCGCCAGGCCCGGACCTTCCGCCGGAAGCGCGACGGCACGAGGTCTCCGGGCGTGGCGCCGCGGGCAGGGTTCGGATCCTCAGGGTCGAAGAAGTGGGCCACCAAAGCCGCAGCACGTGCGGGATCGAGCCCTGTGGTTTCGTCGACCACGGCGCGGGCGTGCTGCCATGAAATCGTGCCCGCCTGCAACGCATCCAGAGCCGCCGGCAACGTGGTGGTCAGCGCATGGGCCTGCCCCAGCAGGGCCGATGCGGCGCGTTCGCCGATGGTAAGTACGCAGGCGATCTCCGCCACCATTGTCATTTCCTGGGCTGATTCCCTGTAAGCGCCGGCCGGGGGTGCCTCCAACAGGGTTGCCGCCTCCGCGTGGACGGCGATCATCCGGACCTTGGCCGCCGCAGTTGCCGCCTCGATCCGGGCCAGCAGCTCCAGTGCCTCAAGGGAGTCTTCGGACAACTCCCGCAACGGATCAGGCCCTGCGCCAGCCGGGCTGGCTCCGGCCACGACCCGCTCCAATTCACGGACAAGCCCGGCCACAGAAGCGACCGCAGAGGCGATTGCCGCCCTGCCTCCCGCACCTGCCCCCACACCGGTTTCCATAACAAAAATCTTCGCAGCAGGGTCTGACATTTTGGGGTGAGGCCAACAACCTGCACCCCCGGTTGGAACAGACAACCCGCGAGGCATCCAAGTAGCCGCGCGGCAAGGAGGCGTACGACGGCGGGTCCCCACCCGCCGTCGTACGCCTCCTTGTGGTGATAAAAGGGAGCCTGCCCCATCCGGGCCCTGGGCCGTAGGCTGGGATTTCAGCTTTCTGTAGGGGGAACAGAAATGAAGCACATCATTACCTTTGGCACGACCGCTGCAGCCCTTTTGGCCATGGCGGCCTGTTCAGCTCAAGATCCCGCGCAACCGCCGGCCCAAAGTCCTGCTCCGGCGGTCCAGCAGGAGCTCACCACCAAGCTGCTCGTCTCGGACGGCGGCACCAAGGCACTCACAGTCGAGAGTGCACCGTCAGGGCCGCGGGTGGAAGCCACGGTGGCGGGACAGGTTTCCAGGGATGGCGCCGGGTGCGTCATCCTGCTTGGGAATGACGGCACCGACTGGACCTTGATCTTTCCGGCGGGCACCAGTTTGGACGGGGAAGCCGCGGTGTTGCCGGATGGCTCGGCCTTGACCCGCGGGGACCAAGTAAGACTGGACGGAACCAGGATTCCGGCCAACGAGGGCGCAAGCATGTGCTTGAACTACGCAAGGCTCTTGTCGGTTGAAAGGGCCGTAGCCGGCTAAGCGGCTGATGACGGTAGTCATCGCGGAGCATCCAAAAGAACCCGGCGTAAACCCGGGGCGCTACCCGCTGCACCAGCCAACCCTGGGGATGCCGCATCCGGGGCCGTTACAACGCCCACGCCCGGCAGCCCGCTGGCGGCCGCCCCAAGAGGTTTTACATCCCCGAAACGCAAAACACTGTTCGCAAACGAAATTGCAGAGTACATTGGATGCAATTGCACTTGCAGAGTAATCTGCGTTACAGGACAGGCCCCACCGTGAACCCCAGCGCTTCCACAGAGCAGGCACCAGAGCAGGCAGAAGAGCAGGCAACCCAGCCGGCAGCAGTGTCAGCAGCAGAGCCGGCACCCGGGCACGCCGCCGAAACTGACGGCAACGGCTCCGGCATCAGCTCCCACGCATGGCTTGGTGATGCCCTGCCGGACGTTGCGCTGACCAAGGCCCAGAGCCGCGTGGTGGAGGTCATCCGCCGCAACCCGCAGCTGTCCTCCTACGCGGACATCGCCGAGATTGCTCAGCGCGCGGACGTGAACAGTTCCTCCGTGGTCCGCACGGCACAACACCTGGGCTACCGCGGCTGGCCTGACCTGCAGCGGGAACTCAGGTCCCGCTACCTGGTGATGATCTCCACCGAGGACACCCTCACCGAGCACGGCGAAACCCGCAGCCCGCTGTACGAAGCCATCACCCACGACATCGAAAATCTCCGCCTGACGCTTGACTCGAACACCCCCGAGGAAGCCGAGGCGGCCATCGCCGCGCTGGCGTCAGCGAAGTCCATCACCGTCGTCGGCATTGGCTCCTTTGCCGGCCCCGCCAGTGTCATGGCCCACCTGGGTTCCACCATGGGTTACCCGATCAGCCTGGAAAACCGTGCCGGCCCCCACTTGGCGTCCAGCACCAACAGCCTTGGGCCCGGTGATGTCCTGGTGGTGATCAACATGTGGCGCTCCGTCAAGCAGATCATCATTGCCGCCGAAGCCGCGAAAGAGGCGGGCGCAACGGTTATTGCCATCAGCGACCTGCGCCGCGGCCGGCTGGCCACCGCCGCGGACCACCTCCTGGTTGTCGCTTCCGAAGGCATCTCCTTTTTCCAGTCCGTCACCGCCGCGAACTCCCTGGTCTACGGCCTGCTCGCCGGCATGGAGGCAGCACATCCGGAGCGCAGCCGGGCCACCATCCGCCGCACCCAGCAGCTCTGGAAAGACCTGGACATCTACCTCGACTAGCTGCGCCGCAAATACAAAACCGCGGAACGCAGAACCACCAACAGCCACCAGGAGTACCTCTATGAACGAGCCACAAAACAACCGCGTCGCCGTCATCGGCCTCGGCGCCATGGGCGGAGCTATGGCCGCCACCCTGCACAAGGCGGGCTGGGACGTCACCGGCTTCGACCCCTCGGAAGCCGCCCGCCAAGCAGCCGCAGAAACCGGCATCGGAACCACGGACACCCTGTCCAGCCTGGCCGGAACACCTTACGCAGTCCTCTCACTCCCCGCTGCCGTCATCGTCGAAACCACCGTGCCGCAGCTCCTGGCCGGCCCGGGAACGGTCGCCATCATTGACACCACCACCTCCGAGCCCGCCACCAGCAAGCACATGACCCAACTCGCGGAGGCCGCCGGTGCGGCGTTCATCGACGCCCCCGTTTCCGGTGGCCGCGACGGCGCCGCAACGGGAACGCTCAGCGCCTTCGTGGGGGCCACGGACGCCGCGCTGAAAGCTGCCGAACCAGTTCTGCTGGCGCTCACCGGCGGCAACTACAGCCACATCGGCGGACCCGGCAGCGGCAACGTGGTCAAGCTCCTCAACAACGTCCTGGCCGCCGCGAACCTCGCCTCCGTGGGCGAGGCGCTGGGCGTGGCCAAGGCCTACGGCATCGACCCCGCCACGGCAGCGGCCAGCATCAGCGGCGCCTCCGGCGGCAGCAAAGTCTCCGCCGCCATGTACCCCAACTGGGTCCTCACCGGCACGCACGATTCCGGCTTCTCCATGGGCCTGATGGCCCGGGACGCGTCCCTTGCAGTGGACGTGGCCGCCCAGATCGGCGAGAAACCCGCGCTCCTGGCCGCCGTCGCCAACCAGTGGCAGGACGCCCTGGCAGTCCTTGGCCCGCGGGCTGACTTCACCGAGATCGCCCGCACCGTGGCCCCCGCCATCACCCCGGCCGGCGCCCCGGCCTCCACCTCCGCCGCCTAAGAGCCCCCGCGACTACGTCCCCCGAAGGAACCAAGAACTTGAGTATCACCACAGCACCCACCTCCTCCTCCACAGCCACCGCCAGGTCGGTCCTGGACGCCGCCTTCCCGGCGGGCCTCGGCGCGTTCGTTGACGGCCGCGTCGCCACCAGCAGCGGAGACAGCATCACGCTCACCGCAGCGGCCACCGGCGAGCCGTTCGCCACCTACGCGGACCCCGGCGCCGAGGGTGCCAACGCCATCCTGGAAAGTTCGACGGCGGGAGCCGCCTTGTGGGGGCGGCTGAACGGTTTCGAGCGGGCCGCCATCCTCCGGAACGTCAGCCGCGCCGTGGAGCAGCACGCCGAGGAACTGGCCATCCTGGAGTCAGCCACCACCGGCAAGCCCATCCGGGATGCCCGGGCAGAGGCGGCCAAAGTGGCCGAAATGTTCGGGTACTACGCCGGGTGGGCGGACAAGCTCACCGGGCAGACCATCCCAGTCCCCGGCAACTGGCACACGTACACCGAGCGCGTGCCGTGGGGCGTCGTCGTCGCCATCACTCCATGGAACGCTCCCCTGTTCACGGCCGGCTGGAACTCCGCCGCCCCTCTCGCTGCCGGCAACGCGGTGATCATCAAGCCCAGCGAGTTCACCCCGGCGTCGTCCGTTCGGCTGGCGCAGATCGCGCATGAAGCGGGCCTGCCCGCGGGCGTCTTCAACGTCGCCGCGGGCCTGGGCCAGACCGTGGGCGCGGCACTCACCACCGACCCGCGGGTGGGCAAAGTCAGCTTCATCGGTTCGGTCCCCACCGGGCGCCGTGTCGCCGTGGCCGCAGCCCAGGCGGGTATCCCGGCCCTGCTGGAGCTCGGCGGCAAGAGCGCCAATATCGTCTTCGCCGACGCCGACCTTGACCGCGCCGCGGACGGCGCCATCTCCGCCATCTTCTCGGGTGCGGGCCAGTCCTGCGTGGCCGGGTCCCGGCTCCTGGTGGAGCGCAGAGTGCACGCCCAGTTCGTGGAGATGGTCGCCGCCAAGGCCGCCCTGCTGCGGGTGGGTGATCCGCTCAGCGCAGACACCGAGGTGGGCCCCATCATCACCGCGCAGCAATTTGCCACCGTCACCGGCCTGATCGAGGCGGGAATGGACGACGGCGGCCGTCGCCTCACCGGGTCAGCGTTGCCGGAGGCGTTGAGCGGTTCGGCGCTGAAAGGCGGCCACTGGGTCATGCCCACGCTGCTGGACGGCGTCACCCCGGCGAACCGGCTGGAAACCACCGAAGTGTTCGGTCCCGTGGTGGGCGCGGACGCATTCGATACCGAGGCAGAGGCCATCGCCCGCGCCAACAACACCAGCTTTGGCCTGGCCGGGGCGGTGTGGACCTCGGATGTGTCCCGCGCCCACCACGTGGCCCGCGAGGTCAAGGCCGGCACGTTCTGGATCAACTCCTACAAGACCATCCACGTGGCGGTGCCGTTCGGCGGGTTCGGGGATTCCGGCCACGGCCGTTCTTCCGGCCCGGGCGTGCTGGACGAGTACACCCAGACCAAGGCCGTGTGGGTGCCAACGCGCGCCGCCGGTTCCCCCTTCCCGTCACTGTCCTACTAGGAGACCCGTGCACACGACTGACACCACCCCCGCCGCAGGTGCGCTGCGCACTGCCCTGGCGGACGGCGTCGAACGCTGGAAACCCCGCGTGGAGGCGCTGGCCAAGGACATCCACGGCTTCAAGGAAATCTCCTTCGAGGAAGTGAAGTCTGCCGAGGCCATCACCACGCTGCTGGCTGAGGGCGGCTTCGAGGTGGAGCACGGCAGCGCCGGGCTGCCCACCGCCTTCACGGCGACCGCCGGCAGCGGCGACCTGACCGTGGCGCTCTGCGTGGAGTACGACGCACTGCCGGGAATCGGGCACGCCTGCGGGCACAACCTGATCGCCGGCGCGTCGGTGGCCGCGGCCCTGGCGCTGCAGCCGTACGTGGATGAGCTGGGCATCACGCTCAAGGCCATCGGCACCCCCGCGGAGGAGCACGGCGGCGGCAAGGCGCTGATGCTGGAGCAGGGAGCGTTCGACGGCGTGGGGCTGGCATTGATGGTCCACCCGGTCCAGGACGGGGTCACCTACAACCCGGCCGGGACCAGCGCCCAGGCCGTGGGCCGGTACAAGGCGACGTTCACCGGCAAGGCCGCGCATGCGGCGGCCGCCCCGCACCTGGGCGTCAACGCCGCCGATGCGGCGGTGCTGAGCCAGGTGGCGATCGGGCTGCTGCGCCAGCAGATTCCTTCCGACCACCGGATCGCCTGCTTTGTGGCGGAGGCCGGCCACGTCACCAACATCATTCCGGAGAAAGCCGTGGTGGAATTCGAGTGCCGGGCCTTCACCCTGCCCGAGTTCGAGGCACTGCTGGTGCGGGTGCGGCGCTGCTTCGAAGGGGCGGCGCTGGCCACCGGAACCACGCTGGCGTTCGAGGACACCGAACCGTTGTACGAGCCGCTGCTCCAGGATGACGACCTCGCGGCGCACTGGACGGCGGCGATGGACGCGTTCGGCAAGGACACCTCCCCTGCGGCCGGCCTGAGCGGCGGTTCCACGGACATGGGCAATATCTCCCAGGTCATCCCGTCCTTGCACCCGTGGCTGAGCATTCCCGGCGCGGACGTTCCCATCCATTCGCACGCGTTCGCCGCCCTGGCGGACACTCCGCAGGCGTACGGGGTGATGTTCGAGGCCGGCACCGCGCTGGCCTGGACCGTTGCCGCGGCTGCCTCAACCCCCTCCCAACGTCAACGCTTCACCCAAGCGGCGTACCGCCGTCGTACTTTCACCCAGGAAGGCGCATCATGAGCACTGTCACTACAGCCCGGACCGACAAGGCCGGCACCAGGCTGACCATCCCCATCGCCGCTTTGGCGTTCGTGATTGCCCTCGCCGTCCAGTTCATTGGGCAGGCGAAGATCGATCTGGGCATCGGCGCCATCATCATTTTCCCCATGGTGTGGGGCCTGATCCTGGGCCTGCTGGTGTCCATCCAGAAGTTCAAGCCGCTGGGCATCGACCTGCAGCGGGTGGCGGCCGCCCTGGTGGGCGTGGCCGTGCTGCTGCTGGTGGCGCGGCTGGCGTTCAACATCGGCCCCAGCCTGCCCACCCTGTTGAAGGCGGGCCCGGCGCTGCTGCTGCAGGAGGTGGGGCACCTGCTGGGCACCATCGTGCTGGCGCTGCCGCTGGCTGTGCTGCTGCGGATGGGCAAGGCGACGGTGGGTGCCACGTTCTCGCTGGACCGTGAGCCGTCCTTCGCCATGGTGTCCGAGAAGTACGGGCCGGACTCGGACCAGTACCGCGGCGTGCTGGCCATGTATGTGTTCGGGACGCTGTTCGGTGCCGTGTTCATCACGCTGCTGACCTCGCTGGTGGCCAACTGGAAGATCTTCGATCCGCTGGCGCTGGCCATGGGTGCCGGCGTGGGGTCCGGTTCCATGATGGCTGCGTCGGTTGCGAGCATTACTGCGGCCTACCCGGGCGACCAGGACGCTGTCCTTGGGATGGCCGCCGTGTCCAACCTGATCACCACGGTGCTGGGTGTGTACGTGGGCATCTACATTGCGCTGCCGCTGGCGGACAAGTTCTACCGGGTGCTGACGCGGAAGCGTGCGAGCCGAGAGGTGGCTGCTGCCGGTGCTGGTGCTGGTGCTGTTTCTGCTGCCGATGCGGAGCGCGAGGCCGCGCAGGCTGAGGAGAACCGGCTGTTCCGTGAGCGGGTGGCGGAATCCTCGGCGGAGATGAAGCTGCCGCTGTGGCTCTCCCTGTCCGTGCTGACGGTGCTGGGTATTGGAACTGCTTCCGTTGCGGCGAAGGGCTTGTCGCTCTCGATTGTGCTGGGGTACGTTGTCCTGCTGGCGCTGGTCCTGGTGAGCATTGGGCTGGCCAAGGTCACCCGGAAGATCTCGGCGATCGTGTTCATCACGACCATCGGCGCGTATGTCTCCAGCCCCTGGTTCTTCGGGGCCGAGGCACTGAACGGGGCCGTCAAGACCGTGGACTTCCTGTCCATCGCCACGGTGATGCTGACCCTGGCCGGCCTGTCCCTCGGCAAGGACATCCCGCTGCTGAAGAACATCGGCTGGAAGATCATCCCGGTGGGACTGGTGGCCATCACGGCGTCGTTCCTGCTGTCCACAGTCATTGCCGAGTTCGCGCTGGGGCTGTGGCACTGAGCTTCTAGTAGCCGTCCTTCGGGAGGCTTGAGTGGAGCGGACGACGGCGGGTGGGCACCCGCCGTCGTCCCCTTTACACGGCGCCCCGTCCGTCAGCCCAGAGCAACATTCGCGGGCGACCGCCGAATTTCTGGCTCTTCGCGGTTTCTGGTGAATGTTCTGCCGTGACGGACGTTCATGCCGCTG
>NZ_JARVSE010000007.1:0-155823 GCF_030209315.1 Pseudarthrobacter sp. efr-133-R2A-89 | reverse complement strand
AGCATTCGACTGTTAATCGAAGGGTTGCTGGTTCAAGTCCAGCAGGAGGAGCGCACAGTCCCCGTTCCGGCCTCCGGAACGGGGACTTTTCTTTGCCCGCGGGCTGTTGGGGCCCGGAAAACCGCCGATTTCCCTTGGGCCGGAATCCTTTGCTAATGTCATACCTGCTTCATTCCTCCTTAGCTCAATTGGCAGAGCATTCGACTGTTAATCGAAGGGTTGCTGGTTCAAGTCCAGCAGGAGGAGCGCAACGGAAAATCCCTGTTCCGCCAGCTGGCGGAACAGGGATTTTTTGTCTCCGCAGGCCAAACCTTGGGATCCGCCCGGAAGATCAGACGAAGTCCATTTCCACCTGCAGGAATCTTTCGGCCTCCGCGATGGCTGCGTTGAAGGCCTCGTTTTCCGTGGGCGACCTGCGGGGTTCGCGCGGGTTCCATTCGTGCGGGGCCGAGTGGATGCGGACAAAGCCGGCATCCGGCGGGGCGTAGAAAATACCGAACCGCTGGACCGGCCACTCCGGCGAGGTTTCCGGAGCCACCAGCAGGGCTGCATTGAAGGCGGGATTGAACCACTGGGCGATGGGCCGGCGGCGGTCCTCGGTGAACAGCCCCGCTGCGTACAGCGCCGCTGACTGCTGCCCGGCCTGGGCACACAGGCGCTCCCACCACAGTGGCAGGATCCGGGCGTCGCACCGTTGCCATGTGGCCGGAAGTGGCGGTTGGTTCTGCCAGTTGGGCACGGGAATATTTTATCGCGGGAAGGCCCGGGAAGGCAGGTGGCGCGTCCGTGGCCGGGCCCGGCAGTCAGCGGCGTTTCCGGGACCCGGGGTTGATCCGGTAGAGCAGTGCTGCGCCGGCCAGTGTGCCCAGGATGATGCCCCAGGCGGGGTTGCCCACGGCCCGGCCGGCAAAATAGCCGACGACGGCGCCGAGCACGGCTCCCAGGAAGAGTCCCCGTCCGTTGCGGTGCGGTTTCCTGCTCATCTGCGGCCTTCCTGGCGGACGTCCAGTGGATCGACGCTTAGTGGATTGAGGGTACCGTGCGCGGGCGGACAACCAGCCACAAGGCCCCGATGGCAAGCAGGATGCACGCGGCCTGCACCGAACCCATGGGTGCTGCGCTGGTAATGCCCAGCCAGCCCACCACGGGGGAAATCAGCCCGGCCATGAGGAACGTAGCCGCACCAAGGAGCGATGCCGCCGTCCCCGCCTGGGCTGCGTGGCCGGCCAGTGCCAGCACCTGGACGCAGGGGAACATGAAGCCGGTCCCCAGAATGTAGAACCACAGCGGAACCATCACTCCCCACAGACCCAGGCCCATGCGGTCGAACACGACGATCAGCACGGCCATCAGGAACATCCAGGCCGTGGCGCACGCGAGGATCCACTGCGGCGGGACAATCCGGATCAGGCGCGCACTGGTTTGGACGCCGGCAACGATGCCCAGGGAGTTGATGCCAAAAAGCAACCCGTACTGCTGGGCAGAGAAGCCGAACACGTCCTGGAACAGGAAGGGCGAGGCCGACAGGTAGGTGAACAGACCGCCAAAGTTGAATCCGGCCACCATCAGCAGCCCCACGAAGATCCGGTCGCTGAAGAGCGCCTTGTACCGCTGCCGGGCAGTCATGCCGCTCTTGCCACGCTTCTCCGGCGGAAGCGTCTCGCGCACCAGCAGCAGGGCGGCCACGATGACAAGGGTTCCGTAGGAGGCAAGGAACACGAATATTCCGGGCCAGGGCATGACCAGCAGCAGCTGTGAGCCGATCACCGGTGCCAGGATGGGGGCCAGTCCGTTGACCAACGCCATCCGCGAAAACATCCGCACCATGGCATACCCGGAAAACAGGTCGCGCACCATGGCCATGGCCACCACACCGCCGCCGGCAGCGCCGACACCCATCAGGACACGGAAGATCCCCAAGGTGGCGATGTCCGCGGACAGGGCCGCACCCACGGACGCTGCGATGTGCAGGGCGGTAGCAAGGATCAAGGGTGTCCGGCGGCCAAACTTGTCGCTGAACGGCCCCACCACCAGCTGCCCGAACGCAAAACCCACGGTGGTGCCGGCCAGCGTCAACTGAACCTGTGCCTCCGTCACGCCCAGGCTTGCCTCCAGCGCCGGAAAAGCGGGCAGGTAAAGGTCGATCGTGAACGGACCCAAGGCCGTCAGGGCGCCGAGGAGGAGGATGTACAGAAGCTTCCGGCGGCGGGTCAGCAGGTCGCCTGGATTGGGGGCATTGGTCACGATCACCAATCCTAGGCCCGGCGGGGGACGTTTTTTCAGCGTTGTAGGCCGCGCCGCCCGGCAAGCCCCGGAGTTCGCCCTGAACCTGAATGATAGTTTGGGTGGCGTGGACTGTGCGGCTGCACATTTCCGCAGGACAACGCAGGCAGTATCGACCCAGACGACCAGTAAGGCGGAACCGATGAGCGGACGTCACAGCGGGCGCACCAGTCCCGGATTGCGCATCACCGCGCTGCCGGGAACGGCACGACTCCTTTTCCGGTTGGCCCCGCGCCAGCTCAACGACGAGATCGCCTTCGCCAAGATCGAGCTCAAGCGCAAGGGCATCCAGGTTGGGGTGGCCGCAGCGTTCTTCGCCATCGCCCTGGTCTTCGTGGCGTTCCTGGTAGTTGGCCTGATCGTGGCCGCCATCATGGGGCTGGCCACCATCATGCCTGCCTGGCTGGCAGCGCTCCTGGTGTCCGCCGCCTTCCTGGTCATCGCCCTGGTCGGCGGCCTTGTGGGCCTTGCCAGGTTCAAGAAAGCCATGCCGCTGGTGCCGGAAGAAACCATCCGCGGCATTAAGTACGATCTCGGCGTCGCCCGCGAAGGGTCCGCCTTCAATCCGGCGGTCCTGGATCCGGACAGCCCGGAGGCAAAGGCCGCGAAGGCTGCCAAGGCCGAAGCCGCCGCCAAAGCCAAGGCCGAAAAGGAAGCCAAGGCCGCCCAGCACGACCAGGAGTTCCCGCACGCTTCCGAGCCCGAGCTGGTTCGCCGGCTCAGCCAGCGCCGCCACCACCTCGCCGAGGTCCGGGACGAACTCGGCACGGAGCTGGACGTCAAGACGCAGGCCCGCTACCTGCTGGCCGCCGCCCAGGTCAAAGCCCGTGAGGCCCAGCTGCTCGCCGCCCGCGGCGCAGACGCGGCAACGCAGCGGTTTGCCGCCGTCGCCGACTCCGCGGACCTGGGCCGCCGCTGGAAGCCGCTGGCCGCCCTCGCAGCGGCCGGTACGGTGCTGGTGGTCCTGCTCCGGCGGCTCCTGCGCGCCAACCAGGCCTGAACAGGCCCGTAACGCACAACCGAAAGACCGCGCCGCGGCGCAACAGCAAGGAGAGGGGGACCGGTGAGGTTCATTGGCGCAGGCGCCCGCCCCGGCCGGCCCCAGGTGGACCACGACCGCGTGTTCACCATCCCCAACCTGCTCACCGTGGTGCGGTTCATGGGCGTTCCGCTCTTCATTTGGCTTGTCCTGGCCCAGCGGGAGTACGGTGCCGGCGTGGCCGTCCTGGCTGTCATGGCCGGAACGGACTGGATCGACGGCTACATTGCCCGCCGTTTCGACCAGGCCTCCAAACTCGGCCGTGTCCTCGATCCCATTGCTGACCGGCTGGCCCTGCTTGCCGTGGCCGTCACCCTGGTGATCGCCGGCGTCGTGCACTGGCTCTACCTCGCCGCGCTGGTGATCCCCGACGCCATTCTGCTGGTCCTCACGCTCTCCCTCTTCCACGGCCATCCCGACCTCCCCGTCAGCGTTGTAGGCAAGGTCAGGACCGGCCTGCTCCTGCTGGGGACGCCGCTGCTGCTCCTGTCCCGAGTGGACACCGCCGCCGCGGGCCAGCTCCTCACTGCAGCCTCGGTGGTCCTGGTCCTGGGCCTGGTGGGCCACTGGATTGCCGCCTACAACTACTTCTGGGCCATGCTGCGCAAGGGCCGCGAAACGGAACACCACAACGGCGGTAACGGCTGATGGTGTGGTTCGCCGTCGCGCTGGCGGTCCTGGGTGCCTTCTGCCTGGCCCTCGGTGCCCAGCGGCAGGGGAGTGCGGTCAAAGCCGATACCGGCGGACTCGCGCTGAGCTCCAACGGTTTCCTTCGGCTGCTGCGCAACCCGCGCTGGATGTTCGGGCTCCTGCTGTTGTGCCTGGGCATGGGCATGAATGCTGTTGCCCTCGTATCAGCCCCGTTGACCGTGGTGCAGCCCATTGGTGCCATTGCCCTGGTGATCACCACGGTGGTCAACGCCCGGGACCAGGACCTCACCATCAACCGCGCCACGGCGGTGTCCATCGCCGCATGCGTCACGGGATCGGCGCTCTTCGTCCTCCTTGCCGTGAACGTGACGCAGGAAAGCCACCACGTCAGCCTTGCGGACGAGCTGACCATCGTGCTGCTCCTCGCCCTCGCGGTGGGCCTGTTCGGCACGCTGGCGGTGACGTTCAAGCACCGCATGAACGCGTTCGTCTACATCCTTGGCGCCGGTATCCTGTTCGGCTTCGTGGCGGTCCTCACCCGGATCATCGGCAAGCACCTCCTGGACCCCAACGGGCTGTTCCTGCTGAACGTGCAGTGGTACTCGGTGGTGGCCATCATCGCTGCCGGCGGCCTGGGCTCCTGGTTTGTCCAGAGCGCTTACTCCACCGGCCCTCCGGACCTGGTGATCGCCGGACTCACGGTCATCGACCCCATGGTGGGCATCGCCATCGGCATCATCATCCTGGGCGAACTGCGCCCCGACGTCCACGCCGTCATGGCCATCGCGATGGGAACGGCGGCGTGCCTTGCTATCGTTGGGGTTATCGCCCTTTCCCGGCACCACCCGGAGGTCACCAAGCGCAAGAAGGACGCGCGCAGGGCCGCCGGCAAACCGAACCAATAGCCAGTCACCGCACACATCAAGCAACCCCACGAGGCCGTGCGCCACCCGCGCCGGCGGCCAACCGTGCTGTCAGTTCCACGCTGCCCGCACCGTGACCATCAGGAGTACTCCACATGACCACGCCAGCCGACCAGCGCCCCCTGACCATCCTGATCGCGGCGGATACCTACCCGCCGGACGTCAACGGCGCCGCCCAGTTCGGATACCGGCTGGCCAAAGGCATGACTGCCCGGGGCCACAACGTCCACGTCCTCGCATCCCGCGACAGCAAGGGAAAGAGCTTCACCGAATTCCGTGCGGAAGCAACCGTGCACCGGCTCCGCTCGCACCGGGCGTTCACCCACGAGACCTTCCGCATCTGCTTTCCGTGGGAAATCAAGAAGGAAATCAGCATGCTCTTCGACCGGGTCAAGCCGGACGTGGTGCACATCCAAAGCCACTACATGATCGGCGAGCACGTCCTCTATGAGGCCGTGAAACGCGGCGTCCGGGTGGTGGCCACCAACCACTTCATGCCGGAAAACCTCAACCCCTTCCTGCCGTTCCCGCAGTGGTTCAAGGACATCATCGGCCGGGTTTCCTGGAAGGACATGGGCAAGGTCATGGGCCAGGCCGACGTCGTCACCACGCCCACGCCGCTGGCTGCCAGGGCCATGCATGAGCACGCCTTCCTGCGCAAGGTCCTGCCGCTGTCCAACGGCATCGACTCCGCCGCCTATGAGCTGAAGCCCGGCGAGCAGATTGAGCCGCATGCGCACCCCACGGTGCTCTTCGCCGGCCGCCTGGCCGAAGAAAAGCACGTTGACGTGCTCATCGAAGCTGTCGGCAAGACTCCGCCGGAACTGAATGTGCACCTGGAGATCGTGGGCGGCGGCGAAGTACGGCCCGCGCTCGAGGACCTGGTCCTGCGGCTGGGACTTGGCGGCCGGGTGAAGTTCCTGGGGCTTGCGAGTGACGAGGAACTGCGCAGGGCCTACATCGCGGCCGACCTCTTCTGCATGCCCGGAACTGCTGAATTGCAGTCGCTGGTGACCCTCGAGGCGATGTCCGCCTCCACCCCCGTGGTCCTTGCCGACGCCATGGCCCTGCCGCACCTGGTGCGCGACGGCGAAAACGGCTACCTCTTTACGCCCAACGACAGTGACGATCTCGCCAAGAAGATCACCCAGGTCCTGGAACTGCCCGAGGAGGAACGGCGCGCCATGGGCAGGGCCAGCCGGGAGATGGTGGAACCCCACAGTATCCAGGGGACCCTGCAGACCTTCGAGGACCTGTACCGCGGTGCCACCTACGAGGACAAAGTGGTCTGAACCCTTTCCCGGGTTTGCTAGAGTGTTTCTGCCCTGCCGGAGCGCGGCCTTCAGGCCCGCCCGCGGGGTGGTTGGGGGCTATAGCTCAGCTGGTTAGAGCGCGGGACTCATAATCCTAAGGTCCTCGGTTCAAGTCCGAGTAGCCCTACCGCCTCAAGAAGACCGCGGCCGACGATCATTGTCGGCCGCGGTCTACTTGGTTAAAGCCCGGAAGTTCTTGGTTAACGGGGCGCCCTCGGGTAAGTTACTGATCAGTAACATTCCGGCCGCCACCGCGGCCCGGTCAGCGCTGATCACCAAAGAAGGTACCCATGCCCACCTCTGCAGCCGATCCCCGGGAGCTTCCCTACGCCGACGGCGACTTCTTCGCCTTCGAGCAACTCCTCTCGGACAAGGAACGCGACCGGCTGGCCGAAGTCAGGGACTTCCTGGCGCGCGAGGTCCGGCCGATTGCCGTGGACTGCTGGAATCGCGGCGAGTTCCCGATGGACCTGGTGCCCAAGCTCGCCGACGTGGACTTGGTCAGCCCCGTCCGGCGGCAGGGTTACTCCAACCTCTTCGCAGGAATGCTGCATGCCGAGGCCACCCGGGCCGACGCCTCCATCGCCACCTTCCTGGGGGTGCATGACGGGCTGTTCACCGGATCCATCGAACTGCTGGCGTCCCCGGAACAGCAGGCCGAGTGGCTGCCGGACATCTATGCACTGAAGAAGATCGGTGCCTTCGGCCTGACCGAACCGCTGGGCGGCAGCGACGTTGCCGGCGGAACCCGCACCACAGCACGCAAAGACGGTGACCGGTGGATCCTGAACGGGGCCAAGCGGTGGATCGGCAACGCCACCTTTTCGGACTGGGTGGTGGTGTACGCCCGCGACGAGGCGGACAACCAGGTCAAGGGCTTCATGGTGGACACCTCGCTGGCCGGCTTCAGCGCCACAAAGATCGAAAACAAGATTTCCCTGCGCACCGTCCAGAACGCCGACATCGTCCTGGAGAACGTGGCGGTCCCTGCAGACTTCAAGCTCGCGAACGCCAACAGCTTCCGCGACGTCAACAAAGTCCTCAAGGTCACCCGCCTGGCCGTTGCCTGGCAGGCCGTGGGACTCCAGTTGGCAGCGTTCGACGTTGCCCGGAGCTACGCAGTGGAACGTCTGCAGTTCGGCCGGCCCCTGGCTTCCTTCCAGCTCGTCCAGGACCAGTTGGTGCGGATCCTCGGCAACGCGGTCAGCTCCTTGGGCATGATGGTCCGGTTGTCGCAATTGGAGGACGACGGTGTGGCAAAGGACGAGCAGTCCGCCCTGGCCAAGGCCTTCGCCACTGCGCGTATGCGGGAGAGCGTGGCGCTGGGCCGGGGCATCCTCGGCGGCAACGGCATCGTGACCGACTTCGAGATGGCCAAGATCTTCGCCGACGCAGAGGCCATTTATTCCTACGAGGGGACCGCCGAGATCAACACCCTGGTCACGGGCCGGGCCATTACGGGCATTTCGGCCATCGTCTGATCCGCCGCCCGGCTGCGTTCCGGTCAGGGTGCACCGGCCAGTGGGAGCAGGATGGACGGGCGAAGGTCCAGGACGAACTGGAGCGGATTGACATACTGCTCCCTGTCCCTGACGCCCCAGTGCAGGCACGCCGCCAAGGGGCAGTGGCCGGGGTTCACCGTGCCGACCACCTCGCCTGCCGCCACCGGCGTCCCAACGGCCAGCGGGCTGTCCACGGGTTCGAAACTGCTCCGCAGGCCATCGCCGTGGTCGATGGTGATCACGGGCCGGTCCACCACGACTCCGACGAAACTCACCGTCCCCGCCGCAGGGGACACCACGTCGGCGCCGGGCGCGGCGCCGCCAAGGTCGACGCCGCGGTGACCGCTGAGCCAGGGGAGCGGCGGGGGAGAGAAATACCGGAGTACCGGCGGCTTCGGGGCAAGGGGCCAGCGCCAGGCTGCCGTGGCACCAGGTCCGGCAGCGGCCGTCGTGTCCCCGGCCCGCTGGAGTGGTGCCGCACCGGACCCGGCGGAGCTGCCGGCCTCAACCGGGCCGCCTGCCGTCGCGGAGGGGGCGGCTTCAGCCGGACCGACTGCCGAAACAGGACCGACTGCCGACGGCGGCCCTCCCGATGCCATGGACGCCGGCAGCATCAGCACTGCTGCCAGGAGGATTGATCGTTTCATGGCACCAGCGTGCCCGGGCGTTCCGCAGGCCGGGAGGGGGCAGTCCGGCTATGTGGATAAGCCGGCCCGGGCCCTGCCGGGACGGTCCGGCGCGCAGGGGTCCCTGTAGTACACTTGATGGAGCAGTTTGCTGCGCCCTCAACGCATCCCGTCCCAGTGGTTCACCTTCGTGGTGCCTTCCCCTGTCCGGATTGCGTCGGCACATCTCATTCAGGAGTGTGGGGGAACAGCGGCTGACTACGCGCATCCGGGCCTCCGGGACCCAACGCCACGGCGTTGGCCTTGGAGGACCGGTCTTCCTGCGGTCAGGGCTTTGGTCCTGATGGGACGGCCGGAGGATGCCAGGAGCAAGGCCCGTCCGGGCCACGCTGATCAACCGTCAACTATTGGCAGGGTAAGAAGCCTTCGGGGTTTCTCATGAATGACCTGCCGGAAAATAAGGAGCGTCGGAATGCCCGTCGTAACCATGCGCCAGCTGCTTGACAGCGGCGTCCACTTTGGACACCAGACCCGCCGTTGGAACCCGAAGATGAAGCGCTTCATCTTCACCGAGCGCAACGGCATCTACATCATCGACCTGCAGCAGTCGCTGTCCTACATCGACCGCGCCTACGAGTTCGTCAAGGCCACTGTTGCCCACGGCGGCACCGTGCTGTTCGTCGGTACCAAGAAGCAGGCCCAGGAAGCAATCGCAGAGCAGGCAACCCGCGTGGGCCAGCCCTACGTGAACCAGCGGTGGCTCGGCGGTATGCTGACCAACTTCCAGACTGTCGCCAAGCGCATCCAGCGCATGAAGGAACTCGAAGAGATCGACTTCGACGACGTCGCCGGTTCCGCCTACACCAAGAAGGAGCTCCTGCTCCTCAAGCGTGAACTGACCAAGCTCGAGTCCAACCTCGGCGGTATCCGCAACCTGACCAAGGCTCCGTCCGTGCTCTGGGTTGTCGACACCAAGAAGGAACACCTCGCCGTTGACGAGGCCAAGAAGCTGAACATCCCGGTTGTTGCCATCCTGGACACCAACTGCGATCCCGACGAAGTCGACTTCCCGATCCCGGGCAACGACGACGCCATCCGCTCCGTGAACCTCCTGACCCGCGTTGTCGCCGACGCCGTCGCCGAGGGCCTCATCGCCCGCAACAACCGCGGCGCCGGCACCACCGAAGCTCCGGAAGAGCCCCTGGCCGAGTGGGAGCGCGAGCTCCTCGAAGGCAACAAGGCAGAAGCTGCTGATGCTCCGGCCGAGAACGCTGAAGCTCCGGCCGCCGAGGCTCCCGCCGCTGAAGCTCCCGCCGAAGACGCCAAGTAACACACGTCAATCCGGATTCTCCGCGCTGTCCGCAGCCGGAGCTGCTGACAGGATGGCAGCCCACACCCGTGGGCTGCCGTCCTGTCGGTCCGTACACCACCAAACATTTCTAGACAGAGGGGTTCACATGGCGAACTACACTGCCGCTGACATCAAGGCCCTGCGCGAGCGCACCGGCGCCGGCATGATGGACGTCAAGAAGGCTCTTGACGAAGCCAACGGTGACGCCGAGAAGGCCATCGAGATCATCCGCATCAAGGGCCTGAAGGGCGCTACCAAGCGTGAAGGCCGCTCCACCGCCGAAGGCCTGGTGGCCGCAAAGGTCAGCAACGGCGTCGGCGTCATGATCGAGGTCAACTGCGAGACCGACTTCGTTGCCAAGGCTGACAAGTTCATCCAGCTGGCCGACAAGGTCCTGGCCGTCGCCGTCGAGTCCGGCGCTGCCGACCTCGAAACCCTGCTCGCCACCGATGTCGACGGCAAGCCGCTGTCCGAGGTCGTCGTCGAAGAGGGTGCCATCCTGGGCGAGAAGGTTGTGGTTCGCCGCATCTCCCGCATCGAGGGTGCAACGGTCGACGCTTACCTGCACAAGACCTCCAAGGACCTCCCGGCCCAGGTCGGCGTGCTGTTCGCCGTTGACGGTGAAGGCGAAGCCGCAGCCACCGCTGCCCACGACGTCGCCGTCCACATCGCCGCGATGGCTCCGAACTACCTCACCCGTGAGGACGTTCCCGCCGATCTCGTCGAGTCCGAGCGCCGCATCGCCGAGGAAACCGCCAAGGCGGAAGGCAAGCCCGAGGCAGCCCTCACCAAGATCGTTGAAGGCCGCGTGACGGGCTTCTACAAGGGCGAGGTCCTGGTTGACCAAGCATTCGCCAAGGACGCCAAGAAGTCCGTGGCACAGATCCTCGAAGAGGCCGGTGTCAAGGGAACTGCGTTTACGCGTTTCCGCGTCGGCTCCTAGTCGAAACTGCAAGGGGTGGCCACTTCGGTGGCCGCCCCTTTTGCATGCGCCCAATCCGCTGGAAACGCAGCGGCAAGCGCGGCCGGTTCCGAGCACGGGACCCGGCAGGATACCCTTTTTTCAGAATCACCAACGGGAAGGCATCATGGAAGCCGTCAACACTGACATGCATTCAGAGAAGAGCAAGCGGCGGGTCCTCCTGAAGCTCTCCGGCGAGGTCTTCGGCGGCGGGAAACTGGGTGTCGACCCCGAGACCGTCCGCGACGTCGCCAAGCAGATCGCAGCGGCCGTCCCCCAGGTTGAGGTGGCCATCGTGGTAGGCGGCGGCAACTTCTTCCGCGGCGCAGAGTTGTCCCAGAGCGGCATGGACCGCTCCCGCGCCGACTACATGGGCATGCTGGGAACCGTCATGAACTGCCTCGCCCTCCAGGACTTCCTGGAGCAGGCCGGAGTGGAAACCCGCGTCCAGAGCGCCATCACCATGGGCCAGGTGGCCGAGGCCTACATTCCGCGCCGCGCCATCCGCCACATGGAAAAGGGCCGCGTGGTCATTTTCGGCGCCGGCGCCGGCCTGCCCTACTTCTCCACCGACACGGTGGCCGCCCAGCGGGCACTGGAAGTCCACGCCGACGTCGTCCTGATGGCCAAGAGCGGAGTGGACGCCGTCTACACGGCCGACCCCAAGAAGGACCCCAGCGCCGAACGCCTCGAAACCCTCAGCTACGACGATGCGCTGCGCCGCGACATCCGGGTCATGGACCAGACAGCCATGACCATGTGCAAGGACAACGACCTCTCGATGGTCGTCTTCGGCATGGAGGGTGAAGGCAACGTCACCCGCGCCATCCTCGGCGAGAAGCTGGGCACGCTGGTCACCGCCTAGCTCCGGCTAGGATGATTTCAGGACAATTCCGTCCCCGCCTGCAACGGCGGGGACGGAGACAGCAACAAAGAACCACGTGAGTGCAACCGGCGCGATCGGGCTGCACCAGAACCGTCAGGAGAGACCGTGATCGAAGAAACCTTGCTCGAAGCCGAAGAAAAGATGGACAAGGCGGTAGAGGTAGCCAAGGAAGACTTCGCTTCCGTCCGCACCGGCCGAGCCAACCCCGGCCTGTACAACAAGGTCCTGGTGGAGTACTACGGATCGCCCACGCCGCTGCAGCAGCTCGCCTCGTTCGCGATCCCGGACGCCCGCACCATCCTGATCACCCCGTTCGACAAGACCGCACTCCGGGACATCGAACGCGCCCTGAGCGACTCCGAGGTTGGCGCCAATCCGTCCAATGACGGCAACGTCATCCGGATCACCATTCCTGAGCTGACCAAGGAACGCCGCAAGGAATACGTCAAGATCGTCAAGACCAAGGGCGAGGACGCGAAGATCTCCATCCGCAACATCCGCCGCAAGGCAAAGGAAACGCTGGACCGCCTGGTCAAGGACGGCGAAGCCGGCGAGGACGAAGGCAGCCGGGCCGAGAAGGAACTGGACAGCCTCACCAAGGCCCACGTGGACGGCATCGACGAACTGCTCAAGCGCAAGGAAGCAGAGCTGCTCGAAGTCTGATGGGCCAGGCAGATCAGGCCCCCGCTTCACGGGCCCGCACACGGGGGAAGCAGCCCAGGAGCAACCCGACACCGAAGGCCGGGCGGAACCTGCCCGCCGCCGTCGTGGTTGGCCTGGCCATGCTGCTGGGCGTCCTGGGCGGCCTGCTGTTCCTCCCGCTGGCGTTCGTAGCGATCGTCACCGCTTTCGCAGTCTTCGGCGTCTGGGAAATCTACCGTGCGCTGGAGGCCAACGGAACCAGGATGCCCATCGTGCCGGTCATGACCGGTACGGTGGCCCTGCCGTTCGCCGCCTACTTCGGCGGCATTGAGAGCCAGCTCTTCGCCCTCCTGCTCAGCGCCGTGGCCGTCCTGCTGTGGCGGTCGATCGAAAGCGCCGCAGGATCGGCCAACAGCATCTTCGCCGGCGTCTTCACGCTGGGCTGGGTTCCGTTCTTCATCAGCTTCGCGGCACTGCCGCTGCACGCGGCCGGAACCATCCCGCTGGGGCTGTGGCCAGGCGGCCTGGCGCCCATCGGTGCCTGGGAGATTGCGGTAATGCTCCTGCTGGTGGTCTCGAACGACACCTTTGGCTACCTGGTGGGAGCGTCCATCGGGAAGCACCCCATGGCGCCCAAGATCAGCCCCAAGAAGTCCTGGGAGGGCTTCGCCGGATCGGCAGTCGGCGCCATGCTGATCGGCGTCCTGGCCGCCATCTTCATACTGGACAAGCCGTGGTGGGTGGGCGTGGTCCTCGCGGTGGGAACCGTGGCCGCCTCCACCGCCGGAGACCTGGCCGAGTCCATGGTCAAGCGTGAACTTGGCGTCAAGGACATGAGCAGCATCCTGCCCGGGCACGGCGGCGTGATGGACCGGCTGGACTCCATCGTCTTCGCCTCGCCCGTGGCCTTCATCCTGTACGGACTCGTGGCCGGCGCCTGAGGGATGCCCCGGGCGCGGGGCAGTGAAGAAGAAAGCGGCCCCAGGCGGGGCGCCCGTGACACACAACGGGGCCGGGGGGTTGCACCTTCCCCGGCACCTTAAACTGGTGCGGAAGCACTACGGCTGAAGAGCATTGAAGGAATCAAAGTGGCATTGGACATTCATCGGCAGATCCCTGCGTCCTTTGAGCGCGTGCAGCGCAGTGAGTACGGCTACAACGCCAAGCAGGTGGACCAGTTCCTGCAGCGGGCCCGGGTCTCCTTGGAAACGCCCGAGGCGGCGAGCGAGCCCGTCAACAGCTCCGACGTCAGGGCCGTGTCCTTCGACCCCGTCAAGGGAGGCTACTCCGCCTCTGTGGTGGACGCCGCGCTGGACCGGCTTGAAGACGCGTTCGCCCGCCGGGAACGGGATGAGCTGATTGCCGCCCGTGGCGAGGAGGCCTGGCTGCGCGAAATCGGAAGCCTCTCGGGTATCCTCCGCGGACGGCTGCACCGGCCGGACGGCGAGCGCTTCCGCCGGCCCACCAAGAAGAAGGCCCGCAGCTACAACACGGCCGACGTCGACCGGTTGTGCCGCGAACTCGTCGCCTACCTGGAGCAGGACAAGCCGCTGAGCGTGGACAGCGTCCGGCGTGCGGTCTTCCGCCCGGCCGTGGGCCGCGACGGCTACGAAGAGTCCCAGGTGGACGCCTTCCTGGACCGGGTGGTCGAACTCATGGCGGCCATCGACTAGCGAAGGCCTCCGGGAGGCCGCTAACCCCCGGCCGGAGGGGTGGGGGAGAGCGGGCTGAACCGCCGCCACACCTCCCGGTAGCTGCGGTAGCCGCGCACGGCGGACACTGCCAGGAACCCGGCACCGCACACGGCTCCCGCCACCGTCGCGGCCGCGATGCCCCCACCCGCCAGCGAGACCAGCAGCCCGGCAAAGATGGCAATCAAGGCAGCGTTCGCCGTCGTCATGAAAATCATGCTGCTGCCGGCCACGTGGCTGAACGTGCCTCGGTGGCCGAAGAAATAGTACGTCTGGACGGAGCCTGCCTCGTCGTCGTGGTAGGACGCCATCAGGTAGGGGGCCACGCCCGGGTCAAGGTCAACATACGCGGCCCGCAGGCGGTTCATGGCCGTGACGTACATCAGGTCCTCGTGGGCCACGTTCATGACCCGGAGCTGGGTCAGCAGGCCAATCGCGGTGTCGATGAACAGCACCACGACGGCCAAGAGCACGAAGGGTTCCGAGAATCCCGTCGCCTGGCCTACCAGGGCAACACTGACAACGCTCGCGGAAGTGAACGTCAGGAACATGCTGATCCGCGTCAGGACCTCGCTTTGGGCGGTGCTCCGGGATGCCAGCAGGCCCCAGTGTTCCGTGGCGAGCAGCTGCGCCCGAACGGAGGAAGGGACTGCGCCTTCCCGGCGGGACGGTCCGCCGTCCTCGATGGACATGGCGTTATTGTCCACCCGATCACCGTCCGGTTGCCAGCGGCCTTTCCGGGGTGTGCAGGCGCGTCATGGTCCGCGGCATCGTTGCGGGAATACGGTGCGCCGTGGCCCGGGAGACCAGGACCATGACGGCAAAGGCCGTGGGTACGCTCCAGGCGGCAGGCTGGGCAAGCCACGCCGGCGTCTGCCCGGAACCGGCCAGCGCCAGCGAGCCGGCGATCATCGCCCCGCCGCAAAGCACGCCGCCGGTCACCATGCCGGCGATCGCCCCCGTGTCCGTCAGGCCGCGCCACCAGATGCCCAGCAGGAGGACCGGGCACACGGTCGAGGCCGTAAACGCGAACACCAGTCCCACGCTTCCGGCCAGGGCCAGGGAGTCGGTCATGAAGGCAAAGCCCAGCGGCACGACGGCGGATACGACGGCGGCGAGCCGGAACCCGCGGACGCTTCCGCCCAGGACGTCCTGGCTGATGACGCCGGCCAGGGAGACCACCAGGCCCGAGGTAGTGGAGAGGAACGCGGCGAAGGCCCCGGCCACCACCAGGGCGGAGAGCAGGCTGCCCGCCGTGCCGCCCAGGAATTCGCCGGGCAGCCGCAGGACCATGGCGTCCGGTTGACCCGAACGTGCCAGGTCCGGGGCGAACATCCGCGCCACCAGGCCGTAGGCGGTTGGGAACAGGTAGAACACGGACAGCAACCCCAGGACGATCAGCGTGGTGCGCCTGGCCGTGTGCCCGTCCGGGTTGGTGTAGAAACGCACCAGGACGTGCGGCAGCCCCAGCGTCCCGAAGAGCAATGCCACCAGCAGGGAAACATTCTGGTACGGTCCCGCCGGAGCCGCCCCGGTGGGGTTGACGCTGGCCGGGGCCAGCGGTTGCGTGCCGTGGCCGGCCAGCACGAACACAATGAACAGGATGGGCACGGCCAGCGCCGTCAGCTTGAGCCAGTACTGGAAGGCCTGCACGAACGTGATGGACCGCATCCCGCCCGCTGCCACGGTCAGGCACACCACCACCACGACGGCCACCGAACCCACCCAGGACGGCAAGCCCGTGGTGATGCGGATGGTCAGGGCCGCTCCATGGAGCTGCGGCACGATATACAGCCAGCCGACCATCACCACCACCAGGCTGGTCACCCTCCGAACGGTCCGGGACGCCAGCCTGGACTCCGTGAAGTCCGGGATGGTGTACGCCCCGGACCGGCGCAGCGGCGCGGCGACGAAAAGCAGCAGCATCAGGTAGCCCGCCGTGTAGCCCACGGGAAACCACAGGGCGTCGGTCCCGGACAGCAGGATCAGCCCGGCCACGCCAAGGAAGCTGGCGGCGGACAGGTATTCGCCGCCGATCGCGGACGCGTTCCACCAGGGGCGAACCGTCCGGGATGCGACGTAGAAGTCCCCGGTGGTACGCGAGATGCGCAGCCCGTAGAACCCGATGATTGCCGTGGCGAGGGACACCACCGCGACCGCTGTGATGGCGACCCCGGCGTTCACTGCGGCACCTCCGGGCCGCCCCGCGCCGCCGGGTTCATTGTTCGCCGGCCAAGTCGCGGTAGCGCGCCTCATTGCGGGCCGCGCTCCTGACATACAGCCACGCGCTCAAGCCGATGACCGGGTAGATGCCGATGCCCAGCAGGAGCCAGTCGAACGGGATGCCGGCGATCCTGGTGTCGGCAAGGCCGGGAACCGCGACCAGCACCAGGGGGAACGCGGCCAGGATGAGCAGGAAGCCGCCGGCGACAACCAGCGCAAGCCGCAGCTGGGAGCGGATCAGGGAACGCACGAATACCTGGCCAACCTCGGATTCCTGGGCGGCTTCGCGTGATTCCAGCGGGCGTGGTCCGCCGCGCCCGGGTCCGCCACGGGAGGCGTGCGGGGCGGTAACCCGGACCCTGGTCATGCGTGCGGCCTGATCCGGGTGGCTTCCAGCTTCTCCCGCACGGTGGGCAGGTGGCGCCGGCTGATGGGCAGCCCGGCCCCGGCCACGGTCACGCGGGGCCCGTCGGCTGCCAGCTTCATGGAGGACACATGTTTCAGCGCCACGAGGTAGGAGCGGTGCGTCCGGATGAATCCGGCATCCGCCCACTGCTGTTCCAGGTCGGCCAGGGGCACCCGGATCAGGTAACTGGCGTCGGCGGTGTGCAGGCGGGCATAGTCGCCCTGCGCCTGGACATACGTGACGTCGTCCCGCCGGATCATCCTGGTGGTACCACCCTGGTCCACCGTGATCATCTCCGGCGCGCTGCCGCCGTCGCGCAGTTCACTGATCCGCCCCACGGAGCGGGCCAGGCGTTCGGTGCGGACGGGCTTGAGCAGGTAGTCGACGGCGGCCAGTTCAAACGCTGCCAGGGCGTGGTCCTCGTCGGCGGTGACGAACACAACTGCCGGGGGATTGCTGCTCCGGGCAATGAAGCCGGCGATGTCCAGGCCGGACATGGCGGGCATGTGAATGTCCAGGAACACGGCGTCGATCCCGCCGCCGGCCAGGGCTGCAAGGGCCTCCGCGCCGGATGTTGCCCGCAGCACCTTGCCTATGCGCTCATCCCTGCCCAGCAGGAAAGCCAGTTCCTCCACGGCGGGCAGCTCATCATCAACGACGAGGACGTTAATCATGCTCCTAGGGTACTTCCAGCGGCGGGAGCCGCCTCACGCGTCATGGCCTGGCTGGGACTTGGGTACCCGCATGGTGATCAGGGTTCCCTCGCCCGGCGCCGTTTCCACCACCAGCCCGTGGTCGTTGCCGTACACCTGCCGGAGCCGGGCGTCGACGTTCCGCAGCCCCACGTGGTCCCCGTCGGTGTGGCCGGCCAGCACGGACCGGAGCTGTTCCGGATCCATCCCCACGCCGTCGTCCTCGATGGTGACTTCGGCGAAGGCACCGGCGTCCTCGGCGGTGATGCTGATGTGGCCGGGCCCCGCTTTGGCCTCAAGCCCGTGCCGGACGGCATTCTCCACCAGCGGCTGCAGGCTCAGGAAGGGGATGACCGTGCTGAGGACCTCGGGGGCCACGCGCAGGCTGACCTGGACGCGGTCGCCAAACCGGGCCCGTTCCAGCAGCAGGTAGCGGTCAATGCACCGGAGTTCCTCGGCGAGGGTGGTGAAGTCGCCGTGCCGCCGGAAGGAGTACCGGGTGAAGTCGGCAAACTCCACCACCAGCTCCCTGGCCCGCTCGGGATCCGTGTTGATGAACGAGGCGATGGCGTTCAGCGAGTTGTAGATGAAGTGCGGGCTGATCTGCGCCCGCAGCGCCCGTACTTCCGCCTCCATCAGCAAAGTGCGTGACGCGTCAAGCTCCGCGAGTTCCACCTGGACGGCCACCCAGTCAGCCACTTCCCCCGTGGCGCGGACAAGGCCCGCCCCCGCGGCAGGAGCGAAGGCGGCCACCGCGCCCACCACGCGGGTGCCTGCCCGCACCGGGGCGATGACCGCGGCCAGGGGCCCGCCGGTTCCTTCCGCGCCTGCCGGGAGCACGGCGGCCCGGCCTGATTCGATGGCGCCGGCGGCGAGCTGCATCAGACGCGGCCGGATCTCCTCGGCGCCGCCATCCCAGGCCAGGACACCGGACGTGTCGGTAATGGCCAGCGAGTCGCAGCCGAGCAGGGAGCGAAGCTGGCGGGCGGCCTTCGCGGCCCCTGCCGGGTTCAGCCCGCGGCGCAGGTGCTGGCCCGCCTGGGAGGCGGCGTGCAGCGTGTGGTAGGTGGCGCGCTCGGCGTCGGTGCCCAGCTCCCTGAAGGAACGGAGCACCTTCAGGCCCACGCCGACGACGACGGCAATGGCCATGGCGATCACCGCCACTGCCGCGGCGGTCAGGAGGGGGGAGTCCGGCATGGTGCCCAGCGTAGCGGCGGGTGCCGTTTGCCGCAGCATCGCAGCCGTTGAGCGACCCCGCGCCCCGTAGTTCTGGAATACCGCGCCGGACAGGCCGCAGAGTGATTGCAGTCACATCTGCGGTTTCCCTGGCAGTGTTCCCGGGCAGTTTCCTGCCGCAGGCCCTGCCGCCCGGTGTGTACCCGCATGACTCAATGAGGAGGAACGATGGGTAACGAGGCCCATACTCCGGACGCAGCGGCGTCCGTGGACTTCGAGCAAGTCCAGTCGACCGGGCAGTTCCAGGAACTGCGCAGGCGTCACCGCAGCTTTGTCTTCCCCATGGCAGTGGCCTTCCTGCTGTGGTACTTCGCCTACGTCCTGCTGGCCGATTACGCGGTGGACTTCATGTCCACCAAGGTTTGGGGCAACATCAACGTCGGCCTGATCCTGGGGCTGCTCCAGTTCGTCTCGACCTTCGCCATCACCGGCTGGTACGTGCACTACTCCAACCGGAAACTGGACCCGATCGCCACCGAAATCAGGAACGAGATCGAGGGGCACGAATTCGACAAGGACGGACACCGAGTGGGCGGAGCCAGCAAATGATCGCAATCCCAGCGGCGGTGGACGTTGCCGCCCTCAAGGACACCACCCTCTTGAACATGGGCATCTTCGGCCTGTTCGTGGCCGTGACCATGGTGATCGTGTTCCGTGCCAGCCGGAACAATAAGACCGCCGCCGACTACTACGCCGCCGGACGGTCCTTCACCGGCTCGCAGAACGGCACCGCCATCGCCGGGGACTACCTGTCGGCGGCATCCTTCCTGGGCATCACCGGCGCCATCGCCATCAACGGCTATGACGGATTCATGTACTCCATCGGCTTCCTCGTGGCGTGGCTCGTGGCGCTGCTCCTGGTGGCTGAACTGCTGCGCAACACCGGCAAATTCACCATGGCGGACGTCCTGTCCTTCCGGCTGAAGCAGCGCCCGGTCCGGATAGCGGCGGCCATCTCCACCCTCGCCGTCTGCTTCTTCTACCTGCTGGCCCAGATGGCCGGTGCGGGAAGCCTGATCTCCCTCCTGCTGGGTATCAGTGACTGGGGCGGACAGGCGCTGGTAATCATCGTCGTCGGCGCCCTCATGATCATGTACGTCCTGATCGGCGGCATGAAGGGCACCACATGGGTGCAGATCATCAAGGCCATGCTGCTGATCGCCGGCGCGGCGGTGATGACCTTCTGGGTCCTCGCGATCTACGGCTTCAACCTCTCCGACCTGCTCGGCGGTGCCGCGGAAACGGCCAAGAACCCGGCTGTCCTGAACCCCGGCCTGCAGTACGGCAAGACGGAAACGTCCAAACTGGACTTCATGTCCCTGGGCCTGGCCCTGGTCCTGGGCACGGCAGCACTGCCCCACGTGCTGATGCGCTTCTACACCGTGCCCACGGCCAAGGAAGCCCGGAAATCCGTGGTGTGGTCCATCTGGCTGATCGGCCTGTTCTACCTCTTCACCCTGGTGCTCGGCTACGGCGCCGCAGCCCTGGTGGGCGCGGACACCATCAAGAGCGCTCCCGGCGGCGTCAACGCGGCCGCCCCGCTGCTGGCCTTCCACCTGGGCGGCCCGCTGCTGCTCGGCTTCATCTCCGCGGTGGCGTTCGCCACCATTCTGGCCGTGGTGGCCGGGCTGACCATCACGGCCGCCGCTTCCTTCGCGCACGACATCTACGCCAACGTCATCGCCAAGGGCAAGGCCGACGCCGCCACGGAAGTCCGGGTGGCCCGGCGCACCGTGGTGGTGATCGGCATCCTGGCCATCCTGGGCGGCATCTTCGCCAACGGCCAGAACGTGGCCTTCCTGGTGGCGCTGGCCTTCGCCGTGGCCGCGTCCGCCAACCTGCCCACCATCATCTACTCGCTGTTCTGGCGGAAGTTCACCACCCAGGGCGCTATCTGGAGCATGTATGGCGGCCTGGCCTCGGCGATCTTGCTCATCGTGTTCTCCCCGGTGGTTTCCGGTGCCAAGACCTCGATGATCCCGGGCGCCAACTTCGCCCTCTTCCCGCTCAGCAACCCGGGCATCGTGTCCATTCCGCTGGCCTTCTTCCTGGGCTGGCTGGGCACCACGCTGGACAAGCGGCGCGAGGACCCGGCCAAGCAGGCCGAAATGGAAGTGCGCTCGCTGACGGGCATCGGGGCTGAAAAGGCGGTGGACCACTAACTGACATCCAGCAGCCCGGAACACGGAAGAGCCTCCATGCCGCTGGTGCGGTGTGGAGGCTCTTTTGTTGTGCAGCGGTGCGGCCGTGGGCGGCTTTCGCCGTTGCGTTTCATCGTTGATGGTGGCCGGCCGGGGCCAAGTGTCCGTGTTCGCCGTGCGGGACGGCGTACTGGCCCGCCGTCGACGCGGCGAGTCCCGGCGTCGTTATTCCCGCCACCAGGACTGCGCCGGCGAAAGCTGCCGCAAGCAGCCGTCCGGGCCGGACCGATCCCGCCGCACCATTGCCTGCCGGCGGACCGCTTTCCCGGAGTGCTTCCGCCCGCCTGAGCCAGCCAAGGGACGCAATGATCATCAGTGTCAGCAGCAGGGCGGAGAGCTGCGTGAGGTTGAGGCCGGACGTCCGCGGAACGGCGAAGGCGATCGCCGCAACATGGACCGCGGCGGCGCCCGCCAAGGAATACCGCACCCGCCGGCCGCCCGCCGGAGGCTCCTTGGCCAGGAACACGATGGCTCCCGCCAGCAGGGCGGTGCCCCACAGCGCGGCTGCCGCACCGGCGGCAAGCCCAAGAGGTTGCGCGGGCCCGGCTGCCGCGGCGAAGAAGCTGGACGCGATGGCCAGGTTGACCGATCCCGCGCCGAAGCCGGCGAACCCGGCAACAAGCCGGACGGCCGGGACGGCAGCGGACGCCGCCCAGGCAGGGGCGGCAGCAGCAGCCCCCGGAGCCGCCGGGCCGGGGGCGGCCATGCCGGATGCCGCCATGGCTATGCCCGGGCAGCGGTCGGGGACTTGTCCAGGGACAGGCCCACGCCCAGGAGCAGGACGGCGCTGGCGAGGTGCAGGACGTTGTCGGCACCGTTCAGGGCGATGATGTTCAGCGGCGAGTCCAGCAGGAACAAGCCCACGATGCCCACCAGGAGGTAAACGGCGCCCACGGTGGCGTTGAGGGTGCGTGCGGTGTCCGTCCCGCGGAGTCCGGCGAACAGCAGGGCCGCGCCAATGGCCAGGTGGATGACGTTGTGGAGCGGGTTGACCTCGAAGATGATCAGGTTCGCGCCTTCGGTGGCGACGAATCCGACGCCGGACGTGACGGCAAAGCCGAGGAGGCCCACCAGCAGATAGACGGCTCCGAAAACGGTGGCGACGAGACGGTTGGGTGAGTTGCGCATGGGACGAATCCTTCCTAGGGCGGGGACGGTTCCCCGAACTCCGGGCCCGGACGGACCCTCGGAAGCAGTTCGCACCACTGAAGGAGAAGGATGGGTGAAAAGAAACAGTACCCTTTGTACTGTGCGGCCGGTCAGGCGGCGGGCCGGAGCTTGATGTTGGTCATCTTGAGGTCGTTGGTGCCCTCGAAGCGGTAGGCGAGGTCGACCTTCTTGCCGTTACAGCTGATCTGGCCCGCCACGTCGGCTGATTTCAGGCCGTTTTCGGTGGCCACCTTGAGGTCGGTGTAGGCGGGCTTGCACGAGTCATCCAGTTCCAGGCTTTTCACCCCGGAGATGAACGCCTCCTTGGAAAGCTGCTGCTGGAGCGCGGGGTCAAGGTAGTTGTCGTATGCGGTGGTCACCTCGCCCGCGATCACCTTCTTGGTGAATTCGTCGGCGAGGCCCCTGGCCTGGTTGGTGGCACTGTTCACCACGTTCACCAGGATCACGACGCCGAGGATCACCAACAGCAGCACCCCGCCGATGCCGCCGAGCACGATCCACAGCTTCCGCCGGCTGCGCACCCGCGGACGTTCCCCCGGCAGGCCGAACGGGGCAGGCCGCGCAGGCATCGGGGGCAGTTGCTGCGGCGACGGGTCCGCGTTTCCATGCCGGTACGAATCCTGGGGACTGCTCAAGGGGAGCCTTTCGGGGACGGGTGCGGTGGCACCGGCGGACTGCCCGGGCCCATCCCGGCCCGGCGCGTAACTGGAACCAGCCTATAACCCCGGCCTCCGGCGTCGTGCCTCCCTTGGTGCAGCTACCCTCCCTCCGAGCCCCGTTCCAGGAGGGGCTGCACCCGGAAAGGGATCAGCTCGCCCATGGCAAGGGCCGTGTCCGCCCGCTCCACGCCGTCGCAGGCCAGGATCTTGCCGTTGATCCGGAACAGGTCCTCGGCGTCCTTGGCCACCACGCGCAGCAGCAGGTCTGCCGACCCCGTGAGCCCGTATCCCTCCAGGATCTCGGGGATCGCCGCGATCTCCTCCGCCAGCCGCCCGAGTTTCTGCTGCTGGACGTGCACGGAGATGAAGGCCATCAGCGGGTACCCCAGCGCCACAGGATTGATGCGCCGTTCGAAGGACAGGAAGACGTGCTTCTTTTCCAGCTGTGCCATCCGCGCCTGGACGGTGTTCCGGGACAGGCCGAGCTTCTGCGCCAGCGCCACCACGGTCCGGCGAGGGTCCTGCGACAGCGCCGACAGCAGGCGGGTGTCAGTGCCATCCAAAGCTTGCATAATGCGCAACGCTAGCACGGTGGCAGCACGGCGGACAGGGCATTTTGCTCAGAAACAGCCGTGGTGGTTGTACCCCCTGAGCATTGTGAGTAGGGTCACAGTATCTGGGGCAATGGCGCCCGGAAGGCCGGTGGCGGCTGGAGCCAAAAGCCCGAAAACCACAGGTCAACGACGTACGAAGGTTGCGGCAATCGTGTCTACAGACGAAACGGGCCATGGCGGTGCAATCACCCCCGACAACGCAGGGGAATCCACCGCGTCCGGGCAGGAACTCCTCCAGTTGATCACCCCGGCAGGCGAGCGGATCAGCCACCCGGAGTTCGATTTTTGGGTCAAGGACATCACCGACGAGCAGTTATGTTCGCTCTTCGAGGACATGACGGTCATCCGGCGGATCGATGTTGAAGCCACCGCCCTGCAAAGGCAGGGAGAGCTGGCGCTCTGGCCGCCGCTGCTGGGGCAGGAGGCGTCCCAGATCGGTTCCGGACGGGCCATGCGGGCGGACGACTTTGTCTTCTCCAGCTACCGCGAGAACGGCGTGGCCTACTGCCGGGGCGTGGACCTGACGGACCTGCTCCGGGTTTGGCGCGGCAACGCCTCCGGCGGCTGGGACCCCTACAGCATCAATATGGCAACCCCGCAGATCATCATTGGCGCCCAAACCCTCCATGCAACCGGCTATGCCATGGGCATCCAGAATGACGGCGCCGATGCCGTGGCAGTTACCTACTTCGGCGACGGCGCCACCAGCGAAGGCGACGTCAACGAGGCCATGGTGTTCGCCGCCAGCTTCCAGGCCCCCGTGGTGTTCTTCTGCACCAACAACCACTGGGCCATATCCGAGCCCGTACGGCTGCAGTCGCACATCCACCTCGCCGAGCGGGCCGCCGGCTTCGGCATCCCCAGCCTGCGGGTGGACGGCAATGACGTCCTGGCCGTCATGGCCGGCACCCGGCTCGCACTGGACCGGGCGCGGCGCGGCGGCGGCCCCACGTTCATCGAAGCCGTCACCTACCGGATGGGACCGCACACCACCGCCGATGATCCCACCCGCTACCGGGATGCCAACGAACTGGAAGACTGGGCGGCGAAGGACCCCATCTCCCGGCTGGCATCGCTCCTGGACCGGAAAGGGCTCCTGACCGCGGAGCTGCAGGAGCAGGTCCGGCACAAGGCCGATTCCGTGGCAGCGGAAATGCGCCGCGGTTGCACCACCATGCCGGATCCCCAGCCGATGGACGTGTTCAAGCACGTCTACAGCACCCCCAACTCTTGGCTTGAACGCCAGCAGGACCACTACGCCCGCTACCTGGCTTCATTCGGCGACCTCGCAGGAGCAGTTTCAGAGGAAGGTGCACGCTGATGACCCAGTTGACCTTTGCCCGCGCCATAAACGCCGGCCTGCGGAAGTCGCTGGAAAGCGACTCCAAGGTGGTCCTCCTCGGCGAGGACATCGGTGCCCTCGGCGGCGTGTTCCGGGTAACCGACGGCCTGCAAAAAGACTTCGGCACCCACCGGGTGGTGGACACGCCGCTGGCCGAATCCGCCATCGTGGGGACTGCCGTCGGCCTGGCCTACCGCGGTTACCGCCCTGTGGTGGAGATTCAGTTCGACGGATTCATCTATCCGGCGTTCGACCAGATCGTCAGCCAGGTGGCCAAGCTGCATTACCGCACCCGCGGCGCGGTGAAGATGCCCATCACCATCCGGGTTCCCTTCGGCGGCGGGATCGGCTCGCCGGAGCACCACTCCGAATCCCCGGAAGCGTACTTCACGCACACCTCCGGGCTGCGCGTGGTGGCCGTTTCCAACCCCCAGGACGCGTACACCGTGATCCAGCAGGCCATTTCCTGCGACGATCCCGTCCTGTATTTCGAACCCAAGCGCCGCTACCACGACAAAGGCGAGGTGGATGAGTCGGCCGCCCTTTCCTCCGCCCTGCCCATGGACAAGGCCCGCGTGCTGACCGAGGGCACCGACGCCACCCTGGTGGCCTACGGACCACTGGTCAAGACCGCACTGGACGCTGCCACGGCCGCAGCCGACGAGGGAATCTCCCTCGAAGTCATCGACCTGCGCTCGCTGGCCCCGGTGGACTACGACGCCGTGGTGGCCTCCGTGCGGAAGACCGGGCGCCTGGTGGTCACGCACGAAGCCGGACAGTCCGGCGGCCTCGGGGCGGAAGTGGCCGCCAGCATCACCGAGCGGTGCTTCTACCACCTCGAAGCTGCTCCGGTCCGGGTCACCGGGTTCGACATTCCCTACCCGTATTCCAAGCTGGAAATGCACCACCTGCCGGGCCTGGACCGTATCCTCGACGGCGTGGACCGCGCCTTGGGCCGCCCGAATTCCCTGAGCGGGCTGGAAGGATGAGCGCCACCATGATCAAGGAATTCCGTCTGCCGGACCTGGGTGAGGGGCTCACAGAGTCAGAAATCCTCAGCTGGAAAGTGGACGTTGGGGACACCGTCAGCCTGAACCAGGTCATTGCCGAGGTGGAGACAGCCAAAGCCGTGGTGGAGCTTCCCTCTCCGTATGCCGGGGTTATCAGGGAGCTCCACGAGCAGCCCGGGTCCGTGGTTGAGGTGGGCAAGCCCATCGTCTCGTTCGAGGTGCCGGACGACGCCGGAACGGCACCTTCGGGCCCGGCCGGCACGTTGACGGCTGGGCCGGGGGAGCGCGGTGCGGAAACGCAGAAACGGGAACCGAACCTGGTGGGCTACGGCGCTGTCGTCGAAGGCTCCGGCCGGCCGGCCCGCCGGCCCCGGAACTTCGCCGCCCCGGTGGTTGAGCCTGTCCTGGCCAGGCCTGTGGTGGTTGAGCCTGCCGACACCAAGCCTGTTGACACCGCAATCGCCGAGCGGCCACGGTCCACACCACCGGTGCGCAAGCTGGCCAGGGACCTGGGGGTGGACCTGGCACGGGTTCCCGGCACCGGGCCTGGCGGGTTGATCACCAGGGAAGACGTCCGGGGATTTGCCGGACACAACGAAGAAGCTGTCCCGCCCCTGGCGGAGCCGGTGGCCCTCTCAGGCAGCCGGTTAGGGGAGCGGGAAACCCGGACTCCCATCAAGGGCGTCCGCAAATACACCGCGGCCGCCATGGTGCAGAGTGCCTTCACCGCCCCGCATGCCACCGAATTCCTCACCGTGGACGTGACGCCAAGCCTTGAACTGCTGGCCAGGCTCAAGAACAGCAGGGAGTTCGCCGGCCTCAAGCTCACCCCGCTGACGCTCGCGGCCAAGGCAGTCCTCGTCGCCCTCCGCAGGAATCCGGCGCTGAACTCGCACTGGGATGAGGAACACCAGGAAATCGTCACCTACAACTACGTCAACCTTGGCATCGCGGCGGCCACGCCCCGGGGACTCACCGTTCCCAACATCAAGGATGCGGACACCATGCAGCTTCGGCAGCTCGCCCAGGCGTTGACGGCGCTCGCGGAAACGGCCCGCGCCGGCAAGGCCACGCCTGACGAGCTGTCCGGGGGCACCATTTCCATCACCAATATCGGCGTTTTCGGCATCGACGCCGGTACCCCCATCCTCAATCCCGGTGAAGCGGCCATCCTGGGGCTGGGCGCCGTCCGGACCCTGCCGTGGGAATACCGGGGCGAGGTGGCCCTGCGCCAGGTGATCACCTTGAGCCTGTCCTTCGACCACCGGCTGGTGGACGGCGAACAAGGCTCCCGGTTCCTGGCCGACGTCGGCACCATCCTGGCCGAGCCGGGAATGGTGCTCACCATGGTCTAGCGGGAGGGCGGGGCGTCCCCTGCACTGTCCGCCAGCAGCGCTGCAAGTGCCATGCGCTCAAGCAGGGGGCGGGCCACGCCTGCCGCTATCCGCCGGCCATGGCTGCGGACGGAGTGCGGAGTGGAGTTGATGAGGCCGAAGGTGGCGTGCGCCCGCATGCGGAGTTCGGCAGCGTCCGTCCCGGGGTGGACCCCCGCGAGGACGTCCACCCATAACTCCACGTAGCTGCGCTGCAGGGAGCGCACCGCGGACTGGTCCTGCTCGGAGAGGTTGCTGAGGTCCCGGTCCTGGACGCGGATCACGTCGGGCTTGCCGAGCGCAAAGTCCACCTGGAACTCCACCAGCCGGCGCAGGGCGGCTGCCGGGTCGGCGCTGTCTTCCACCACCTGGCGTCCGCCGTCCAGCAGTTCCTGGCTCACGGTCACCAGGAGGTCGGCGAGGACTGCCTGCTTGCCCGGGAAATGGCGGTACACCGCGGGGCCGCTCACGCCCGCGGCCGCGCCAAGGTCTTCGAGCGACACCCGGTTGAACCCGTTCAGTGCGAACAGTGAAGCCGCCGCCGTGAGCAGGGCCTGCCGCCGGTTCTCCTTCGCCTTGCCGCGCTGCGTGGTGGGGGCCGGGTGCGGCGTGGTGCCTGGCTGCGCGGCATTGCCGGATTGTGTTCCCGTGCTTGGCACTTTTCCTCCTCGGACCGACGCAGATTCTACCAAGACCGCCATGTGTTGGACATCACAGTTAATCGAGACTAACCTGAATTTCAGTTATTAGTCACTAACCGAGTTGGCCTGGGAGCCGGCTTGGTCCAGACAGGAACGGATCGTCAATGGAGACCCTGGCCAGCCGGCTCGACCCCGCAAGCGAGTCCTTCCGCGCCAACCGGGAAGCGCAACTGGCCCTCGCCGGCGACCTCCGGAAGAGGCTGGCGGACGCGGCCCTCGGCGGACCGGAGAAATCGCGGGAGAGGCACGTGGCACGGGGGAAGCTGCTGCCGCGGGACCGGATCGACCAGTTGCTGGATGACGGCAGCCCGTTCCTGGAGATCGCGCCGCTGGCTGCCAATGGGATGTACGGCGACGACGCCCCGGGCGCCGGGGTCATCGCCGGGATCGGACTGGTGCACGGTCGGCAGGTGCTGGTGATCTCCAACGATGCCACCGTCAAGGGCGGCACCTACTACCCGATGACGGTGAAGAAGCACCTGCGTGCCCAGGAGATAGCTCTCGAAAACGGGCTGCCCTGCATCTACCTGGTTGATTCGGGCGGGGCGTTCCTTCCCAAGCAGGATGAGGTCTTTCCGGACAAGGACCACTTCGGCCGCATCTTCTACAACCAGGCCAGGCTCTCCGCCGCGAAGATACCGCAGATCGCCGCCGTCATGGGGTCTTGCACCGCCGGCGGTGCCTACGTTCCCGCCATGAGCGATGAGACAGTCATCGTCAGGAACCAAGGCACGATCTTCCTGGGCGGCCCGCCCTTGGTGAAGGCGGCCATCGGCGAGATCGTGACTGCGGAGGAACTCGGCGGTGGAGACGTGCATGCACGCATTTCCGGGGTGACCGACCACCTGGCCGAAAATGACGAGCACGCCCTGCAGATCATCCGGGACATTGTTGCCACCCTCCCGCCGCCCGCCGCGCCTGCCTGGCAGGTGGAACCCGCCGTCGAACCTGCCGTGGACCCGGACGGAATCTACGGTGCGGTGCCCACGGACGTCAACGCCCCCTACGACGTCCACGAAGTCATCGCCCGGCTGGTGGACGGCAGCAGGTTCCACGAGTTCAAAAGGGAATACGGCACCACCCTTGTGACGGGATTCGCCCGGATCTGCGGACACCCCGTGGGTATCGTGGCCAACAACGGGGTGCTCTTCAGTGAATCGTCGCTCAAAGGCGCCCATTTCATCGAACTCTGCGACCAGCGCGGCATCCCCCTGCTGTTCCTGCAGAACATCTCCGGCTTCATGGTGGGGAAGGACGCCGAACAGGGCGGCATCGCCAAAAACGGCGCCAAGATGGTGACGGCCGTGGCCACTGCCCGCGTTCCCAAACTGACGGTGGTGATCGGCGGCTCCTTTGGCGCCGGCAACTATTCGATGTGCGGCCGGGCCTATTCGCCGCGGTTCCTCTGGATGTGGCCCGCCGCCCGGATCTCCGTCATGGGCGGCAACCAGGCCGCCAGCGTCCTGGCCACCGTGAAGCGCGACCAGTACGAGGCGGCCGGCGAAGAATGGCCGGCAAGCGACGAAGAGGCGTTCAAAGCACCCATCCGCCGCCAGTACGAGGACCAGGGCAGCCCCTACTACTCCACGGCCAGGCTATGGGACGATGCCGTGATCGACCCGGCAGATACCCGCACCGTCCTGGGACTGGCGCTCGACGTCGTCTCCCGCACCCCCTTGCCGGAGACCTCCTTCGGCCTCTTCCGGATGTGAGCCCGCAATGACCATGCAAACCCGAACAGATCCAGCCCCCGGCGGCACGTCCACCCCACGCCTGTTCGGCACGGTCCTGGTGGCAAACCGCGGTGAAATCGCCTGTCGGGTCATCCGGACCCTGCGCCGCCTGGGCATCCGGTCGGTGGCCGTCTACAGCGATGCCGACGCCGGCGCCCGCCACGTCCGCGAAGCTGACGCGGCCGTGCGCATCGGCCCGGCAGCCGCCGTCGAAAGCTACCTGAGCGCGGACGCGATCATTGAGGCGTGCCGGCAATCGGGCGCCGAGGCCGTCCATCCGGGGTACGGCTTCCTGAGTGAGAACGTGGACTTCGCCCGGGCCTTGGAGAAGGCCGGCATCACCTTCATCGGACCCGGAGTGGAGGCCCTGAAGGTCATGGGGGACAAGATCCGGGCCAAGAACCACGTGGCCGGATACGCCGTGCCGGTGGTTCCCGGCATCGCCAAGCCCGGCATGACCGACAGCGAACTGGTGGAGGCAGCCGGCGGGGTCGGCTTTCCGCTCCTGATCAAGCCCTCCGCCGGCGGCGGCGGCAAGGGGATGCACGCCGTCGAAAAACCGGAGGACCTGCCCGCCGCCCTGGCAACGGCCCGGCGCGTGGCCGCCGCCGCGTTCGGCGACGACACACTGTTCCTGGAACGCCTGGTGACCACCCCACGGCACATCGAAGTGCAGGTGCTGGCGGACAACCATGGCAACGTCATCCACCTGGGCGAGCGGGAATGCTCGCTGCAGCGGCGGCACCAGAAAGTCATCGAGGAAGCGCCGTCGCCGCTGCTGGAGGGCCTTCCGGACGGGGCGGCCATCCGCGCACGGATCGGCGAGGCGGCCTGCAATGCAGCCCGCAGCGTGAACTACCGGGGCGCCGGAACCGTGGAATTCCTGGTGTCAGATGACGCGCCGGACGAGTTCTTCTTCATGGAGATGAACACCCGCCTGCAGGTTGAGCACCCGGTCACCGAAATGGTCACCGGCATCGACCTGGTGGAATGGCAGGTGCGGATCGCAGCAGGTGCGGAACTGACGCTCCGGCAGGCCGACGTCGGGCTTTCCGGCCACGCTGTGGAGGCGAGAGTCTACGCAGAGGTGCCGGAGAAGAACTTCCTCCCCTCCACCGGGACCGTGCTGGTGCTGGATGAACTGCCTGGGCCGAAGCAGCGGCCCAGCGCTCCTGCCCCGGTCGAAGCGGAACCTGCCGGCGCTCGGGTCAGAGTGGATTCCTCACTCGTGGAAGGGTTGGAGCTCTCGGCCCACTACGACCCCATGATTTCCAAGGTGATCGCCTGGGGTGAGGACCGCACCGCCGCCCTGAATGCCCTGGACGGTGCCCTGGCCGGCTACACGGCCTTGGGTATCGACACCAACGTGGAATACCTGAGGCTCCTGCTCAGCGACCCCGACGTCCAGGCCGGCCGCCTGGACACGGGCCTGATCCAACGGAAGCTGCCCGGCATGGAATTCCGGACCGCCGGGGATGCGGAACTCGTGGCCGCCGCCCTGTACGCGCTCTCCCTGGAGGACCAAAACTACCCTGCTCCGGGGAGCGGTCCGTGGCGGGCCCGCAACGGCTGGCGCCTGGGCAAACCCGCACCACGCCGCGTCAGCCTGGGAACACCCGACGGCGGCGTAGCAACGGTGGCGGTCACCGGTACCCCCAACGGGGGAGGCACCGCCGTGGTCGCGGTCAACGACGGCCCCCCGATGCCGGCGTCCCTCCAGTGGTCCAGCCGGCAAAGCATCGAACTTGACCTTGACGGCCAACGCCACGCCTACCGGCTGGCGCCCGACTATCCAGGGCCCGCCGCTCCGGCATGGGACAACCCCGTGCCCGCCGGGCCCTCCCGGATTTTCCTCGGCAGTGATGGCTGGTCCTGCCGGCTTGAGGTCCTGACCCGGGAGGCACGGCTGGACCGCGTGCTGGCCGGCATTCAACGCGAAGAAGGCTCAGCGGACCCCGAGGTGCGCTCGCCAATGACGGGAACCGTGGTGGCCGTCCCGGTCACCGACGGCGACGCGGTCCAGGCCGGGGAGGTCCTGGTGTCCGTGGAGGCCATGAAGATGGAGCACCACCTCGTTGCCCCGCTGGCCGGCACCGTGCACCTTAGCGCCCGCACCGGCGACCTCGTGAAGGCCGACCAGGTCCTGGCCACCGTGCACCCCCACCCTGCAGACGCGGAACCAGCGCCCGCAGATACAGATACAGACACAGCCACCAGCCAAGGCGAAGGAGCCTGACCATGACCGGATTCGAACTCAGCGAGGAATACCAGGACCTCAGCGACACCGTCCGCGACTTCGCGGACAACGTGGTGGCCCCGGTGTCCGCCAAACACGATGCGGAACACAGCTTCCCGTATGACGTGGTGAAACAGATGGCCGAAATGGGCCTGTTCGGGCTGCCCTTCCCGGAGGAATTCGGCGGCATGGGCGGCGACTACTTCGCGCTCGCCCTGGCCTTGGAACAGCTCGGCCGCGTGGACCAGTCGGTGGCCATCACGCTGGAGGCCGGCGTTTCCCTGGGGGCCATGCCGGTGTACCGCTTCGGTACCGACGCCCAGAAGCAGGAATGGCTTCCGCTCCTGGCATCAGGCCAGGCGCTCGCAGGCTTCGGGCTCACCGAACCCGAGGCAGGTTCGGATGCGGGCGGCACCAAGACCACCGCGCGCCGCGACGACGGCAGCTGGGTGATCAACGGCAACAAGGAGTTCATCACCAACTCGGGAACGGACATCACCCGGCTGGTCACCGTCACCGCCGTCACCGGCCGGAAGGAAGCCGCCGACGGCAGCCTGCGGAAGGAGATCTCGACCATCCTCGTGCCCACGGATACACCGGGCTTCAAAGCGGAGAAGCCGTACAACAAGGTGGGCTGGAATGCATCCGACACCCACCCGTTGACCCTCAAGGATGTCCGCGT
Source organism: Pseudarthrobacter sp. efr-133-R2A-89 (assembly GCF_030209315.1). NCBI lineage: Bacteria > Bacillati > Actinomycetota > Actinomycetes > Micrococcales > Micrococcaceae > Pseudarthrobacter > Pseudarthrobacter sp. efr-133-R2A-89. Next base: position 123,677 of record NZ_JARVSE010000007.1, on the reverse strand, counting down.
ACCGGAGGAAAACCTCCTTGGGGAAGAAGGGCGCGGGTATGCGAATTTCCTGTCCATCCTGGACGAAGGCAGGATCGCCATTGCTGCCCTGGCCACCGGCGCCGCCCAGGGCTGCGTGGACCTGTCGGTCAAATACGCCAGGGAACGCAGGGCGTTCGGCCAGGAAATCGGCAAGTACCAGGCCATCTCCTTCAAGATCGCACGGATGGAAGCGCGGGCCCACACGGCCCGCCTGGCCTACTACGATGCGGCCGCCAGGATGCTGGCCGGCAAGCCGTTCAAGACCCAGGCGGCCATCGCTAAGATGGTCGCAGGCGAGGCGGCCATGGACAACGCGCGGGATGCCACCCAGGTATTCGGCGGCTATGGCTTCATCAACGAGTTCACCGTGGCGCGCCACTACCGCGACTCCAAGATCCTTGAAGTGGGGGAGGGCACCACGGAAGTCCAGCTGATGCTGATCGCCCGTGAACTGGGACTGTAAGCACCTGCGCCAGCAGTACGGATCGCAGCCGGCCTGAAAGGATCATTGATGATTGACAAGGTTGTAGCCAGCGCCGACGCCGCCGTGGCAGACATCCCGGACGGGGCGTCCCTGGCGGTTGGCGGGTTCGGGCTGTGTGGAATTCCGGTGGCCCTGATCGACGCCCTGCACCGCGCCGGCACCTCCGGCCTGGAAACGGTCAGCAACAACTGCGGCGTGGATGACTGGGGCTTGGGCATCCTGCTCCGCGACGGCCGCATCCGCCGCACCATCAGCTCCTATGTGGGGGAAAACAAGGAGTTCGCCCGCCAGTACCTTGCCGGTGAACTCGAGGTGGTGTTGACGCCGCAGGGCACCCTGGCCGAGAAGCTGCGCGCCGGCGGCGCCGGCATCCCCGCGTTCTACACCAAGGCGGGGGTTGGGACCCAGGTGTCCGACGGCGGCCTGCCGCAGAAGTACGACGCCGACGGCGGCATCGCGATCGCCTCCGCGGCCAAGGAAGTGCGTTCCTTTGCGGGAGTGGACTATGTCCTCGAAGAATCCCTCACTCCCGACTACGGGCTGGTGCACGCCTGGAAGGGTGACCGGCACGGCAACCTGGTCTTCCACGCCACGGCCATGAACTTCAATCCGCTCTGCGCCATGGCCGGACGCATCACCATCGCCGAGGTGGAGGAACTCGTCGAACCCGGCGAACTGGACCCCGAACACATCCACACCCCCGGGATCTTCGTCCAGCGGGTGGTCCTGGCGGCCGGCGGGGAAAAGCGCATCGAAAAGCGGACGGTGGCCTTGGCGGCCCCGGCCGCGGCGGGCGGGAGCCCCGCCGGCAGCGACCAGCAGGCAGGAGCATGACCATGGATCCCAACAGCCCCGAGGCGCCACGCCCGGAAGCGGTCCGCCCGGAATACCGGCGTGGCGGCGGGCACCAGCCCGGGCCCGGCGGAGCCGTCGCCGCAGCAGGCAGCAAAGGCTGGACGCGGAACGAACTGGCCGCCAGGGTTGCCCGGGAACTCCGCAACGGCCAGTACGTCAACTTGGGCATCGGCATGCCCACCCTGATTCCCAACTACATTCCGGCCGGGGTGGAAGTGGTGCTGCACTCGGAGAACGGGATCCTGGGCGTTGGCCCCTACCCGGCGGAGGATGCGGTGGATCCGGACCTGATCAATGCCGGCAAGGAGACCGTGACGGTAAACCGGGGTGCGGCGTTCTTCGACTCGGCAACGTCGTTTGGCATGATCCGCGGCGGCCACGTGGACCTCGCCGTCTTGGGCGCTATGGAAGTGGCCGCCAACGGAGACCTCGCCAACTGGATGGTCCCGGGAAAGATGGTCAAGGGAATGGGCGGCGCCATGGACCTGGTGTTTGGCGCCAAGCGCGTGATCGTGATGATGGAGCACGTGGACCGGAACGGCAATCCCAAGATCGTCCGGGAGTGCTCGCTCCCGCTGACCGGCAAAGGCTGCGTGGACCGGATCATCACCGACCTCGCCGTGATCGACGTCGTCCGGGACGGCGGCCCATCCCGGCTGGTGCTGCGCGAGCTGGCCCCCAACGTTTCCGTCGAAGACGTGGTGGCCGCCACCGGTGCGGAATTGTACGAAGAAGACCAGGAACTCACCGTATGACCGGCACCAACCCCACTGATGGAGTTCCGGCCGGCCCAACGGCCGGAGGGGGCGGCAGGCGCGTCATCGAGCAGCGCGGGCTCTACTTCGACGAGCTGGAGGAGGGCGTGCTGTATGCCCATCGGCCCGGACGCACCGTGACGGAAACGGACAACGTCCTCTTCACCACCCTCACCATGAACACGCAGGCGCTGCACCTGGACGCGGCCTGGAGCGCGGGGCAGCCCTTTGGCCAGCGGCTGATGAACTCGATGTTCACCCTTGCCACCATGGTGGGGCAGTCCGTCACCCAGTTGACCCAGGGGACCATTATCGCCCAGCTCGGGCTGACCGATGTCTCCTTCCCGCACCCGCTCTACCACGGGGACACGCTCTACACCGAGACCGTGATCACCGGCAAGCGGCTTTCGGCCTCCCGGCCGGGCCAGGGCATCGTCACCATGGAGCACACCGGGCGCAACCAGGACGGAGCCGTGGTGGCACGGGCCACGAGAAGCTGCCTGATGTGGATCCGGGGCGCCCACCAGGACCAGCCCGGCGCACAGGGGAGAATGCCCGTATGACTTTTGTGATGGGCCCTGCCCTGCTCTTTTGCCCCGCCGACCGCCCCGAGCGCTACCTGAAAGCCGCAGCGCGGGCGGACGCCGTGATCCTGGACCTCGAGGACGCCGTGGCGCCACCGGACAAGCAGCGGGCGCGCGGCGCAATCCTGGCCCAGGCGGGCGCTGCCGGAGACGGCCCCGAACTCGACCCCAGCCGGACCATCGTCCGGGTCAACCCGGTCGGCACGGATGACTTCGCGAAGGACCTGCACTGCCTGGCGCATACGCCGTACCGCACGGTCATGCTCGCCAAGGCGGAATCGGCTGAACAGCTCACGGCGCTGGAGGGCTACCAGGTCATTGCGCTGTGCGAAACGGCCCTGGGCGTGCTGAACGCCCCCGCCATTGCGGCCGCCCCCAACGTGGTGGCCCTGATGTGGGGAGCAGAGGACCTCGTGGCCACGTTGGGCGGCACCTCCAGCAGGAAGGACGACGGCGGCTACCGGGCGGTGGCCCTGCACGCCCGCTCCTCGGTGCTGCTGGCCGCCAGGGCGTTGGGCAAGGAAGCCATCGACGCCGTGTACACCAACATCCCCGACCTCGACGGGCTGGCGGACGAAACCGCCGACGCCGTGGCCTCCGGGTTCGGCTCCAAAGCGTGTATCCATCCCGGCCAGGCTGCCGTGGTCCGCAAAGCCTACGCTCCCACCGAGGAGGAGGTGGCGGCGGCGCGTGAACTGCTGGACGTTGCCGCCGCGGCCGGGAGCGGGGTCTTCCAACACCACGGAAAGATGATCGACGGGCCAATCCTGAAGCACGCCGAAGCCATCCTGCGCCGTGCAGGCAGGGACGCCTAGCTGCCCTTCCGTCCCGTCGGCCGGCGCAGGGACGTGGGCGGAATGGGCTCGTACAGCAGCGTCCGCACCCAGCGGTTGCCGGTCTCCCGGAACTCCTTCCGGGTGGCGAAGCGGTAATGGAAACTGCGCACGCGCACCAGGCGCGGCGCGGCGCCGTCGAACGGGTCATGCCGGAGCAGCCGCAACACCTGCCGGTCCGCCACGAGCAGCTTGCCCAGGAAGGCGTAGAACCATTCCTCGTGCACGCTCCGCAGCGGCAGGAACCACATCAGCCAGTCCAGCCGCAGGTGGTACGGAGCCCACTGCCGGGGCATGCGCCGGACATCGCCAGGCTTGCCCTTGAAGCCGTACTCGCGCCAGTCCGAGCTGTCATCGGGATCATCGTCCAGCGTGCCCTCCACCGCAATTTCGATCCGCTGCTTGGTCACCGTGCCGAAGGCGCCATAGGCATTGACGAGCTGCCACCGGTTGAAGCTGGCATTCATCAGCTGCCGGCGGGAGAAGAGGTTCCGCAATGGCCAGTAGCTCAGGACCAGCAGCAGGAGGGACGCCGCCAGTGTTATGGCCAGCCACCACAGGGGTGTGGCCGGTGCTGCGTCGGCTTGCCAGTCCGCCGGGACAGCCGGGATCACGGCGTGGGCCACGGGATTGCTGACCGCGGCAAACGCCAGGATGATCGCCATCCAGTTCAGCCACGCAAAGTTGCCGCTCGCCACCAGCCACAGCTGGGTGAACACCACGATCCCCGCGGCCACGGACGCCAGCGGCTGCGGGGCGAAGAGGAAGAAGGGCACCACCAGTTGGGCGCCGTGGTTCCCCAGAACCTCAAGCCGGTGCCAGGCCTGCGGCATGAGGTGGGCCTGCCGGCTGAGGGGCCCGGGCATCGGCTGGGTCTCATGGTGGTAGTACAACGCCGTTAGGTCCCGCCACTCCCGGCCGCCGCGGATCTTGATCATGCCTGCCCCGAACTCCAGCCTGAACACCAGCCACACCACCAGGATCAGGATGGTCCGCGGCGGTTGCGTCTGGTCCGATCCCAGGAAGGCCACGGTGAAACCGGCCTCCAGCAGCAGCATCTCCCAGCCGAACCCGTAGAAGGTCTGCCCCACGTTCACGATGGACATGTACAAGAGCCACAAGGCAAGGAACGCCAGTAACGGAACCCAGGGTGGTCCGGCCTGGGGGAGCCCGGCGACGAGGAGCGCCGATACCGCCAGGCCCATGGCGCAGACACCGCGCAGCAGCCGGTCCGAGTACCGCCAACGGAACAGCGTGGGCCGCGACAAACGGGAAAACGCGGCCAGGAAGTCCGGCACCGGAAGGAGTCCGCGCTCTCCGAGCAAGGCCGGGAACTGGTTCAGGGTGGACAGGAACGCAACGAAATACAACGCTGCGACGCCCCGTTGCAGCACCTGCCGGGCAAATTCATACTCCGGCGCATCGAACCAGGTGAGCCAGTCCACGGTTTCCACGTTACGCCCGGCCGCCCGGCGGTCAAGGCGCAGCAGGCCCGGCCGCGTGCGGGATACTTAACGGATGCAGCCACGCAGAATCGTCCTCCTCGGATCCACCGGTTCCATCGGCACCCAGGCGATCGACGTCGTCGACGGCGCCCCGCACCTGTTCGAGGTGGTGGCACTCAGCGCCGGTGGCGGCAACCTTGAACTGCTGGCCCGCCAGGCGATCCACACCGGCGCCGCCGTGGTGGGCATCGCCGCTGGCGACCCCGGCCGGCTGGAATCCCTCATCCGGGATGCAGCCGCCGCCGCGGGCCGCCCCGGGTACCGCCCGGAGATCGTGGCCGGACCTGACGCCTCGGCGCGGATCGCAGCGGTGGAAGCGGACGTGGTGCTCAACGGCATCACCGGTTCCATTGGCCTGGCGCCCACCCTAGCGGCACTCCGCTCCGGGGCCACCCTCGCCCTGGCCAACAAGGAATCGCTGATCGTTGGCGGCAGCCTGGTCAAGGCTGCGGCCAAGGAAGGCCAGATTGTGCCCGTTGACTCGGAACACTCGGCGATCGCCCAGTGCCTGCGTTCAGGGACGGCAGCCGAGGTGGACCGGCTCATCCTGACCGCTTCCGGGGGGCCTTTCCGCGGCAGGAACCGGGAGCAGCTGCATTCCGTCACGCCCCGCGAGGCGCTGGCGCACCCCACCTGGGACATGGGGGTCATGGTCACCACCAATTCGGCCACCCTGGTCAACAAGGGACTGGAATTAATCGAAGCCCACCTGCTGTTCGATATCCCGCTTGACCGGATCGACGTGGTGGTGCACCCGCAGTCCGTCGTCCACTCGATGGTCCAATTCGTTGACGGCTCCACCATTGCCCAGGCCTCCCCGCCGGACATGCGGCTTCCGATTGCCTTGGGCCTTGGCTGGCCGGCCCGGGTACCCATGGCCGCGCCTGCCTGCGACTGGACCCAGGCCGCCACCTGGACCTTCGAACCCCTGGATGCTGCGGCCTTCCCGGCCGTTGACCTTGCCAAGGACGCCGCCAAGCAGGGCAGCACCTTCCCTGCCGTTTTCAACGCGGCCAATGAAGAGGCCGTTACTGCGTTCCACGCGGGCCGGATCCGGTTCACCGACATCGTCGATACCGTGGACGGGGTGCTCAGCGAACATTCAGGTTCCTCCGGGCTGACGGTGGAGTCGGTGCTGGATGCTGAAAGCTGGGCACGCGCCCGCGCCCACGAACGTTTAGCAGTCAGCAGTCTCTAGGAAGCAGCAGCACGTCCATGACCCCTGTCCTACTTTTCATCCTCGGCGTCGTCTTCGTGGCCGTTGGCATTGCCGTGTCCATCGCCCTCCACGAGGTGGGCCACCTGGTGCCGGCCAAGCTGTTCAAGGTGCGCGTCACCAAGTACATGATCGGCTTCGGGCCCACCCTCTGGTCACGCCGCAAGGGTGAAACCGAATACGGCGTAAAGGCTGTTCCGCTGGGCGGCTACGTCTCGATGATCGGCATGTACCCACCCAACAAGGAGGACGGCTCGGTCCGGCCCTCCAGTACGGGGATGTTCCAGACGCTGGCTACGGAAGCCCGGTCAGTAGCCCACGAAGAGGTAGGACCCGGCGATCACGACCGCGTCTTCTACCGGCTGCCGGTCTGGAAAAAAGTGATCGTAATGCTGGGCGGGCCGGCCATGAACATGATCCTCGGGGTGCTGCTGACAGCCGTGCTGCTGATGGGATTTGGTATTGCCACCGCCACCACCACCATCTCCGACGTCTCCAAATGCCAGGTGGCCGCAGGGCAAACCGTCGATCCCGACTCCGCCGACTGCCAGCTGACCCCCGCGGCAGCGGCGGGGCTGAAACCCAATGACACCATCATCTCGTTCGACGGCAAGGCCGTCACCAGCTGGGACCAGCTGACGGAGTGGATCCGCGCCTCTGCCGGCAAGGAAGTGGCCATCACCGTTCAGCGGGACGGCAGTGCCGTGTCAACCACGGTGACACCGGTCCTGTCTTCCCGGCCCGTGATGGGCGCCGACGGGCGGCAGGCAACCGACGCTGCCGGCAACCTCCAGTACCAGGACGTCGGTTTCCTTGGCATCGGCGCGCAGACGGCGCTGGTGTCCCAGCCGGCGTCGTCCGTTTTGCCCATGGCCGGAGAGAACATCCGCCAGGTGGCCGGCGTGGTGTTCAACCTGCCCGCCCGTGTGGTGGGCGTAGCCAAGGCCGCTTTCAGCGAGGAACCCAGGGACCCCAACGGCCCCATCAGCGTGGTGGGCGTGGGCCGGGTGGCCGGGGAGGTTGCCGCCATGGAAGCTGTCCCGCTGCAGTCCCGGCTCGCCACCCTCGTGGGCCTGTTGGCCGGCCTGAACTTCGCACTGGCGGTATTCAACCTCATCCCGCTGCTGCCGCTTGACGGCGGCCATGTGGCCGGAGCCCTGTACGAGGGCGCGCGCCGTGCCGTAGCCAGGCTGCGCGGCCGGCCGGACCCGGGAGCGTTCGACATCGCGAAACTGCTGCCAGTGACCTACGTCGTGGCGGCTTTGTTGATGGGCATGAGTGCCCTGTTGATCTACGCGGACATCGTCAAGCCCGTCAATCTGTTCTGATATCAGCCGATTTAGGCTGACTTTGCTAAATCAGTCAGATTTGATTGATTATTAGGAATCACCCGCCTATGGTTGACCTATGTTCGTGATGACCATCGACCAGCGTGGCAGCACCGGGGACCTGGACCGGGTTCCGGGTTTCATTGAGCAGATCGCGCGCCTCGAACCTGCGGGGGGCGGCAGACCGGTTTTCGAGCGGTCGGTCGGCGACGAAGTCCAAGGGGTGGTGCGGGACGCTGATGCCGTCGTGGACATCGCCTTGCACGCCCTGCGCGAAGGGCACTGGTACGTCGGCATCGGCGTCGGAACCGTGACAATGCCGGCGGGTGCCACCCCGCGGGAAGGCACCGGAACCGCGTTCGTGGCTGCCCGCAAGGCCGTTGAGCGTGCCAAGGCCGCCGCTTCCCAGGTGCCGGTGTCAGTAGTGGCAGGCACCATGGCGGGGGAGCCAGGTGGGAGTGCCCCCGCCGGGGAAGGGGAACGGACATGCGCCAAGGCCGAAGCTGTGCTCAGGCTGCTGGGCCGCCTGGTCCAGGAGCGCACGGAAGCCCAGTGGCGGGTGGTTGACGCGCTGCGCCACCTGGACGCCGGCACGCCCGGAGCCGGCCGGCCCGGTCCGGCCCGGCACGGCAGCCAAAAGCAGGTGGCCCGGGAACTCGGAATATCGGAGCAGTCCGTGAGCCGTACCGTGCTTCGCTCCGGTTGGCAGGAAGAATGGGCAGCACGGCCGGCCGCATCGCTGCTGCTTGATCTCGCCCAAGCACAGGTGGTCCCGGCCGTGGAGGAAACCGGAGCCGGCGATGGAGGAGTCAAGTGACCGCAGTGTGGGTGGCCGTGGCCTTGGCGGTGGCAGGCTTCGTGGGATGGCCGGTGACGGCCGTGGTGTTCAAGCTTGCCAGGACCATTGACGACAAAGCCGATGCCGCCACGACGGCAGCGGACGCCGGGTCCGCTGCCCAGGACCCGTCTGCCGACGTCACGGTGGACGGCGAGCTGACGGCGCAACCCGGGCCGCCGGCGTCGAACGGAACGGACGCCGCAGCGTCGGCCCCCGGCCAGCGCATCCTTCGCGGCGGCGCCATCATCGGCGTGCTGGAGCGGCTCGGTGTCTGCCTTGCCATCCTGGCCGGCCAGCCGGTCGCGATCGCCTACATCGTCGCCATCAAGGGCCTCGGCAGGTTCGCTGAACTCAAGGAGACCCCCGTGGCCGCGGAGCGCTTCATCATCGGAACCCTCACCTCCATGCTCTGGGCGGCAGGAACCGCAGCCGCCGCCAAAGTCCTTTTCCTGCAGTAAACGTCCACTGCGCCCCTGAACCTGGACAGCCTGGATGGGTGCGAAGGCAGGCATGGCGATAGGGTAGCCGTATGACAGTTTTTGCCGTTGAGTACGTTTACGCCGCCAACTCCACCGAAACCCGCAACGAGGTCCGGCCCGCGCACCGCGAATGGACAGGCGGCCTGGCGCAGGACGGCGTCATCGTGGCCAGCGGACCCTACGGCGACGGGGCCGGTGCCCTCCTGATCTTCACGGCAACAGACGAAGCTGCCCTGAACTCGATCCTCAAGCAGGACCCGTTTGCCGCGGCCGGCGTCATCGCCGGAACCCGCATCACAGAATGGTCACCGGTCACCGGCATGCTTGCCGGGCTCGCCGCGTAACCGCATCCCTACCCTTTCAACCCAAGGAGTCCACGTGACCTCGGTCAGCCTGGGAATGCCGTCAGCACCGCCGCCCGTCCTGGCGCCCCGCCGCAAGACGCGCCAGATCAAAGTCGGCTCGGTGGGCGTGGGATCTGATTTCCCCATCAGCGTGCAGTCCATGACCACCACGCCCACCACGGACATCAACGCCACCCTCCAGCAGATTGCTGAGCTGACGGCGTCCGGCTGCGACATCGTGCGCGTCGCGTGCCCGTCCGCAGACGATGCCGAGGCGCTGCCCATCATCGCCCGCAAGTCCCAGATCCCGGTGATCGCGGACATCCACTTCCAGCCCAAGTACGTCTTCGCCGCCATCGAGGCCGGCTGCGCGGCAGTGCGCGTGAACCCCGGGAACATCCGGAAGTTCGACGACCAGGTCAAGGAGATCGCGGCCGCCGCGAAGGACCACGGCACCTCGATCCGGATCGGTGTCAACGCCGGTTCCCTGGAACCGGGCATCCTCAAGAAATACGGCAAGGCCACCCCCGAAGCGCTCGTCGAGTCCGCTGTCTGGGAAGCGTCCCTCTTCGAGGAGCACGGCTTCCACGACTTCAAGATTTCCGTCAAGCACAACGACCCCGTGATCATGGTGGCCGCCTACGAAATGCTCGCCGAAAAAGGCGACTGGCCGCTGCACCTCGGCGTTACCGAAGCCGGCCCCGCCTTCCAGGGCACCATCAAATCCGCCACCGCGTTCGGAGCCCTGCTGTCCCGGGGGATCGGTGACACCATCCGGGTGTCCCTGTCCGCCCCGCCGGTGGAGGAAATCAAGGTGGGCAACCAGATCCTCCAGTCCCTCAACCTTCGTCCCCGCAAGCTGGAAATCGTCTCCTGCCCCTCCTGCGGACGGGCCCAGGTGGACGTCTACACTTTGGCCGAGCAGGTCACCGCCGGTCTGGAAGGGATGGAGATCCCGCTGCGCGTCGCCGTCATGGGCTGCGTGGTGAACGGTCCGGGCGAGGCCCGCGAAGCCGACCTCGGCGTTGCGTCCGGAAACGGCAAGGGCCAGATCTTTGTGAAGGGCGAGGTCATCAAGACTGTCCCCGAAAGCCAGATTGTTGAGACACTGATCGAAGAGGCCATGCGTATCGCGGAAGAGATGGGGGAGGCCGATGGCGAAGATGCTGTCAAGGGTAGCCCCGTGGTTAGCGTCTCGTAGGGACGATCCCGACCCTGCGGGCATTTCCGTCCGAACGCTTGACGGCCAGGACACCGCGGCGCTGACCAGTTTGGCGCAGCAGGATCCCGTCACCAATGTATTCATCCTGGCGCATTTGCGCGCCACGGGCACCGCGGCTCCCACCGCAGGAGGCGCCGGTGTTCTCGGCGTGTTCGACAACGGCGTCCTTGCCGGTGCCTGCTGGGCCGGGGCAAACCTCGTGCCGGTCCAGCTGGACCCCGCGCTTGCGCCGCTCGTGGCCGGGGCCGCGAACACCTCCGGGCGCAGGTATGCGTCCGCCTTTGGGCCTGCGGAGGCAGTGCTGGCCCTTCATGCGGAACTCGCCCAACTGGGCCACCGTGCCCACGAAGTGCGGGCGGACCAGCCGCTCATGGTCATCGCGGAGAAGCCCCGGGTCCAGCCCCACCCGGGTTTGGCCCAGGGAAACCTGGCCGACTTTGACCGCATCCTTCCCGCCTGCGCCGCCATGTTTGAGGAAGAAGTGGGATACTCGCCATACTTGGGCGGCCGGGAGTTCTACAGCCGCCGGGTGGAAGGACTCATCCGGCAGGGCCACTCCCTGGTCCACTTGAACGAGGCACACGAAGTGGTTTTCAAGGCCGAACTGGGGGCCGTCACCGCGGACGTCACCCAGGTCCAGGGTGTATGGATGAATCCCCGCTACCGCGGCCAGGGCCTGAGCTCCGGCTACATGTCCGCCGTGGTGGAAAAAGCGCAGAAGATCGCGCCCGTGACCAGCCTGTACGTCAACGGCTTCAACACCAAGGCCCGGTCCACCTACGAACGTGTCGGCTTCCGGCAGGTGGGTACGTTCGCTACAGTTCTTTTCTAGCGGCGTCCGCCGGAGGAGAACTGAAAATTGGGGGAAAAATGAAGAAGACCGTGCTGGGAACATTCGGGGCTTCTGCCCTCCTGGCCTTGGCCGTATCCGGGTGCGGGGGACCGGCAGCCCCGCAGGCCGCAGATTCCTCGACCGCAACGCCCGCGGCGTCACAGACCACAGCCGCCGCGACTCCCACCGCAACGCCCACACCCACCGCCAAGGCGTACACGTCCGAACAGCTGGCTGCCATCGTGGGGCAGGTCAGGGACTCGGCCGACCGCAGGCTGACCGTCCTGCCCGCCGTCGATATCACCAAGACGCTGGACCAAACCAAGACCATGCTCGCGTCGATCGACGTCAAACCCGCAGAGTGCAAGGAACTCGCTGCCGCCAGCACCGTGCCCTCCGTGGACGGCGCCACCCTGGCAGTTGGCATGAGCACCGATACAGGCACCGGCGCGGTAACGGCATTGTCGCTGATAGCGGGCCTCGACCAAAGCTTCCTTGCCAAGGTCGCCGACTCATCAGAGCAGCTGGCGAAGTGTTCGTCCATGACCATGACTGCCTCTGGAATGGAGGTCGCAGTCACCGTTAAAGCCGTGCCGGGCGTCAGCTCAGTTCCCGGCGCCGTCGCGTACCGCACGGACAGCACGTTGCCGGACGGCCGCACGCAGTCCACAGTCACGGCCCAGGCGGTGCAGCAGGGCGTGGTGCTCACCTCCGTCGCCTCCGGAGGCGCGAGCGAGGCCGACGCCGTCCAACGTGCCGGTGCGCTCCTCGACTCGGCCGCTGCCCTGGTCAAATAGGGCCGGTGAGGTAGCGCTGCACCGTGGGTGCCACCAGCCGCACCACATCCTCGGCGGGTGCTGACGCGAGCGGTTCCAGCCGCACCACGTAACGGACCATCATCAAACCCACGATCTGGGTTGCCACGAGGTTTCCGCGCAGCGCCACTTCCTCCGGCGGTCCGGGAACCGAAGCCGTGATCCTGCTGATCACCCTGCGTGCCACCGCCTCCCGAAGCAGCGACGTCCTGGCCGTGGACCCGATGGTTCCGCGCAGGAAGGCCAGGAGGCCGGCCTGGGCGGGGCTTTCCCAGAGCCGGAGGACCGTGCGGACCATCAGCTCGGCCCGCTGGCCGGGGTCCGATTCCGCCATGCCCGCAAGGACCTGCTCCGGGTCGGCCGGCAGTTCCACGCTGAGGGCAAAGAGTTCGTCCTTGCCGTTGAAGAAGTGGTGGATCATGGCCGGATCCACTCCCGCGGCGCGGGCCACCTGGCGCAGGCTGGTCCCGTCGAAGCCGTGCTCGGCGAAAAGCTTCCGGGCGGCGTCGAGGATGTGGTCCCGGGACGCGGTGGCCCCCCCGCGGCGTCCGCGGCGGCCGGCGGAACCCGCCGGGCGGCCAGCCGGATCCGCTGCCGGATTCCCTGCCGGGTCCCCTTGTCCGGGGCGGGTCACGCCGTCCGCCGGCGGAGCGTCAACGCGGCAAGCACGAGCACGCCGAGCGAGATGCCGGCCATAGCCGCAGCGTCCTGCCACAACCGGGTGGTTGCCTCAGCATGGGCGGCGACCTCTTGGAGGGCGTCCACGGAGTACGTCAGGGGGAGCACGTTGGAGATGGCTTCCAGTACGTCATTCATCCGGTCCCGGGCAACGAACAGGCCACACAGCAGGATCTGCGGCACCACCACTACCGGCATGAACTGGACGGCCTGGAATTCGGTCCTGGCAAAGGCCGAACAGAACAGGCCAAGCGCGACGCCCAGGACGGCGTTGATCACCGCGATCAGCACCACGTAGCCCGGGGCGCCGGCGATGTCCAGGCCAAGAATCCAGTAGGCCACCGCTGTGGCCACCAGTGACTGGAGTGCGGCCATCAGGGAGAAGGCCACCCCGTACCCGAACAGCAGGTCCGCCTTGTGCACCGGCGTGGTGAGCAGCCGCTCCAAGGTTCCGGATGTGCGTTCCCGCAGCATGGTGATGGACGTGACCAGGAACATCACCACGAACGGAAAGATGGCCAGCATCATCAGGCCAACCCGGTCGAACGTCCGGGGAACACCCGGCGGCAGCACCTCATTCTCATAGAGGAAGTACACCGCCGTGAGCAGCAGCGCCGGCACCACCAGGATCAGGGCGATGCTGCGGTGGTCGTGGCGGAGCTGGCTGAGCACCCGGCGGGTGGTGGCGAGCATCATCAGGATGTCCATCAGTGCACCGTCCCCTCCGGGCGGGAGGATGCCACGGCTTCCGGTTCATCGCCTGTCCCGTCGTCCGCGTTCCGGATGATGGCCAGGAAGGCCTGTTCCAGGTTGCTGCTGTGCCCGCGCCTGCTGAGCTCGTCCGGAGTGAGCTGCGCGAGGAGCCGGCCCTCCCGCAACAGCAGCAGCGTGTCGCAGCGGCTGGCCTCCTCCATGACGTGGCTGGAGACCAGGAGGGTGGTCCCGGCCCGTGCCATGGCCCGAAACCGTTCCCACAGGTCGGCCCGGAGGACGGGATCCAGGCCGACGGTGGGCTCGTCCAGCACCAACAGGCGGGGGTGGGCCACCAGTGCGCAGGCCAGGGAGACTCGGTTGACCTGGCCGCCGGAGAGGTCGGCGGTCTTGCGGCGTGCCAGGGCTTCGAGGCCGACGGCGGCAATCGCCTCGGCCACGTCGGCTTTCCCCTTCCGGTGCATGGCACCGAAATAGCGGACGTTCGCTTCGACGGTCAGGTCCGGGTAGACGCTGGGGGACTGGGTGACGTAGCCAACCTGCCGCCGCAGGGTGGCGCTGCCGGCCGGCAGGCCCAGCACCTCGACCGTGCCGCCGGCTATCCGCTGCGCGCCCACGATGGTGCGCATCAGCGTGGTCTTGCCGCTTCCGGAGGGTCCCAGCAGGCCGGTGATGCGTCCGGCGGGAATGCTGAAGTCCACACCGGCCAGCACGGGGCGCCGTCCCAGTTTCACGGTCAGTGCCGACGCTATGACGGCCGCGGTGTCCTGCCTGCGGGCTGCCGCCAGGGGTGCTTCCGGGTGGGACATGCCGCCTCCGTCGCTGCCGCAGGGCTTTCCCCGACGGACCCGCCGCGGGAATTCATCACCTGGTGAATTAAATGTAGGACGGGGCGGACAAGGGGGCAAGGGAATCCTGCGGCGCAAAAACACTTGTCAAACGTGTTCACCATCACATAGGTTCAATCTAGCTGCGCTGGAAGTGGGGTGGGCGGTCTCACCAGTCCTCACCAGTACTTAGGCGATAACGGCGTTGGGCCACGCCCGGATGCGATGACCAGCCTCACTGGGGGGCCAGGGGCTTTGTATTTTCCGGGCGTGGCCCTACTGTTTCCCGGACGCAGCGGGCTTCCCGCCGGGGCGGACTGCCCGGCCAGTCAGTGCCGCAGGGTGTGTGCCGGTAGATTAGTACCCAGACGAATTGTCCGGCCCTGCTGACCCAGCACTTCCCCAGAAACGGATACCACCCGTGGTCCTACGACTGTCCCAGCTTTTCCTGCGCACGCTGCGCGAAGACCCCGTCGACGCCGAGGTTGCCAGCCACAAACTGTTGGTCCGCGCCGGCTACATCCGCCGCGCGGCTCCCGGAATCTACACGTGGCTTCCGCTGGGGCTGAGCGTCCTGCGCAAGGTCGAGGAGATCATCCGCCAGGAAATGGCCGCCATCGGCGCCCAGGAAGTGCACTTCCCGGCACTGCTCCCGCGCGAGCCTTACGAGGCCACCAACCGGTGGACCGAGTACGGTGAGGGCCTGTTCCGGCTCCAGGACCGCAAAGGCGCCGACTACCTGCTGGCTCCCACGCATGAGGAAATGTTCACGCTCCTGGTCAAGGACCTGTATTCCTCCTACAAGGACCTTCCGCTGAGCCTGTACCAGATCCAGAACAAATACCGTGATGAAGCACGCCCGCGTGCGGGCCTCCTGCGCGGCCGTGAGTTCATCATGAAGGACTCCTACTCCTTCGATGTCGACGACGCCGGCCTGGATGCCAGCTACGCAGCCCACCGGGGCGCCTACCTGAAGATCTTCGAGCGCCTGGGCCTCGAGGTAGTTCCGGTGGCAGCCACCGCCGGTGCCATGGGCGGGTCCAGGAGCGAGGAATTCCTGTTCCCCACGGAAATCGGCGAGGACACGTTCGTCCGCTCCGCCGGCGGCTATGCAGCCAACGTCGAGGCCGTCACCACCGTGGTTCCTGACGAGATCGACTTCAGCAACGCCCCGGCCGCGGAAGTCCTGGACACCCCGGATACGCCCACCATCGACACCCTCGTAGCGGCTGCGAACCAGATTGCCCCGCGGGCAGAAGCCGACGGCGGCGCGTGGACTGCCGCAGACACGCTCAAGAACGTGGTCCTCGCCGTGACGCTGCCCACGGGTGAGCGGCAGCTGGTGGTCATCGGTGTTCCCGGCGACCGCGCCGTGGACCTCAAGCGCGTCGAAGCCAACATCGGTGCGTTCCTGCCGATCGCGGGCGAGATCGGCCTCGAGCAGGCCGGCGAGGAAGACCTCAAGAAGCAGCCCCTGATCGTCAAGGGCTACCTGGGCCCCGGCCTGTCGCTTGACCAGCCGCTGCTGGGCGCGGAGAGCGCCACCAAGCTGCTGTACCTGGTGGACCCGCGCGTGGTCAACGGAACGGCATGGATCACCGGTGCCAACGAGGCAGGCAAGCACGTCTTCGGCCTGGTGGCTGGCCGCGACTTCAGCTGGGACGGCGTGATTGAGTGCACCGAAGTCCGCGCAGGGGACCCCTCACCTGACGGTTCGGGCCCCCTGGAGACCGCCCGCGGCATCGAGATGGGCCACATCTTCCAGCTCGGCCGCAAGTATGCCGAAGCCCTTGACCTCAAGGTCCTGGACCAGAACGGCAAGCAGGTGGTGGTCACCATGGGCTCCTATGGCGTCGGCGTCACCCGTGCCGTTGCCGCACTGGCCGAAGCCAACCACGATGACCGCGGCCTGGTCTGGCCCCGCACCGTGGCTCCGGCCGATGTCCATGTCGTGGCCGTGGGGCGTGGGGAGGAAATCTTCCAGGCAGCGGAAAAGCTGTCCGCAGAACTCGAAGAGGCCGGTCTCTCCGTCATCTACGACGACCGCCCCAAGGTCTCGCCCGGCGTGAAGTTTGGCGACGCCGAGCTCGTGGGCGTGCCCACCATCCTGGCCGTAGGCCGCGGACTGGTGGACGGCGTGGTGGAGATCAAGGACCGCCGCAGCGGCGACGCCGAGAACGTTGCCGTGGACAAGGCCGTCGACTACGTGGTCAACGCCGTCCGCAACCGGTGATCTCCGGCTTCGAGTCGATCCAGCTCACCACCATCATCCTGATCGTGGTGGCTGGGTTCGCAGCCGGCTGGGTTGACGCGGTAGTGGGCGGGGGAGGCCTCATCCAGCTTCCCGCGCTGCTGTTGGTTCCCGGCATCGCGCCCGTGCAGGCACTGGCCACCAACAAGATGGGCTCCATCTTCGGAACCGCCACCAGTGCCGCGACGTACTACCGGCGGGTGGGGCCGGACCTTCGGACCGCCGTCCCCATGGCAGCCATAGCCCTGGCGGGCAGTTTCGGCGGCGCCAGCCTGGCCGCTTCCCTGCCCGCCGGGGTGTTCAAACCGATCATCGTGGTAGCGCTGGTCGCCGTCGCGCTCTTCACCGCTCTGAAGCCCAATGTGGGCGAGCTGACGGCGCTGCGGCACGACGGCCACAAGCACTACGTCGTCGCCTGCCTCATCGGTGCCGTGATCGGCTTCTATGACGGACTCATCGGCCCCGGGACGGGGTCTTTCCTGGTGATCGCACTGGTGTCCGCCATGGGCTACGCGTTCCTGGAGGCCAGCGCCAAAGCCAAGATCGTGAACATGGCCACCAACGCCGGCGCGCTGCTGTTCTTCCTGCCGCACGGGTCCATCCTGTGGGGCATCGGACTGCTGCTTGGGGCGGCCAACATGGCCGGCGGCTACCTTGGCGCCCGCACCGCGGTGAACCAGGGCAGCAAGTTCGTCCGGGTGGTCTTCCTGGTGGTTGTGGCCGCGCTGATCGTCAAGCTCGGCTACGACGTCTGGCAGGACAACTTCGCCTGACCGGTGCGCAAAACTGCTCCTCGTGGCGGAACCCGCCCGGGCGTAGCATGCAGGTATGGCACCCGGGGATGACGAGTATGCACCGGCACTTGCGGCCGCGGCGAGGCATACCCAGGCCTGGCTTGCCAGCCTTCCCAGCCGGCCGGTGGGGCCCAGCCTGCACGCCTCAGAGCTTGCCGGAGCGTTTGGCGGCCCGCTCCCGGACGCCGGCATGCCGGCCGCAGGGGTCATCGACCTGCTTGCCGCCGCGGCCGAACCAGGACTCATGGCCATGCCCGCCGGACGGTTCTTCGGCTGGGTGATCGGCGGCACCCTTCCCGCTGCCCTTGCCTCGGACTGGCTGGTCAGCGCCTGGGACCAAAATGCCGGCCTGCGCTATGCCACCCCGGCCACGGCTGCCATCGAGGAAGCCGCCGGTAGCTGGCTGCTGGACCTGTTGGGGTTGCCGGACACCGCGGACGTCGGGTTCGTCACCGGCGCCACCATGGCGAATTTCACTGGCATGGCTGCCGCCCGGTGGCGGCTGCTGACCGGCGCAGGCTGGGACCTTGACCGCGACGGCCTGTCCGGCGCGCCGCGGATCCGCTGCTTCGTGGGCAAGGAGCGGCACGACACCGTGGACCTTGGCCTGCGGTACCTGGGGCTGGGACAGCCGACGGCGGTGGACGTCGACGGGCAGGGGCGCCTGGTCCCTGCCGCGCTGGATGCCGCCCTCGCGTCCGGCACGGGACCCGCCCTGGTATGCCTTCAGGCCGGGAACCTGCACTCCGGCGCCTTTGACCCCTTTACGGACGCCATCGCCGTCGCGCGCAAGCACGGGGCGTGGGTGCACATCGACGGTGCGTTCGGTTTGTGGGCGGCGGCCGCACCGGGACTGCGGCACCTCACCGCAGGCTTCGAGGAAGCAGACTCGTGGGGCACCGATGCCCACAAGACCCTGAACGTGCCCTACGACTGCGGCATTGCGATCGTCCGGGACGCCGGGGCGCTCCGGTCCGCCATGGGCCTGCACGCCAGTTACCTCGTGCACGATGCCGAAGGCCCGGGGGACCCGTTCGAGAAGGTCCCGGAGCTGTCGCGGCGCGCCCGCGGAGTGCCGGTCTGGGCAGCCCTGAAAAGCCTGGGCCGCGAGGGGGTCGCAGCCCAGGTGGCCGGTCTCGCGGCTGCCGCCGCCGCGATCGCCGACGGCCTGGCAGCGCTGGACGGCGTGGAGGTCCTCAATGACGTCGGCTACACCCAGGTATGCATCGCGTTCGGGGACGACGAGACAACCCGTGCGGTGACGGCCCGCATCATCGAGGACGGGAAGGTATGGATGTCCGGTTCGCGCTGGCAGGACCGCGACATCCTCCGGGTCTCCGTGAGCAACTGGCATACCGGCGGTGAGGACGTCGCCACCGCCGTGGAGGCCGTCCGCTCAGCCCTGGCCGCCGTGCGGACTTCGTGACCATTTCCGGGGGCGGGACGTAGCGGCCGGCTGCCGGCTCCTATCCGCCCTGGCCCGGCTCCGGCAGGGAATGGGGGTGCGGCAAGCCCTCCAGGGTGCCCCCGGCCAGCGTGCTGGCAACCCACAGCGACCGGGCCAAGTCGCCGTGGTGCCCGTGCGCGGCGTACCACAGCGCGTTGTCCACCTCCCTGGCGATGCCCCATTGCCGGGCCGCGTCCGGGTCGAGGCCGGCGGCCGTGCTGAAGTCGTGGCACCGCCGGAGCAGGCCGCGGCCGGCGTCTTTTGCCGGCAAGTCCGCGAGGCGGTTCCACAACAGGGGCGCGACGGCGAATTCCGGCTCGCCGATCATTGGCTGCGGGTCGATGGCCGAGTAACCGTCCCGCCAGTGTGGTCCATCCGGTGCCGCAGTGCCGGGACGGGCGAGGACATTCAGGAAATGCAGATCCGTGTGGACCAGCAGGTCCCGGGCAGACCTCCGGCCCACCGCGCCCCGGGTCTGGCACACCTCCAGGGCCGCTTCCAGCAGCCAGCGGGGAAAAGGCTGTCCAAGCTGCTCCCAGTCCGCGGGAAAGTCGTCGCTCCACTGCTCCGCCCGCGCTGCGATGTGGCCGAACTCCAGCCACTGCGGGCGTTCATCCGGGACCAACCCCAACTGCCGGACCAGGGCGCCCCAGATCGGGACGGCGTCGTCCACCGGCAGGGCAGCCAGCGGCCGGCCGGCGTCAAGGCGTTCCAGGAGCATGGCGCATGATCCGGTGTCCGAGGCCAGCAGGGCCACTGCCCCCTGCCCGTTCCAAAGCGCCAGCGCATGGCGTTCCACCGTGGCCTCGTCGTGGGGAAAGGCGATCTTGAGGGCCGCGGGGGAGCCGTCGTCCCGCCGGACCGGGACCACCATGCCGCCGTGCCCGCTCCATGGGAGGCTGCCGGGTGCCAGGTCGACCTCAAGGCCCCACTGCACCAGGCGGTCCTCCACCAACCCAGGCAAGGCGCCGATCCAGGCCCGGCCGGCGCTGGTGCGTGCGTACCGGGACTCCAGGTCCGGAGGGATGGAAACTGCCTGCGCCCTGGTCACCGGGTCAGACAACGCCCGAGGCGCCGAGCAGGTTGCCGATGAGGAACGTCGCCGCCAATGCCAGCGCCCCGCCCACCACCACCCGGACGGCTGCCTTGGTTCTTGAACCGCCGCCAATCCAGGCCCCCAGGGCTCCCGTCAACGCCAGGGCCACCAAAACCGACACGAAGGTCAACGGGATCCGGAGCTCCGGCGGCGGAAGGAGGATCGCCAGCATGGGCAGGATGGCGCCGATCGTAAAGGCAAGCGCCGAGGCGAACGCCGCGTGCCATGGACTGACGATATCTGTTTCGTCAATGTTCAGTTCCGCGGACAAGTGTGCAGCCAGCACATCATGGGCCGTGAGTTCCCGGGCCACCTTGGCAGCAGTTTCAGGTGTCAGGCCCTTGGCCTGGTAGATGGCGGTCAACTCGGCCAGTTCCTCGTCCGGTTCTTCCGCCAGTTCCCGGCGTTCCTTCTCGATGAGGGCCCGCTGGCTGTCGCTTTGGCTGCTCACGGAAACGTACTCACCCAAGGCCATTGACACCGCACCGCCCACTACGCCGGCGACGCCCGCCGTGAGGATGGGGCCGGATGCGGCGGTGGCACCTGCCACGCCCACCACGATCGCCGCCACGGAGACGATGCCGTCGTTGGCCCCCAGGACACCGGCGCGCAGCCAGTTCAGCCGGTGCGCTATATCGTCGCCGTGGGGTTCGGTCCCACGGTGGCGGGTCAGCCCCGGGGTTTCCGGGGTGGTGCCCCGGGCGTCGGCCGGTTCGTCCGTGTTCATGCCTTCAGCAAACCACTCCGGACGCTCCGGTGCCACCCCTCCGGCATGGTCCCCTCCAAGCGGGCGCCTTGGCATTCAACGGGGCGCAGTTCGCGGTCAGGATGGTGTGGGGGAGTCCGTGGCGGATTCGCCGACACGAAGAGGGGGCAGTTGCCCCACGTCCAGGATGAGGCCTGGAACCGGACCCGGGTCTGCGCCCCACCGCGCGGCCCGGACCGCCGTCGACTCCAACGCCCCCAGTGCCCAGGCGCGGTCCTGGCCCTGGGTCAATGCCACAGCATCGCCGTAGGCCGCCAGGGTTGATGCTTCGATCCGGCCCAGCCCCGCCGCAGGTGCGGCCAGGAAGCTGCCATCGAGGATATAGCCCGGCTGCTGCGGCACGGGCACTCCGCAGGCGAGCCGGAGGCGTGCGTCCGCGGACGCGGCCAGGCCTTTGTGCCGGCCCAGGAATTCCGACGCCGGGCCCGCCTCCGCCGGCGCGAGGCGGGGGAGCGCCGCCTGGTAGGCATAGATGGCCTGCTGCTCGGCGACGGTTACGGCTGCCAAAGCCTGGCGCGCGCCGGCAGGAGCGCCGGGCCCGGTGGACTCCGGCGCGGCCGCCGTGGCCGGTGGTGCCGCGCACGGTGACGCGCTGGAGGCAGCCCCGGATACGTCCCCGTCCGGCCCAGCTGCCATGCCCTGCGGCGCCGGCAGCCCGGCCGCCGCAGCGAGCCTGCCGGCGGCCAGCAGCTGGGCGGTGCCGGTCCCGGCCAGGAGGCGGGCCGACCCGCCGTCGGCCTCTCCTGCGTCCCTGATGCGGACGCGGCCGCTCGCGGCGAGTGCCTGGACCATCTCTGCCGCCCCCTTGGCACGGATGGCAGGGGCCGGTGACGGGGACGCCGACCCCTGCGCGCCGGCTTCGGGGGAAGGGGACTGGAGCGCCCTGGCCTGGATGGTCAGCAACGTCACAACAGCGTCCACCGTAGCGGAATCCACGGCACCGCTGGCCGCCAGGCCCTGTCCCGCAGCCCGCAGTTCCAGGGCGTCCGTGAGCGCCGCCGCCATGGCCCGCTCCGAAAAGGAAGGAACCGCCGGCGCGGGCTTTTCCGCGGGAACCAGGGCGAAACCGAGGCTCAGGACAACCAGCGCCGCCAGGGCGAGGGCGGCAACACGGAACGGACGCAGGCGCGGGTGGCTGTCGGGGCGGCGGTCATTCACAACAGACCATGGTGTCACGCTGCGGGGGACCCCGGTGCACCACTGGACCGGTAAAATAGCTACGCTAGTAAACACACATCATCTATAGGGAGGGCGGCCGGCATCGTGAGCAATGCAGAAGCCACGGCTTCACCAGACCACACCGGTACGGGAAGCGGATCCGCACCGGCCCACAACCCCGAAGCCGCCCGGCTCCGGGCTCTTTTGGAGCCCGCCGTCCAGGCCAACCGGCTCTACCTTGAGGACGTGGCCATCAACATCGCCGGCTCGCACCGGGTGGTCAACGTCGTGGTGGACCTGCCCGAGGAGGAAACGGGCGGTGTCAGCCTGGACGTCATTGCCGACATCTCGAAGGTGCTCTCCGACGTCCTGGACAGCGACCCCAGTGCCGACACGCGCCCCTACGACCTCGAGGTGTCCTCGCCCGGCGTCGGGCGCCCCCTGACCGAACCACGCCACTGGCACCGTGCCCGTGGCCGGATGGTCAAGGTCAACGTGGTCCAAGGTGAGAACGTCACCGGGCGCATCCAGTCGGTGGGCGACGACGGCGTGACCCTGGTCCCGGAGGTCGCCGTCAAGAAAGGCATGAAGCCCCGGCAGGGTGAACCCGTAAAGCTTCCTTTCGACAGGATCCGCAACGGAAAAGTCGAGATCGAATTCAGCCACCTCTCCGAAGATGGTCTGGAACCTGAACACAATGGACCTTCCGAGGAGGCCTGATGGATATTGACATGAGCGCACTGAGGCTTTTGGAGCGTGAGCGTGAAATCCCGCTGGACCTCCTGATCCCCACCATCGAGCAGGCGCTCCTGGTGGCCTACCACAAGTCGCCCGGCGCCTTCGAAAAAGCGCGCGCCGAGCTGGACCGCAAGAGCGGCCACGTAACCATCTGGGCTGTCGAAATCGACGACGACGGGGCTCCGATCGGCGAATTCGAGCACACCCCCGAGGGGTTCGGCCGGATCGCTGCCAGCACCGCACGCCAGATCATCCTGCAGCGGCTCCGCGACGTCGAGGATGACAACGTCCTGGGCGAGTTCAAGGGCCGCGAGGGCGAGCTGGTGTCCGGCACCATCCAGCAGGGCAACAACCCGCACATGATCCAGGTCAACCTCGGATCGCTGGAGGCGCTGCTGCCGCCGCCGGAGCAGGTCCCCGGGGAAAAATACATCCACGGCAACCGCCTGCGCGCCCTGGTGATCGACGTCCACCGCGGCACCAAGGGTCCGTCGGTCACGTTGTCCCGCTCGCACCCGGGCCTGGTCCGGAAGCTCTTCGAACTCGAAGTGCCCGAGATCGCCGACCACTCGGTGGAAATCGTTGCGCTGGCCCGCGAGGCCGGACACCGCACCAAGATTGCCGTGAAGGCGAACACTCCCGGGATCAACGCCAAGGGCGCGTGCATCGGGGAAATGGGGTCGCGGGTCCGGGCCGTCATGACCGAGCTCAACGACGAAAAGATCGACATCGTCGATTTCAGCGACAACCCGGCGACCTTCATCGCCAGCGCCCTCTCGCCGTCGCGCGTGAATTCCGTCACCATCACCGACGAAGCAACGCGGTCCGCCCGAGTGGTGGTCCCCGACTACCAGCTGTCCCTGGCCATTGGCAAGGAAGGCCAGAACGCCCGCCTGGCGGCAAAGCTGACGGGCTGGCGGATCGACATCGTCTCCGACGCCGCGGCCCCCCGCGACAAATAACGTCCAGGGCAGGGTGGCTGCCGGATTCCGGCAGCCACCCGGTTTCGGGCAGAATGGCCCAAAGGGGCTAGAATAGATAAGACCGCGCCTAACGGCCGGCAGCCGTGTGCCCTGTGCATGCCAGTTTTCCGGTACTCCGGAGGCGGGCATTCCAGTGCCAGCAGAATGAACGTCAGGACGATGACCGTGGCAGAAGTGCTTTCCACCGGGAGTCAGCCCGAACGTACCTGCATCGGATGCCGGAAGAAAGGCCTGCGGTCGCAGTTGCTCCGGCTCGTCGCCGAAGGCAGCGGGTCAACCGCTGTCCTGGTGGATGAACGACGCCGGATGGCTGGCCGGGGTGCTTGGCTGCACCCCAACGAATCGTGCCTGGCTCTGGCGATCAAGCGGCGAGCATTCGGACGTGCCCTTCCGGGCGCGACCGGGACCGCCGCAGTTGAACGCCGGATCACGTCAGGCCCGGCCGTTGACGTCGCCACGGCGGCTGCAACACCAACCGTCCAACCTGAAAGCGGGTCAGAAATCTGATGGAAACCCGATGAGTTCCCAGCGATGAGTGCGTAACGATGACAACTTTGTTGCGCTCTGCAATGGGCCCTTCCGCAGTATCAGCGGCTGGGGTCCGCAGTAAGAAGTAGACGGTTCGTGCCTGGCTCGGTGCGGACCGAGACAGGAGAAATGTGGCCAAGGTCCGCGTACATGAGCTCGCCAAAGAGCTCGGTATAACTTCCAAAGATGCAGTCACAAAACTGCAGGAACTGGGCGAATTCGTTCGCTCCGCCTCATCCACCATTGAGGCCCCCGTTGTGCGGAAACTGCGCAACGCCTTCCCGGACGCCGCTGCCAAATCGGCAGCCCCTGCCGCGACGCCCGCAGCCGCCCCCAAGGCGCCCGCACCCGCAGCAGGATCACGTCCTTCAGCACCCGCGCCCGGCCCGGCTGCGCCCAAGGCCCCGGCCCCCGCGGCGCAAGCACCGGCCGCGCCTGCCCAGGCTGCCCCGGCAGCTCCCGCAGCTGAAACCCCGGCGCCTGCCGCCCCCGCGGCTCCGTCCACGGGCGCCAAGCCCGGCGCCCGCCCTGCCCCGAAGGCAGAGACCCCGGCTCCCTCCACCCGTCCGGGTGGTTCCACGCCGGGTGCTTCCGGGCCCCGGCCCGGCGGTCCCCGTCCGGGCAACAACCCCTTCGCCACGTCACAGGGCATGCCCCGTGGCCGCGGCGGAGACGGTGAACGCGCTCCACGTCCGGGCAACAACCCGTTCGCCACCTCCCAGGGCATGCCCCGTCCGGGCGGCGGCCGCGATGGCGACCGTCCCGGCGGTCCCCGTCCCGCAGCCGGCGCCGGCGGACCCCGTCCCGGTGGGCCGCGCCCCGCAGCCGGTGCCGGTGGGCCCCGTCCCGCAGCCGGTGCCGGCGGACCCCGTCCCGGCGCCCCGCGCCCCGGCGGTCCCCGTCCAACTCCCGGCATGATGCCCAACCGCACCGAGCGTCCCGCACCCGCAGGTGCCGGCCGTCCCGGCGGCGGCCGCGGACCCGGACGCCCAGGCGGCGCTCCCGGTACCGGTGGCCCCGGTGGCGGCGGCGGTGCTCCCGCCGGTGGTGGATTCGGCAAGGGCGGCCGCGGCCGCGGTGGCACCCAGGGTGCCTTCGGCAAGGGCGGCGCAGGCCGTGGCAAGCAGCGCAAGTCCAAGCGCGCCAAGCGCCAGGAACTTGAGCAGATGAGTGCCCCGTCGCTGGGTGGCGTGAGCGTACCCCGCGGCGACGGCAACACTGTGATCCGGCTCCGCCGCGGGTCGTCCATCACGGACTTCGCCGACAAGATCGAGGCGAACCCCGCTGCACTGGTGACCGTGCTGTTCCACCTTGGTGAAATGGCTACCGCCACCCAGTCCCTGGACGAAGACACCTTCGCCCTCCTCGGCGAGGAACTGGGCTACAAGCTCCAGGTCGTCTCCCCTGAAGACGAAGAACGCGAGCTGCTCTCCAGCTTTGACATCGACTTTGACGCCGAGCTCGAAGCCGAAGGCGATGAGGAACTTGAGGCACGTCCTCCGGTAGTCACCGTCATGGGCCACGTCGACCACGGTAAGACCCGACTGCTCGATGCCATCCGCAAGTCCGACGTCATGGCGGGCGAACACGGCGGCATCACCCAGCACATCGGTGCCTACCAGGTCACGCACAACCACGAAGGCGACGACCGGAAGATCACCTTCATCGATACCCCGGGCCACGAGGCGTTCACCGCCATGCGTGCCCGAGGTGCCAAGGTCACCGACATCGCCATCCTGGTGGTCGCAGCGGACGACGGCGTCATGCCCCAGACCGTTGAGGCGCTCAACCACGCCCAGGCGGCCAACGTGCCGATCGTCGTGGCAGTGAACAAGATCGACAAGGAAGGCGCCAACCCGGAAAAGGTCCGCGGCCAGCTGACCGAGTACGGACTGGTTCCCGAGGAATACGGTGGCGACACCATGTTCGTGGAAGTTTCTGCCCGCCAGAACCTCCACATCGACGAGCTGCTCGAGGCCGTCCTGCTCACCGCGGACGCCGCCCTGGACATGCGCGCCAACCCGAACAAGGACGCCCGCGGTATCGCGATCGAAGCCAACCTGGACAAGGGCCGCGGTGCGGTTGCCACCGTCCTGGTGCAGTCCGGCACCCTGCGCGTCGGCGACACCATCGTGGCAGGCACGGCTCACGGCCGCGTCCGTGCGATGTTCGACGACGACGGCAGCGCCCTGACCGAGGCAGGCCCGTCCCGCCCCGTGCAGGTGCTGGGTCTGTCCAACGTCCCGCGCGCCGGTGACACCTTCTTCGTGACCGCTGACGAGCGCACCGCCCGCCAGATCGCCGAGAAGCGTGAAGCCGCCGACCGCAACGCCGCCCTGGCCAAGCGCCGCAAGCGGATCAGCCTGGAAGACTTCGACCAGGCCGTCGCCGAAGGCAAGATCGACACCCTCAACCTCATCCTCAAGGGTGACGTGTCCGGTGCCGTGGAAGCCCTCGAAGACGCGCTGCTCAAGATCGACGTCGGCGAAGGCGTGCAGCTGCGCGTCATCCACCGCGGTGTGGGTGCCATCACCCAGAACGACGTCAACCTGGCAACGGTCGACTCCGCCGTCATCATCGGCTTCAACGTCAAGCCCGCCGAGCGGGTCGCCGAACTGGCAGACCGCGAAGGCGTGGACATGCGCTTCTACTCCGTCATCTACGCAGCAATCGATGACATCGAAGCAGCCCTCAAGGGCATGCTCAAGCCGGAGTACGAAGAAGTCCAGCTTGGCACCGCCGAGGTCCGCGAAGTATTCCGCTCCTCCAAGTTCGGAAACATCGCCGGCTCGATCGTCCGCTCGGGCATCATCCGCCGCAACGCCAAGGCACGCGTCACCCGCGACGGCAAGATCATTGGTGACAACCTCACGGTCGAGTCGCTCAAGCGGTTCAAGGACGACGCCACCGAGGTCCGCACGGACTTCGAATGTGGTATCGGTCTTGGCTCGTACAACGACATCACCGAGGGTGACATCATCGAGACCTTCGAGATGCGCGAGAAGCCGCGCGTCTAGGCTGTCTGTTTCGGGGCCGTCGGGATCTCCCGGCGGCCCCCGCTTTTCCGCCGTAAAGGGGGCCCCGCCCCTACGACGGGTGGCCGACGATCTGCGATCGTCAGCCACCCGTCTCCGGCAGGCCCGATGCCACTCCCGGGCCCCCTTCACGGCTCCAAAGCGCCGCCGGAAGATCCCGACGGCGTCGTCCCTGGCTTACCAAGGCGCGCACCACCCGGGGCGACGTAATCGCCCAAGTAGCGGCGTCGCCCTCGTACGTCCCTTATTTTTTTCTTCTTATAGGAGTTATTCATGGCTGATCCGGCACGTGCTGCCAAGTTGGCGCAGCGGATTAAGGTTGTTGTTGCTGAGGCTCTGGGCCGGAAGGCCAAGGATCCCCGGCTTGAGGGCATCACTGTTACCGACGCCCGGGTGACCAATGATCTGCAGCACGCCACTGTCTACTACACGGTGTTCGGCGACGAGACTGTCCAGGCCGACGCCGCCAAGGGGCTTGAAAAGGCCAAGGGCGTGCTGCGGCAGGAAGTTGGCCGGAACATCACCGTCCGGTTGACCCCCACCCTGGAGTTCGTGGCAGACCAGATCCCGGTCAACGCTTCGAACCTTGAGGAACTCCTGCGGGAAGCCCGCAAACGTGACGCCGAAGTGGCCGCGCTGGCCGCCAATGCGCAGCACGCCGGCGACGCCGACCCGTACAAGTCCGACGACGTCGACATCGACGAAGACGACTTCGACGAAGAGGACACCGACCTCAGCAGCGACGGTGACGTCGACGAGGACAGCAACAAGTAAGACGTCGGCAGGGCCCGGGAGCTGTTCCCGGGCCCTGCCGCTTTTAACCCATCAGTGCTGTAGCCCTAGTGCAGGTCAGCCTTGATGACCTTCCCCAACGGCGGCTGCGAGGGATCCCCGAGCACGTCTGCCGTGGCGTAGAGCGTGTTGCCGCTGATGTCGACGTCAGCGGGCATGTTCACGGCCAGGAATTGGGAACGGCTGCCCTCACACGTGAACTTCAGGATTTCACCGCCGAACAGCGACGCCACATACACATCACCATTGCCGGCCACCGCCAGGCCCGTGGGGCTGAGGATGTGGTCCGCCCAGAGGTCGGTGTCGCCGTTCCACGGGTTGATCTTGAAAATCGCACCGCGGGCGCCAAGCTCCGGTCCTTCCGGTCCGCCCGGCAGGGACGTCACATACAGCATCCCGTCCGGGCCGATCGCCACATCGGTAGGCACGGGCTCGAAGGCGTACTTATGCCCTACCACGCAGTCCGGAACCGTCATGGTGTTCCCCTGCATGTCCACCGGGATCTTCAAACCCGCAGGAACGGTGGCCGGCCGTGGCGGCAGGACAGCGACCGTATCGATGTCACCGTTCTCCAGGTTCACCTTGAGCACGGCGTTCATGCCGGCGTCGGCCACATAGGCGGTGTCATCCTTGACCGCCAAGGCATAAGGGTGGGAGTCCACCGTGCCTTTGTACTTGGCCGGCGGGAACGCGGGCCAACCGGCCAGGCACTGATCGCTGACGTCACGGCCAAACCCGTAGTGCTGGTCGCCGTCCGGGTTGTGCCGCCGTTCGTAGTCGGCAAAGTTGGCGATGGTGTCCACATCGCCCTTGGCGTCGATCGACTTGAGGTATCCGTGCAGCGCGGCGGGGTCTCCCTGGCCGGCGCCCACACTTTCAAGGTAGTACGTGGTGCTGCCGCGGGTGTCGGAGCCGGCCACTTCCCAGCCCGGGGGCGTCTCCGTCGCCAGGTCCTTCGTGGAACCGTCCTTGCTGATGCGGGTGAGTTTCCCGGCAAAGTCCTGGGACACCAGGACCGATTTCCCGGTCCCTGCCGCGACGTGCAGGGGAGAAATGAGTCCATCTGCAAGGACGTCGTAGTCGTGTGTGCGGGTGGAGGCGGAAGCGGGGCCAGCGGACGCCATGGCGGCGGCGGTGGCCGCGATACAGGCTAAGAGTGCGAGTCTTTTCTTCATTGGGTTCTCCGGGTGCGGGGCCCTTGACGGGCTGGATAGGAAGCCTCCGAGGAGGCAAAATGTTCCCCCGCGCGCAAGCGTAGGCTCCTGCCAACGGGTTGTCGTTGGGGGAATCCCCCCTGCCTGGCCCCCTTTCTATCCCCCAACAGCGCCCACGTGGCTAGGATCGTGCTATGACCTCCGACGAGCACGGCATCCCCGCCACGTACCTGGAGCAGGCAGTGGACCTGGCAACGCGGAACGTCGGCCTGGGCGGGGGACCGTTCGCTGCCGTGGTGGTGACCCCCGACGGGCGAGCCCACGCCGGAGTCAACCGCGTCACCCGGGACAACGATCCCACCGCCCACGCGGAGGTGGTGGCCATCCGGGCAGCAGCGGCAGCCACGGCAAACTTCGACCTCACCGGATCGGTGCTCTACGCAAGCTGCGAGCCGTGCCCCATGTGCCTGGCCTCAGCCTTGTGGGCCAGGATCGGCCATGTGTACTTTGCCGCAGACCGGCACGGGGCGGCGGCCGCGGGCTTCGATGACGCCCTCTTCTACGACTACTTCAGCGGCATCCGGCCGGACCTGATGCCGGTCACCCGGGGCGACATCCCGACGTCGGACCTCCCCTTCCAGGCGTGGGGCGCCTTCGCCGGCAGGAAGGACTACTAGCCATGGAAACCGCGCTCATCACCTGCCCCGCCTGCGGCAAAACCAACCGGGTGCCCGTCCGGGCAGCCGGGCATCCGCGCTGCGGCAACTGCAAGGCGGACCTTCCCTGGATTGTGTCTGCCGGCGATGCGGACTTTGCCGCCGTGGCCGAGCAATCGGCAGTGCCGGTCCTGGTGGACTTCTGGGCCGCATGGTGCGGGCCCTGCCGGATGGTCAGCCCGGTCCTGGACAAGCTGGCCCGGGAGCGGCCAGGAAAGATCAAGCTGGTGAAGGTGGACGTAGACGCATCTCCAGGCTTGTCGCGGCGTTTCGATGTCCAGGCCATTCCGACGCTGATGGTGATCGTGGACGGCAAGGTGGTGGCCCGCCAAGCCGGCGCCGCGCCGGCGGACGTCCTGCGTTCCTGGCTGGACCGGGCACTCGCCGGCGCCCGGACCTGACGCCGGCCGCCAAGTCTTGCGGGCGCCGCTACCGGGACGCGGCGGGAAGCCGCGACACGCCCTCGACGAGTTCCTGCTTCCGCCCGCACAACGCGATCCGCACCCAGCCCTCGCCAATTGAGCCGAATGCGGTCCCCGGTGCCAGCGCCACGCCGGCGTCCGCCAGGAAGCGCCGCACCCAGGCCCGCACATCGCCACCGGTCGCGTGGGACAGATCGGCCCACAGGTAGAACGCACCCTGCGCCGGGAGGAAACGGATCCCCTTGGCCGCCAGGACCGCCGAGGCCGCGTCCCGGTTTTCCCGGTAATGCTGATGGGCGTGCCGGACGTAGTCCTGCGGCCCGGTCAGGGCGGCGAGCGCCGCATACTGCGGGGCGGACGCCACACAGGACACGATCGACTCCATGACGTTGTCCATTTTCTGCTTGAGGCCCGGCGGGCAGATGAGCGCGCCAATCCTCAGTCCGGTGAGGCCGTACGTCTTCGACAGCGTCAGGGAGGTGAACACGCGGGCCCCTTCCGGGGTGCCGGCGTCGAACCGTGCCGGGCTCACGTGTGGCACGTCGTACGTGAACGCCTCGTAGCACTCGTCGGAGATGACCCAGAGGTCGTGCCGGCGGGCCAGGTCCATCAGGTCGCGGACCAGGTCCTCGCCCAGCACGGCCCCCAGCGGGTTCGACGGGGAGTTGAGCACCAGCACCCGGGTGCGGCCGGTGATGAGGGCTTCGACGTCGGCCACCCGGGGTTGGAAGTTGTGGTCCGGGTGCAGCGGGTACTGCACGGGCACGGCATTGAGCAGCCGGCTGGTCATGGCAAAGGTGGGATAACCCGGGTTGGGGATCAGGATCTCGTCGCCCGGGGAGAGCAGCAGGCTCATGGCGAAGTGCAGGCCCTGCTGCGCGCCGGACACCACGTAGACCTGGTCGGCCCCGACATCGACGCCCTGGTCCTGGCGGAACCTGGCCGCGAACGCCTCGCGCAGGGCCGGGATGCCCGCGTTCGGCGTGTAGTTGGTTTCATCGCGGTCCAGGCAGGCAATGCCGGCGTCCAGGACGTGGCGGGGGAGCGGGAAGCCGGGCTCGCCGATGCTCAGCACCAGCGCGTCCGGGGTGCGCCAGGCCGCCTCGGTGATCTCGCGGATCTGGTTGACGGGCACGTCGCGGACGTGGGCGGCAAGCTCGGGCATGCCAGCCATCCTAGCCGTCCACGTCCGCCCTCCGCTTGGCGTGCGGGCGCCCCAACCTGCGCCGATATACTGGGAGGCGTGCTTTCTGGACTGGTGATAGTGGACAAGCCGCAGGGATGGACCAGCCATGACGTGGTTGGCCGGATGCGGCGCCTCGCAGGTACCCGGAAAGTGGGGCACGCAGGAACCCTGGACCCCATGGCCACGGGCGTCCTGGTTCTCGGTATCAATAAGGCGACCCGGCTGCTGACCTACATCGTGGGCACCTCCAAGACCTACACGGCCACCATCCGGCTGGGCCAGTCCACCGTGACGGATGACGCCGAAGGGGAGGTCACCGCCACGGCCGGCACGTCCGGGGTGGGCGAGCAGGCAATTTACGACGGCGTCGCAGCCCTCACCGGCAGGATCGAGCAGGTGCCCAGCAGCGTCAGCGCCATCAAGGTCAACGGCGAACGCGCCTATGCACGGGTGCGCTCCGGTGAGGACGTCAAGCTGGCCGCCCGCCCCGTCACCATCCACCGGTTCGAGGTCCATGCCGTCAGGCGGGATCCGGACGCGGACGTTATCGACCTCGATGTCACGGTTGAATGCTCCTCCGGCACCTACATCCGTGCCCTCGCCCGGGACCTCGGCAACGCCCTCGGCACCGGCGGGCACCTCACCGCCCTCCGGAGGACCCAAGTGGGCCCCTACTCGCTGGACCAGGCGCGAACCCTCGAAGAGCTCGCCGAAGAACTCACCATCCTGGAAATGTCGCAGGCCGCCCGGGCCCTGATGCCCAACCGTGAGCTGACCGCGGAGGAAACCACGGAAATCTCCTTCGGCCGGCGGATCGCTGCCGGGGCCGCCCCCGGCACCGCGGGCACCGCCACGGCGGAACACCCGGCCGCAGCCTTCGCCCCGGACGGCACCTTGGTGGCCCTCCTCGCCGATGCAGGCAGCTACGCCAAACCGGTGCTGGTCTTTGCCCCCGGCACCGGCCCGGCGGCGACCACCGCGGCGGAGGCATAGGCGTGGATGCATATTTTTGGACCATCCTGGTGGTCGGCCTGGTGTCCACGGTGCTCTGCCTCGGTGCCGGAATCCTGAAGAAAGCGCCCAACGACGTCACCATCCTCTCCGTCGCCGCGGTTGAACTGGCCCTCGTGGTCTACCTGGTGGGTTCCATCGTGCGGGTCATCGCCGGCGAACACATCGCAGGCGAAGCCTGGGAATTCTGGGGCTACATGGCCACAGCCATGCTCCTGCCCCCGGCAGCGGCGTACTGGTCCATCCTGGAACGGACGCGGTGGAGCAACTTTGTCCTGGCCGCCGTCGGCGTCACCGCACTGGTGATGGCGGCGCGGATGAACCAGATCTGGTACTGAAGTGGAAGAGACAGCACAATGAAAGACCAGCAGGCCCGCCCGGCCGCCGACGCACCCGCCCGCAACACCCGCAATACCGGACCCGGCAGGTTGCTGATTGCGGTCTACGGGGTTTTCGCGATCTCCGCCACGGCCCGCGCCGGGTACCAGATCCTCACCAAATTCTCCGAGGCTCCGCTGGCCTACCTGCTCTCGGCCTTCGCCGCCCTGGTGTATGTGGTGGCCACCGTCTCCCTGGCCAAGTCAGGCAGCACCTGGTTCAAGGTGTCCGTGGCGGCCGTCCTGGTGGAACTGGCGGGTGTCCTGGTGGTGGGGACCCTGAGTGTCCTGGATTCCGTGCAGTTCCCGCACGAGACCGTCTGGTCGCTGTTCGGCCGCGGCTACGGCTTCATCCCGCTGCTGCTGCCCATCCTGGGGCTGGCGTGGCTGTACCGCCGCCGCCCGTCCCGGGCCAAAGAGGCGCAGTGAATCCGGGTAACCTTGAAGAGTTCCGCGGCCGGCCTGGCCCCGGAACACCGATTTTGCAGGCAGCTTAAGGCGAGGGTGATGGTCTACATCTGGAACGATCCGTCCGATGTCCCGGCGGACTTCGGCCCATCCGTTGTCACGTTCGGCAACTTCGATGGCGTTCACCGCGGCCACCAGCAGGTGCTCTCCCAGCTGATCCGCTCGGCCCGCCTGGCGCACGCCAAGGCCGTGGCCGTCACCTTCGATCCCCACCCCGCGCTGATCCACCGCCCCGAGGCCGCACCGGAACTGATCATGGGCCTGGAGGACAAGCTGGAGGCCCTGGGCGAGCTCGGCCTGGACGCCGTCCTGGTAGTCAAGTACTCCCTGGACCTCGCCAGCCTGACGGCCGAGGAATTCGTGGAGCAGTACCTGGTGGACTGCCTGCACGCGAGCCACGTTGTCATCGGCCACGACGCCCGCTTTGGCCGCGGCAATTCCGGTGACCTGGACACCATGAAGGCGCTGGGCGAAAAGTTCGGCTTCGATGTCCAGGTGATCAGCGAATTCGGCTCCGAGGGCTACCCGCTGCACGGCGACGAAGCCACCGACCGGCGCTGCTCGTCCACCTGGGTGCGCGAGGCGCTGCAGGAGGGCGACGTCGCCACCGCCGCTGCCGTGCTGGGCCGGGCCCACCGGATGCGCGGCGAAGTGGTCCACGGTGCCGCCCGCGGCAGGGCGCTCGGTTTCCCCACCGCAAACCTCGCCTCCAATGCCTCGGGACTGATCCCGGCCGACGGCATCTACGCGGGCTGGCTGGTGGACCAGGCCGGAACGCGCTGGCCGGCGGCGATTTCGGTGGGCTCCAATCCCACGTTCGACGGCGTCAGCCGGCAAGTCGAGGCCCACGTCATCGACCGGCCCAAGGAAGCCGTGGAGGACTTCGATCTGTACGGCCAGACAGTGATCGTGGAATTCGTCGAACGGTTGCGGGGCATGGTGGCCTATCGTGGCCCTGAGGCCCTGGTGGAACAGATGCGGCTGGATGTGGCGCAGGCCCATCAGCTCCTGGCCGCCCGCTGACAGCACTGCCGGGGCCCTAACAACGAAAGGCAGTGCGTGTCCGTCGAAAAGAACACCCGCAAGCTCGACGATGGGATTGTCCGCGACTTCAGCTCGCGGATGAGCTACGCCTCCTACCTGCAGTTGCCCACACTGCTAAGTGCCCAAAAGCCGGTCAGCGAGCCGGAGCACCACGACGAGCTGCTGTTCATCATCCAGCACCAGACCACCGAGTTGTGGCTGAAGCTGGTCCTGCACGAGCTGCGCAGCGCCGCCGCCTGGCTGCGTGCCGACGACCTCGGGTCGGCGCTGAAGGGCATCGCCCGGGTCAAGCACATCCAGAAGACCCTCACCGAACAGTGGTCCGTGCTGGCCACCCTCACACCCACCGAGTACTCGCAGTTCCGCGGCTTCCTGGGGAACTCCTCGGGCTTCCAGTCCGCCCAATACCGGGCGGTCGAGTTCGTGCTGGGAAACAAGAACCGCAAGATGCTGCCGGTCTTCGAATCCGATCCCGAGGCCCACGCCATGCTGGCGGAACTGCTCGCGGCCCCCAGCATCTACGACGAGTTCCTGGCTTACTTGTCCCGGCACGGATTTGAGGTTCCCGCGTCCGTCCTGGACCGGGACGTGACGCGCGCCCATGAGTTCACTCCGGACCTGGTCCCGCTCTTCAAGCACATCTACGAAAACGCGGCGGAGAACTGGGCCGCCTACGAGGCGTGCGAGGAACTGGTGGACCTGGAGGACAACTTCCAGCTCTGGCGGTTCAGGCACCTGCGCACCGTCCAGCGGACCATCGGCATGAAGACAGGCACGGGTGGTTCCAGCGGGGTCACCTTCCTGCAGAAGGCCCTGGAGCTGACATTTTTCCCGGAATTATTCGCCGTCAGGACGGAGATCGGACAATGAGCATCCACCAGGATGAACCCACCGGCGTGACCACTGAGGCACTCCAGCGCCGGGCCGCGGAACTGGACCGCCAGGACCCGCTGGCGGCATACCGGGACCACTTCATTGGTACCGAGACTCCGCTGTCCTACCTTGACGGCAACTCCCTGGGCCGGCCCCTGAAGCGGACCGCCGACGACGTCGCCGCCTTCGTCCGGAACGAATGGGGCGGCCGGCTCATCCGCGGCTGGGACGAACAGTGGCTAGCCATGCCGGAGGCCATCGGAGACCAGCTGGGCCGCGCCGTCCTGGGCGCGGCCCCGGGACAAACGATCATCGCCGATTCCACCACAGTGGTGCTCTACAAGCTGCTCCGCGCCGCACTGGCCGCCGTGCCGGACCCGGACCGCAATGAGCTCGTGCTCGATACCGGGAACTTTCCCACGGACCGCTACCTGGTGGAGGGCATCGCGCTGGAGGAAGGGCTGACCCTCCGGTGGATCGATCCCGATCCGGCAGCCGGGGTGACCGTCGACCAGGTTCGCCAGGCCACTGGGCCGCGGACCGCCGTCGTGCTCCTCAGCCAGATCGCCTACCGTTCAGGGCACCTGGCGGACCTGCCCGGAATCACTGCGGCCGTGCACGACGCCGGCGCCCTGGTGGTGTGGGATCTTTGCCATTCCGCGGGCTCGGTGGAGATCGGCCTCGACGGCGCGGACGCGGACTTCGCCGCCGGATGCACCTACAAGTACCTCAACGGCGGCCCCGGCTCACCCGCCTTCGCATATGTCAACGCCCGGCACCTGCCGGCGCTCAACCAGCCCATCTGGGGTTGGATGGGCCGCAAGGACGCTTTCGAGATGGCCGCCGGGTATGAACCGGCGGCAGGCATCCGCGGCTTCCTCAGCGGCACGCCCGCCATCTTCGGCATGATCGCCATGCAAGGCACCCTGGACCTCATCGAAGAAGCCTCGATGGCTGCCATCCGGAAAAAGTCCGTGGCGCTGACCGCCTTCGCCATCGAGGTCTTCGACGCCTGGCTCGCCCCGCTGGGTGCCGAACTGGCTTCGCCCAGGGACGCGGGGGAGCGGGGCGGCCACATCACCGTGGACCACCCGGACTTCAGCAAAGCCACCGTGGAAGCGCTCTGGGAAGGCGATGTCATCCCGGACTTCCGCTCACCGCACGGGATCCGGGTGGGTTTGTCGCCGCTGAGCACGAGCTTCGCCGAGGTACTCGACGGCATGGCCGCCATCCGGGACCGGCTTCAGGGCTGACGCCCGGCGCCGGAGCGGGCCGCGGGTCCGCCAGGACTGTTTCGACAAGGTTAGGCCCGGCCCGGTAAACTGGACGATGGATCCGGCTGCAGTCCGTGGCGGCTGGGTCCTGTCGTTGCGGCTTTCCCCGGTTTCCGGGACAGGACGTGCATGGCAGACCCGGCAGTGAACTTCTGACCTGGGCCCTCACGGCACATTCCCAAGGAGTTATCGTGGCACTTGACGCCGCTGTAAAGCAGTCCATCATCAAGGAATACGCAACCGCCGAAGGCGACACCGGTTCACCCGAGGTCCAGGTTGCCGTCCTGACCCAGCGGATCAAGGATCTGACTGAGCACATGAAGGAGCACAAGCACGACTACCACACCCAGCGCGGTCTGCTGGCCATGGTTGGTCGTCGCAAGCGTATGCTGAGCTACCTCAAGAAGACTGACATCGCCCGCTACCGTTCGCTCATCGAGCGCCTCGGCCTGCGCCGCTAGTCTGGCTTTGGGGCGGCCCATTCCTTCCGGAACGGGCCGCCTTCTTCAAATGAAAAACTAAACAGGAGGATCAACCGCATCACGCATTCGCGGTCCTCGGTAGTGATCCCCGGGAACGGCTTCGTTGACTGAAGCCGGCGGCCCGTGGGTCTCGATCGATGACCGGGTGCAAGGGCCCAGTAGACAGATGCTGGGCTGGGTTGATGCGGCTGGACTTCCGTGAAACAGAAACGGAGGTGACTCTCTTGGAGGGTCCCGAAATCCAGTTCTCAGAGGCTGTCATCGACAATGGCCGCTTCGGCAAGCGTGTAATCCGCTTTGAAACCGGCCGCCTCGCCAAGCAGGCCGCCGGCGCAGCCATGGTGTACATCGACGACGACACCGCGCTGCTGTCCGCCACCACCGCAGGCAAGCACCCGCGTGAAGGCTTCGACTTCTTCCCGCTGACGGTCGACGTCGAAGAGCGCATGTACGCTGCCGGCCGCATCCCGGGCTCGTTCTTCCGCCGCGAAGGCCGCCCCTCCACCGAAGCCATCCTGGCCTGCCGCCTGATGGACCGCCCGCTGCGCCCCGCCTTCATTAAGGGCCTGCGCAACGAGGTCCAGATCGTGGTGACAGTTCTGGCCATCAACCCCGACGAGCTGTACGACGTCGTGGCCATCAACGCCTCCTCGATGTCCACCCAGCTGTCCGGCCTGCCGTTCTCCGGCCCGATCGGCGGCGTCCGCGTTGCCCTCGTCGCCGACGAGCACGGTTCGCAGTGGGTTGCGTTCCCCAAGCACTCCCAGCTGGAGAACTCAGTCTTCAACATGGTGGTTGCCGGCCGCGTTGCCGGTGACGACGTCGCCATCATGATGGTTGAAGCCGAAGCCACCGACAACTCCTGGAACCTCATCAAGGAACAGGGCGCCACCGCCCCCACCGAAGAGGTTGTGGCCGAAGGCCTCGAGGCCGCCAAGCCGTTCATCAAGGCACTCTGCGACGCCCAGGCCGATCTCGCCGCCCGCGCCGCAAAGCCCACGGTCGAATTCCCGGTCTTCCTGGACTACGAGGATGACGCTTACGCCGCCGTCGAATCCGCTGCCGCCGACAAGCTGGCAGCTGTCTTCCAGATCGCCGACAAGCAGGAACGCGACAACGCCTCCGACGCGCTCAAGGACGAAGTCCTGGCGGGCCTGGCCGGTCAGTTCGAAGGCCGCGAAAAGGAGCTTTCCGCTGCTTTCCGCTCGGTCACCAAGCACGTTGTGCGCCAGCGCATCCTCAAGGACCAGATCCGCATCGACGGCCGTGGCCTGACGGACATCCGCCAGCTCACCGCGGAGGTCGAGGTCCTGCCCCGCGTTCACGGTTCGGCCATCTTCGAGCGCGGCGAGACCCAGATCATGGGTGTCACCACGCTGAACATGCTCAAGATGGAACAGCAGATCGACTCGCTGTCTCCCGTCACCCGCAAGCGCTACATGCACAACTACAACTTCCCGCCGTACTCCACCGGTGAAACCGGCCGCGTGGGCTCGCCCAAGCGTCGCGAAATCGGCCACGGCGCCCTGGCCGAACGCGCCCTGGTGCCCGTGCTGCCGTCGCGCGAGGAATTCCCCTACGCCATCCGCCAGGTATCCGAGGCCCTCGGCTCCAACGGCTCCACGTCGATGGGTTCCGTCTGCGCCTCCACCCTGTCCCTGCTGAACGCCGGTGTGCCCCTGAAGGCCGCCGTCGCCGGTATCGCCATGGGCCTGGTCTCCGACCAGGTTGACGGCCAGACCCGCTACGCGGCACTGACCGACATCCTCGGCGCCGAAGACGCCTTCGGTGACATGGACTTCAAGGTTGCCGGTACGGCCGAGTTCGTCACCGCCATCCAGCTGGACACCAAGCTCGACGGCATCCCCGCCTCGGTGCTGGCCGCAGCGCTGAAGCAGGCCCGCGAAGCCCGCCTGCACATCCTCGAGGTCATCAACTCTGCCATCGACACCCCGGACGAGCTCTCCGAGTTCGCACCGCGCGTCATCGCCGTCAAGATCCCCGTGGACAAGATCGGCGAGGTCATCGGCCCCAAGGGCAAGATGATCAACCAGATCCAGGAAGACACCGGCGCCGACATCTCCATCGAGGACGACGGCACGGTCTACATTGGCGCCACCAACGGCCCGTCTGCAGACGCAGCACGCTCCGCCATCAACGCCATCGCCAACCCGCAGGTCCCGGAAATCGGCGAGCGCTACCTGGGCACGGTCGTCAAGACCACCACCTTCGGTGCCTTCGTGTCGCTGACCCCGGGCAAGGACGGCCTCCTGCACATCTCCGAGCTCCGCAAGCTGGCCAACGGCAAGCGCGTGGACAACGTCGAGGACGTCGTTTCCGTGGGCCAGAAGGTCCAGGTGGAAATCACCAAGATCGATGACCGCGGCAAGCTCTCGCTCGCCCCGGTGGTCGCCGAGGAAGAGGCTCCGGCCGACACCGAGCGCGCCCACGCCACGGAGCCGGCTGAAGGCGCTGACGTCTAACAGCCCTCGCTTGGCACCAGCATGAATCGGCGGGACCGGTGGATGATCCACCGGTCCCGCCGCTGTTACGATGGCAGCCAGATCCGGCCGCCCGTCCCGAAAGGCTTCAATGACTGTTGTACCCCTGCCGCTTGAGCAGAACCACGCCGGCGACACCCTGGTCCATGGCTCCGACGGCGGGTCCGAGGTCCGCCGTTCCGTGCTGCCGGGGGGAGTGCGGGTACTGACGGAAGCGATGCCGG
The DNA here is from genome assembly GCF_030209315.1 of Pseudarthrobacter sp. efr-133-R2A-89. NCBI lineage: Bacteria > Bacillati > Actinomycetota > Actinomycetes > Micrococcales > Micrococcaceae > Pseudarthrobacter > Pseudarthrobacter sp. efr-133-R2A-89. Next base: position 84,030 of record NZ_JARVSE010000007.1, on the reverse strand, counting down.
GCCAACGGTCGGCAACGATCGGGTTCTGGGTGGGCGTCGGGTCCCGTGACGAAGCGCCCGGACAGCACGGTTCCACGCATTTCCTTGAGCACCTCCTGTTCAAAGGAACCCGCCGGCGCACCGCCCTGGAGATCGCCTCGGCATTTGACGAGGTGGGCGGCGAATCGAATGCCGCGACCGCCAAGGAAAGCACCTGCTACTTCGCCCGAGTCCTGGATTCGGACCTGCCCATGGCGATCGACGTCATTGCGGACATGATCACCGGCGCGGTCCTGGACCCGGATGAGATGGAGCAGGAGCGTGACGTCATCCTTGAGGAAATCGCCATGGACAGCGATGACCCCACCGACGTAGCGCACGAACACTTTGTGGCCGCCGTCCTGGGCAGCCACCCCCTGGGACGGCCGATCGGCGGGACCCCCGCAGCGATCAAGGCCGTGGCCCGCGACTCCGTGTGGGACCACTACCGCAGGTACTACAAGCCCGAGGAACTGGTCATCACTGCCGCGGGCGGGCTGGACCACGAGGTTGTCTGCGGGCTTGTGGTGGATGCCCTCGAATCCGCCGGATGGTCGCTTGAGCCGGACGCGGCCCCGGTCAGCCGGCGCCCCACCGAACGCGCCCAGATCACCGGAACGGCGGGCCTGCATGTGGTCAAGCGTGCGGTGGAACAGGCCAACATCATCATGGGGTGCCCCACCATTGTTGCCACGGATGAGCGCCGTTACGTGATGAGCGTCCTGAACGCCGTCCTGGGCGGCGGCATGTCTTCCCGGCTGTTCCAGGAAATCCGCGAGAAGCGCGGCCTGGTGTACTCCACCTATTCCTTTGCCTCGTCCTACGCCGACGCCGGCTACTTCGGGATGTACGCCGGCTGCACTCCGTCAAAGGTCCGCCAGGTGCTGGACCTGCTGGGCGTGGAGCTCGACAAACTTGCGGAGCACGGTATTTCAGGCGATGAACTGCGCAAGGCCGTGGGACAGCTCGGCGGCGGGATCGTCCTGGCGCTGGAAGACACCGGGTCCCGGATGTCCCGGTTGGGCCGGGCCGAACTGGTCTCCGGCGAATACCAGGACATCGACGAAACCCTGCGCCAGATCAAAGCCGTCACTGCGGAGCAGGTCCAGGAACTCGCCGCTGAACTCGCCGCCGCGCCGCGCACGGTCACCGTGGTGGGCCCGTTCGACGAAGACGAGACGTTCGGGTTGTAGCCTCCGCGCCGTAGATCCGGCCGAGCAGCCGCTGCCCGCCTTTACAGCGGCTGGCTGCGGCCGGATGATGGTTCCGGGGAACGGGAAGCAGGGCTGCTCGGAGGAACCATGGACCGACCACTGCCGCCGGGCACAGTCCCGGAAGCAATCAGGGACTTCCTGGGGCACTGGAGCGGCACCACCCACTGGCAGGCGACGGCCTGGAATCCCGCCCATACCGACGCCGCAGAGGTCGCCTTCATCCCGGCTGCTGCCGGCCATGCGGTCACCATGTCCTACCGCCACACCGAACCCGACGGATCCCGTGTTGACGGTGTGGGCGTTTTCACTGCTGATCCGCTCCATGCCGGTACGTTCTGGTACCACGCCAGCACTGCGGGGCTGCCGCCCGAAGCGCCCGCCCGGGCCAGTTGGCACGACCACGCCTTGACGGTTGAGCGGCGCCGGGGGAGCGCGGTCATCCGGCATGTGCTGACCGTCCGCGATGGCCTGCTGACCCACTCGGCCGGTCTGTGGCGGGACCACCGAAGCGTCTTGGTCCCCTTGATGACCACCGAGTGCCGGGCCGTTTCGGCTGCCGCGACGAGGCCGGTCTGAACGTGGCCTGAAACTGTCCCTGCGCCGTACCGGCCTGCACGGCTTCCGTGCGCCTGCTGCCTGTCCACAGTACCCGCGCGGCACAGGTGCGTCTCGACTCTCATTTTCCATTGACAGTGATCCTGCCCGCACTTTAGATTTACTGTAATCTGAATCACCTTTCAGGTTTGGGGCTGCGTCCCCACAACCTCACATCCCGCGGATCTTCACCGAAAGGCATCCCGTGAAGGAAACAAAGAAGTTTTTGATGGCCGCCATAGTGGTATCCGGGTTGGCCCTCACCGCATGCGCGCCCACAGCGGGCGCGGGGGCACCCGCAGGCACCGGCAGCGCCGCCGAACCTGTCAACGTCGGCATCATCTACTCCAAGACCGGCGCCCTTGCCGCCTACGGCGAAACCTACTACCAGGGCCTGCAGGCCGGCATCGACTACGCCACCGGCGGCACCGGCGAGGTCAACGGCGCCAAGATCAACCTGACCTACACCGACGACGCCGGTGACCCGGACAAGGCAGTCACAGCCGCCAAGGACATGATCGGCAAGGGCTACAAGATCATCGGCGGCACCGCCTCCTCCGGCATCGCCGTCAAGCTCGCCGAACAGGCCCAGCAGAACAAGGTCCTCTACATCTCCGGCCCCGCCGCCACCGACGCGATCCAGGGCGTCAACAAGTACACCTTCCGCTCCGGCCGGCAGAGCCTGCAGGACGTCGCCACCGCGGGCACGTTCATCGACACCAAGGGCAAGAAGGTCGTCGTCTTCGCCCAGGACAACGCCTTCGGCCAAGGCAACGTCGCCGCGGTCAAGGCCGTCCTCGGGGCCAAGGGCGCCAACGTCAGCTCCGTGCTGGTTCCCGAAAACCAGGAACTGACGCCGTTCGCGCGCCAGCTGCTGGACGCCAAGGCGGACCTGGTCTTCGTCGCCTGGGCCGGCGCCACCACCGGCACCATGTGGCAGGCCCTCAGCCAGCAGGGCGTCTTCGACTCCGCCCCCGTGGTCACCGGCCTCGGCGACGCCTCCAGCTTCAACGCCTACGGCCCGGCGAGCTCCAAGATCAGCTTCCTCAACCACTACTTCCCGGGCGCCTCCGGCACCGACGTCGAGAAGAAGATGATCGCCGGCGTCGAGAAGGCCGGCGGCAAGGCCGACCTCTTCACCCCGGACGGCTTCGTCGCCGGACAGCTGATCGTCCAGGCCATCAAGCAGGGCGGCGGCACCGACCCCGACGCCATGGTCAAGGCCCTCGAGGGTTACAGCTTCGACGGCCCCAAGGGCAAGGAAACGGTCCGTGCCTCGGACCACGCCCTGATCCAGGACATGTACCAGGCCAAGCTCGTCCAGAAGGACGGCGCCTGGACCCCGCAACTGATCAAGGCCGTGCCCGGCGACACCGTCGCCCCGCCGGAGAAGAAGTAGCCAGCGGCGGCCGGGCCGGGCGCGGAGAATTCCGCCCCGGCCCGGCCGCACCGGCCTGCGAGCCAGAACAAAGGACCCGTATGACTACCCCAGCCACGCCCGCCCTCGAGGTGGACGGCCTCGGCCTGCAGATCGGCGGCGCCCGCATCCTCCAGGACGTCGGCTTCACCGTCAACGCCGGCGAGATGATCGGCGTGATCGGCCCCAACGGCGCCGGCAAGACCACCCTCTTCAACCTGATCTCCGGCGTGCTGCGCCCCACCGCGGGCAGCATTGCCCTGAACGGACGGCCGATCACCAACGAGCCGATCCACCGCCGGGCCAGGGCGGGGCTGGGCCGGACCGTCCAGACCTCCAACCTCTTTCCCCGGCTCTCCGTCCTGGAGAACGTCCGGCTCGCCGCGCAGGCCAAGCTCGGCGGAAGCCTGAACATCCTGCGCTTCCCCGGCTCCTCGGACGAGGCCACCCGGATCGCCCTGGGCACCATCGCCGAGGTGGGACTCAGCGGCCAGCTCACGACGGCGGCCGGGGACCTCTCGCACGGCGAGAAGCGCAAGGTGGAGATCGCCGTGCTGCTGGCGATGGATCCCGCCGTCGTCCTCCTCGATGAGCCGATGGCCGGGGTGGCGTCGGGGGACGTCCCGTCCCTCACCGCCATCATCCGGGGGATGCACCGGGACCGCGGCTGCACGGTCATGATGGTCGAGCACCACATGGACGTGGTGCTGGGCCTGGTGGACCGGGTGGCCGTGATGCACCACGGCAGCCTGCTGGCCCTGGACAGCCCCGACGCCGTCATGGCCAACCCCACCGTGCAAAGCGCCTACCTCGGAGAACCAGTATGAGCCCCGCCGCGGACCCCCGCCCCGAAACCCCGGGCGCCGCCCCAGGCCCCGTCACGCCGATCCTCACCGTGGACCGCCTCAGTGCCAAGATCGCCGGCCAGCAGGTGGTGGAGGACGTCTCGTTCTCCGTCCCGGCCGCCGGGATCACCGCGCTGCTGGGCCGCAATGGCGTCGGCAAGACCAGCACCATCAAGGCCATCATCGGCCTGATCGACCGCTCCGGGGCGGTCACGCTCGACGGCGAACGGATCGACAAGGACCCCACCTACCGGATCATCCAGCGCGGCGTCGGCTACGTCCCCGAGGACCGCGAGGTGTTCTCCAAGCTCACCGTCGCCGAGAACCTGCGCCTGGCCGAACGCGACGCCGCGCCGCGCCGCCAGCTGGTCGAGGAGCTCTTCCCAGACCTGCTGGCCCGTGCCGGCCAGATGGCCGGAACGCTCTCCGGCGGCCAGCAGCAGATGGTCTCGCTGGCCCGCGCCCTGCTGAACACGAACAAGGTCCTGCTGGTCGACGAACCCACCAAGGGCCTGGCCCCCAAGATCGTCGGCGAGGTCGCCGAGACCCTGGCCGAGGCCGCCCGGACCGTGCCGATCCTGCTGGTGGAACAGAACCTCCAGGTGGTCCGCCAGCTCGCCGGGGACGCCGTCGTCCTCTCCGGCGGCCGCGTGGTCCACACCGGCCCGGCACAGGAGTTCCTCGACGACGCCGCCCTGATCCAGCGCCACCTCGGCGTCTCCAACCACCCGCACCCCGGTGCGGACCAGGCCTCCCACGCTGCCGTGAAAGGTGCCGCCCAGTGAGTACCGTCATCCTCCTGCTCTTCACCGGCCTCGGCCTCGGGGCGCTGTACTTCCTCGTCGCCGCCGGCCTGTCCCTGATCTACGGCCTGATGGGCGTGCTCAACTTCGCCCACGGGGCCTTCCTGACCCTCGGCGCCTTCACCGGCTGGGAAATCGCCCGCCGCGCCGGATCCGACAACTGGGGGATCTTCCTGGTCTCCCTGCTGATCGGTGCCGCCGCCGGCGCCGCGTTCGCGGCCTTCACCGAGTTCGTCCTGATCCGGCGCCTCTACCAGCGCCACATCGAACAGGTCCTGGTCACCCTTGGCCTCTCACTGGCCACCGTCGCCCTGTTCGACGGCATCTGGGGGACCGACCCGGTCTTCATCCAGGGACCGGCCTGGTTCAAGGACACCACCGACATCCTGGGCGCCCGGGTCCCCAACGACCGGTTCGTCTGCATCCTCGCGGCCGTTCTGGTGCTGCTGGCCCTGGTCTTCTTCCTGAAGAAGACCCGCTACGGCATGATCATCCGCGCCGGCGTCGAGAACCGCTCCATGGTCACCGCCCTGGGCATCGACGTCCGCAAGGCGTTCACCCTGGTCTTCACCATCGGCGGCGCCGCGGCCGGACTGGGCGGCGTCCTCGCCTCGCACTACTTCGGCTACGTCTCACCGATGCTCGGCGGCTCGCTGCTGATCTTCGCCTTCATCGTCACGGTGATCGGCGGGCTCGGCTCGCTGACCGGCGCGGCCATCGCCGCCATCGCCGTCGCCGTCCTGCAGCAGTTCGCCAACTTCTACCTCGGCGGCACCGGCGACTTCGTCGTGGTGCTGGCCCTCGGCGTCGTACTGCTCGTCCGCCCCACCGGCCTGCTTGGGAGAACCGCATGACCACCACCGGCAGCAACACCGAGACGACCACCGAGCGCCTGCGACGCGGGGAGGCCGCCGCGGCCAACGACGACGGCGCACGCACCTCGGGCACGCCCGGCGGCACCGGCCGGGGCAGGGGAGTCCGCTCCATCACCGGCCGTCGGATTGCCGGCTGGGCCGCGGGCCTGGCCGGGGTCCTGCTCCTGGTCCTCCTGCCACTGCTGAACCTGTCCCTGCCCGGGATCCTGCCCGGCCCCAGCTACACGCCAGGTTCGCTGCAGCTGCTGGCCATGAGCATGCTGATGGCCGCCGCGGCCCTGACCTACCACCTGCTCCTCGGCGTCGCCGGGCTGCTCTCCTTCGGCCACGCCCTCTACTTCGGCGCCGGCGTCTACGGGCTCGCGATCATCCTGAAGAACCTGGAGATCCCGCTGCTGCCGGCCATGGGGCTGACCCTGCTGGTCGTGATCGTGCTGGCGCACGTGGTGGGCAGCATCAGCCTCCGCGTCGGCGGCATCCCCTTCGCCATGGTCACCCTCGCCTTCGCCCAGGCCGGCTCGGTGATCGTTGGCCGCAACCCGGACGGCCGGACCGGCGGCGACGAGGGCCTGACCCTACGCACGGACAACCTGCCCGAGGCCCTGGTGGGCGTGGTGAACACCCGGAACCTCTACTGGCTGGCGCTGGCCGTGCTGGTGGTTGTCTTCATCATCGTCACCTGGGTGCAGTCCTCCCGGGCCGGCCACACCGCGGCCGCGGTCCGCGAGAACGAACTCCGGGTCCGCGTCCTGGGCCTGCAGCCGTACCTGGTGAAGCTGCTGATCTTCGTGGTCTCCGCGATTCTGGTGGGCGTGATCGGCATGGTGTTCCTGCTGCTGCAAAGCGGCGCCGTGCCCCGGGCCATCTCCTCGGACCTGACCATCACCCTGCTGGTCATGGTGGTACTCGGAGGTGTCGGCTCGCGCTGGGGCGCCGTAATCGGCGGGGTCTTCTACACCATCCTGGACCAGCGGCTCACCGCGCTGGCCAACTCCGAGGCCGTCAAGGGCCTTCCGGACATCCTGCGGTTACCGTTGTCTGAGCCGCTGTTCATCCTCGGCACGCTGTTCATCCTGGTGGTGCTCTTCCTCCCGGGCGGCATCGCCGGGACCGCGGAGCGGCTGGCGCAACGGCGCCGCGGCCGGAACGGCGGCACCGCCGCCGGCACCGAGACGCCGCGTGAGATCCTGGAGGACGCAGCATGACCAGAGACACGGATTCCGCCGCGGTGCCCATCGCAGGCTATGTTCGCGGGGACGGGCTCCACACCCTGGGCCGCTGGACCACGGACCGCAGCCACGCCACCCCGCACCGGGTCGCGATCGATGACCGTGGCTGCGCCCTGACCTACCTGGAACTGGAACGCCGCGCCGCGTCCCTGGCCGAGGGGTTCCGCGCCGCCGGGTACCGGGTGGGGGACCGGGTGGCGAGCCTTACCGGGAACAGCACCGACCATGTGGTGGCGTTCTTCGCCTGCGCCAAGGCGGGCCTGGTGCTGGTGCCCCTGTCCTGGCGGCTCTCGCCCCGGGAACTGGCCGCCCAGTTGGAACTCGCGGAGCCGCACCTGGTGCTGGTCGAGGCGGACCTGGACTCCTTGGGCGCCGCCGCCTGCGCCCTGGTCGCACACCGGCCGCGGACCGCGGCACTGGGCCCGGGCGGGGTGGAGAAGTCCGTCCCGCCGCCCGCCCGGATCGCCCTGGCGCCGGCGGAGCTCCCGAGGCAGTCCGTGCAGGATGACGACGCCCTGCTGATGATCTTCACCTCCGGCACCGAGGGGCCCAGCAAGGCCGCCGTGCTGACCCACGCCAACTGCTTCTGGAACAACCTCTCGCTCTCCCGCACCCTGGACATGGGCAGCAGCGACGTGGTCCTGGCCGTCCTCCCTCAGTTCCATGTGGGCGGCTGGAACATCCAGCCGCTGCTGGCCTGGTGGGTGGGGGCCACGGTGGTGCTGGAGCGCGGCTTCGATCCCGGCCGGGTGCTGCAGCTGATCGACGAACGCGGCGTCACCATGCTGATGGGCGTGCCCACCCAGTACCTGATGCTGGCCGAGCACCCCGACTTCGCCGCCGCGGAACTCGGCGGCCTCCGGCACGCCGTCGTCGGCGGGGCTCCCATGCCCGCGCCGCTGCTGCGGATCTGGCACCGCAAGGGGGTGGCGCTGAGCCAGGGCTACGGCCTCACCGAGGCGTCGCCCAACGTGCTCTGCCTGCCCAACCAGGACGCAGAGCGGATGATCGGCTACTCCGGCAAGCCCTACCCGCACGTCGAGGTGGCGGTCGCCGATCCCACCACCGGGGAGATCCTCGACGGCGCGGCCGCCGGCGAGCTCCTGGTGGGCGGCCCCGGCGTCTTCGCCGGCTACTTCCGCGACCCGGCCGCGACTGCGGCGGTCCTCGCCGACGGCTGGCTGCACACCGGCGACCTGGTCGAGCGCGACGCCGACGGGTACATCAGGGTGGTGGACCGGCTCAAGGACATCTACATCTCCGGCGGCGAGAACGTCTCGCCCTCCGAAGTGGAGGCCGTCCTCCTGGCCCACCCGGCGGTGGCGCAGGCCGCCGTCGTCGGCGTCGAGGACCCGCGCTGGGGCGAGAGCGGACTCGCCTTCGTGGTGGTCCGGCCGGGCAGTTTCACCGACCAACAGGAGCTGCTGGAACACTGCAGTTCACAGTTGGCCCGTTTCAAGGTCCCTTCAAGGATCGAGATGGTGCCGGGCCTGCCACGGACGGCGCTGAACAAAGTGCTCCGCGCCAAGCTGCGCCAGGACTTCTCCGGCCGCATGGGGGACCGTTCCACAGCCGGAAACGGCCTGGCAGCGGGAGGCGGTCGATGAGCACCGCACCCCGCACCGCCCGCGGCACCCGCACCCGCGCCAAGCTGCTCGAGGCCGCCGAGGCCGTGTTCGCGTCGGTGGGCTACCACGACGCCTCGATCGTCAAAATCACCGAGGCCGCCGGCGTCGGCCTGGGGACCTTCTACCTCTACTTCGACGGCAAGCAGACCATCTTCGACGAGGTGGTGGAGGACCTCAACCGCCGGGTCCGGCACGCCATGACCGACGCCGCCCGCAGCGCCGGCAACCGGATCGACGCCGAACGGGCCGGCTTCCGGGCCTTCTTCCGCTTCACCGCCGAGCACCCCGCGCTGTACCGGATCATCCGCCAGGCCGAGTTCGTCTCGCCCGGTGCCCTCCGCCTGCACTACACCCGGATCGTCAACGGCTACATCGAGGGCCTGAAGTCCGCCCAGCTCGCGGGGGAGGTCCGGGACATGGACCCCACGGTCGCCGCCTGGGCCCTGATGGGCATCGGTGAACTGATCGGCATGCGCTGGGTCCTCTGGGACGAGGAAGGAGCGCCGCCGGTCGAGGGAGCCCGGCCCGAAGTGCCAGAGGAAGTCTTTGAGGAAATGATGCAGTTCATCGAACGTGGCCTGGCGCCCACTCCCGGCACCGGCAACACCCCCACCTCCAACCCCGCACCGCCCCAGGAAGGGACGAACCCATGACCCAAACAGCCGGCCGGAAAACCTACCGCACCATGGATGTGGCCGTCCGCGGCGGAACGCTGCACACCGCGGTCTGGGGCCCGGATGATCCGAATGCCCCGACGATCCTGGCTGTCCACGGCGTGACCGCGTCGCACAAGTGCTGGGCCTACCTGGCCGAGGCGCTGCCCGACGTGCGGATCATCGCGCCGGACCTGCGCGGCCGCGGCCGCAGCAACACGCTTCCGGGCCCGTACGGAATGGCGTCGCACGCAGAAGACCTCGCTGCCGTCCTGGCGGAACTGGCCGACGGCCCCGTGGCGGTGGTGGGGCACTCGATGGGCGGGTTTGCGTCGGTGGTCCTCGCTGGTCGCTTCCCGGATCGGGTCCGCTCGCTGGTGCTGGTGGACGGCGGCCTGCCCCTCCAGGTCCCGGCAGGCCTTTCCGACGCGGAAGTCATCTCGGCCGTCCTTGGACCCGCCGCCGAGCGCCTCAACAGCACCTTCCCCAGCCGCGAAGTGTACCGGTCCTTCTGGCGGAAGCACCCTGCCTTCAGCGCCGACTGGGGGCCTTTCGTGGAGGACTATGTGGACTATGACCTCACCGGGGAAGAACCCGGGCTCAGGCCTGCCACACGGTACGAGGCCATGGCAGAAGATACAGCAGACCTGCACCGGGGTGCCTCGCTGCTACAAGCCTTGGACAGCCTCGCCGTCGATGCGGAAGTGCTGCGGGCCCCGCGTGGTCTGCTGAACGAACCTGCGGGCCTGTACGCCCCCGGCTACCTCGAGTCGTGGGCCGCGAAACTTCCCATCCTGCGGGTCCGGGAGGTGCCTGATGTCAACCACTACACGATCATCATGGGCCAGGCCGGGGCCGCCGCGGTCGCGGAACGCGTACGGGTGGCCTTGGCCGCGAACTAGTCGGCAGGCAGGGCCCGGCCCTCCAGCTGTGGGCCGTGGCCCTACCCGCCGGCGAACGGGGGAAGCACGTCAACCACGTCGTCGGCCCCAAGAACCGTTGACTGGTCCCGGACGGCCACCTCGTTGAGCAGGAAGCTGCTGCGGGACAGGAGCCGAGCGAGCGGAGGAGTGCCTGCCGGCGGCTCGGCGCGGGGTACCCCCAGCACAGCCTCCAAGAGATGGGCGACCGTGGCACCGTCGGGCAGGTCGAACTTTTCTTCCTCACGCCCGGCGGCGGCGCGTGCGGCAGCGAAGTAACGTACAAGCATTCCGGTCAGCCCCCGATGGCGCTCATGCTGCGGTCCGGCTGGACGAAGTCCGGAGCGTCCAATCCCACGTGGTCCATGCCGTGGGCCTTTGGCTTGAGCCACATGGCATCCTGCCACCGCTGCGCCAGCTCGTCATCAGTTGCGCCCGAGCGCAGCAGGCCCAGCAGGTCGAATTCCTCGCGGGAGAACAGGCAGCTCATGATTTTGCCTTCGGCGGTAATCCGGGTGCGCCGGCAGTCCGCGCAGAACGGCTCGGTGACGGAGGCGATGATCCCCACTGTTCCCAGCACCGGACCGTCAGCCTCCAACGAACCTGCCGCCCGTCGTCGGACGTCAAAGCGCTCGGCGGGGGCACCGTCACGGGCCCGGGCATCGGGGCTGAGCACATAGTCCTTGGAAAGCAGGTCGCGGATCTCGGCGGCGGTGATCATGTTGCGGCGGGTCCAGCCATGGTCGGCGTCCAGTGGCATTTGTTCGATGAACCGCAGTTCATATCCCCGCTCCAGGGCCCAGGCGAGCAGTTGCGGCGACTCGGCGTCGTTGATGCCGCGCATGAGGACAGCGTTCAGTTTCACCGGACCCAGGCCGGCCGCCCACGCAGCGTCCACACCCGCCAGGACCTGGTCCAGGAACGGCCGCCTGGTCAGTTTGGCGAACGTTTCCTCGTGCAGCGAATCCAGTGAGACATTGATCCGGGTCAGCCCCGCCGCTTTGAGCGGGGCCGCCTTCCTGGCCAGGCCAACACCGTTGGTGGTCATCGAGATGGGCAGGTCCGGATGGTTGTTCCGCAGCGCGGAGATGATCTCCACGAGGTCGTGCCGGACCAGCGGCTCACCGCCCGTCAGCCGCAGTTCCCGCACCCCCAGCTGCTCCACGCCGACGCGGACAATCCGGACGATCTCCTCAGCAGACATGACGGCCTGCTTCGCGAGCCACTCCAAGCCCTCCGCCGGCATGCAGTAGGTGCACCGGAGGTTGCACTTGTCCGTCAGCGACAGCCGCATATCCGTGGCGCGGCGGCCGTAGCGGTCCACCAGCCCGTCCGGTGCATCCGCGGGACGGCGTGCGGGAACGCCGGGCAGCTCCGATGCTGCTTCCTCCCGCGGCTGCGGCATGCCTAGCTGGACAGTCATGGATTCAGGCTACGCCACCTTGAGCCGCCCATCACACCCGTAACAGCACGGGTGCCGGTCACAGTTGCGGGCCAGTGCCGTCGGGCGGTGGCAAACCTATGCTGGAGGTGTGAACAATTCCCGGGTTTCGGAGGCGGCGGACGACGACGGCGGGCGCCTTGGGGAGCAGCCGGACCGTCCCGCCCCGCACAAGGCTGCCCTACGCGCCACGGGCAGGTGGGCCGCCGCCGCGGGTCTGGCCGCCGTTGCCGGCGGCGTGGCGTTGGGGGAGTTGCTCGCAGGATTTGCCAGTCCTTCCCTGTCGCCGCTGACGGCCGTTGGCGGTGCGGTCATCGACGCCGTCCCGCCGGGCGTCAAGGACTGGGCGGTCTCCGTCTTCGGAACGGCGGACAAGGCTGCCCTCCTGGCGGGCATGGCGCTGGTCATCGGCGTCCTGGCCTCGCTGGCGGGGGTGCTGGAGTTCCGCCGCGGCTACCGGGGTGCGGCCGTGGTGGGCATCTTCGGGGCCGTCGGAGCCGTGGCTGTCCTCACCCGCGCCCAAATGACGCCGATCGCCGTGGCGCTCCCGCTCGTGACCGCGGTGGTGGCCGTGGTGCTGCTGCGATTCCTGATCGGAAAGCTTCGCGAATGGAACGCGGGCACCCTACCGGGCGGACCGGGAAGTTCCCGACGGAGCTTCCTCCAGGCCCTGGCCGGCACGGCGGCCGTGTCCGCGGCGGCAGGCGTCCTGGCCGGTGCGTGGCGTGGGGCAACTAATGCCGTCAGCGACGCCAGGGCTCGGATCACCCTGCCAGTTCCGGCGTCACCGGCGCCGCCGGTTCCGGCCGGCGCCGACCTCGACGTTGCCGGAGTGACGCCGTTGGTGACGCCCAACCGGGAGTTCTACCGGATCGACACCGCGCTGTCCGTTCCGGCAGTCAACCCGGACAACTGGGCCCTCAAAGTCACCGGCATGGTGGACCGGGAGATCCAGCTGTCCTACGCGGAACTCCTGGCAAAGCCGCTCACGGAGCGCCACATCACCATCGCCTGCGTGTCCAACGGCGTGGGCGGCGACCTGATCGGGAACGCCCGCTGGCTGGGCTGGCCGGTCCGCGAATTGCTGGCCCAGGCGGGCCCCCACCCCGGAGCGGACATGGTGCTGTCCAGGAGCACGGACGGCTGGACGGCAGGGACGCCCCTGGAGGTCCTCACCGACACCAGGGACGCCCTGCTCGCCGTCGGAATGAACGGGGAACCCCTGCCTCTCGAGCACGGCTTTCCCGTCCGGATGATCGTCCCGGGACTCTACGGCTACGTATCCGCCACCAAATGGGTCACCGAACTCAAAGTCACCACGTTCGCGCAGGACGCCGGGTACTGGACCCCCCGGGGCTGGTCCGAGCGCGGCCCGGTCAAGACGTCCTCCCGGATCGACGTGCCCCGCAGCGGGCGTCCGGTCAGCGCAGGGTCCGTGGTCTTCGCGGGCGTGGCCTGGGCCCAACACACCGGCATCGGGAGGGTTGAGCTGAGGATCAACCGTGGGCCGTGGCGCGAGGCCGAACTCGCTGCGGGCCTGTCAGCGGACACCTGGTACCAGTGGAAACTGGCAGTGGACCTCACCCCGGGGCAGTACGAGGTCCAGGTCCGCGCCACGGACCTCACGGGCAAACCCCAGGAGGAAACGGAGCGGCCGCCCGAACCTGACGGTGCCACAGGATTCCACACGGTTAGAGTGGACGTGAAATCCTGAAGTCCGCGACCGAAGGCGTACCCATGACCAGCCCCACCCCGCACGGCCACCCGCCGGAAAGCCGTGCCCGGCACCCGCATGAACACGCCCGCTCCGTTGCCGAGCACGCGGCCGCCGTCGCAACACTCCTGCAGCCGCTCCGTGCGCCGGGACGCACCGAAACGCTCCCACTGAGCAGGGCCCTGGGCCGTGGGCTGGCGGCCGATGTGGCAGCGCCCGTCAGCCTGCCGCCGTTCGCCAATTCGCAGATGGACGGTTACGCCGTCCACTCCGGCGACATTCCCGACGGCGGCGCAGACCTGGAGACCATGCCCCCGGTAGCTGCCGGATCAAAGCCGTCCGTGCTCGAACCCGGGACGGCCGCGCCCATCATGACAGGCGCCGTGATCCCGGCGGGGGCGGACGCCGTCGTACCCATTGAACGGGCCGTGCCGGACCACTTCCTGGAACCCGGCCGGGGCGGCACGGTCAGGCTGCCCGCCACCGGACCCGGCACGTACGTGCGGTCCGCCGGGAGCGACATCGCGGCGGGGGAGTTGGCCCTGGCCACCGGGACCTGCCTGGGGCCGGCCCAGCTGGGGCTGCTCGCCGCATTGGGCCTGGCCGAGGTGCCGGTCTACCGGGCTCCCACCGTCCTGCTGGTCACTACCGGGGACGAAGTGGTGGAACCCGGCCGGCCCCTCCCGCCCGGGAAGATCTACGATTCCAACGGGACCCTCCTGGAAGCCGCCATGATGCAGGCCGGCCTCACGGTCCGGCGGGCCGGTATCTCCACCGACAATCCGGATGAACTGCGCGGCCTGCTTCGCTCCGAGGGCCAGGGCGCCGATCTCATTGTCACCACCGGCGGGGTCAGCAAGGGCGCCTACGAAGTGGTGCGGCAGGCCATGGTGGATCAGCCCGTCGATTTCCTGCACGTGGCCATGCAGCCCGGCGGGCCCCAAGGCCTGGGAACGTTCGACGACGTCCCTTTCCTCGGGTTCCCCGGCAATCCGGTCAGCTGCCTGGTGTCCTTCGAAATGTTCCTCCGCCCCGCGCTGTCCGGACTCCTGGGCGCACCGGCGGCCAGGCTGCCGCTGCGGGCACGTCTGGCCCACCCGCTCACGTCCCCCGGCCACAAGCACCAGGTCCGGCGGGGCAGCCTGCAGCCCGGCGGCACCGTCCGGCTTGAGGGTGGTGAGAGTTCCCACCTGATGCATGCGCTCGCGGGCTCGAACGTCCTGGTCCACGTCCCCGCCGGCGTCACGGAACTCGATGCCGGCGATCAGGTGGAAGTATGGATGCTGTGAACGCAGAACAGACCCCCGCCCTGACGCACCTGCGCCAGGACGGCAGTGCCCAGATGGTGGACGTGTCAGCCAAAGCCGAGACCACCCGGGAAGCCACGGCCACCGCTACCGTCCGGACCACCACGGAGGTCATGGAACTCCTGGGGGCCGGCGGCCTGCCCAAGGGCGACGCGCTGGCCGTGGCCCGGGTGGCCGGCATCATGGCCGCGAAGAAGACGCCTGACCTCATTCCGCTCTGCCACCCGCTGCCTCTGGCCAAAGTCACCGTCGATTTTGACCTCGGCCCCGATACCGTCACCATCAGGTCCACCGTGAAGACCCGCGGCGTCACCGGCGTGGAAATGGAGGCCCTCACTGCTGCGTCCGTTGCGGCCCTGAGCGTTTACGACATGATCAAGGCCGTGGACAAGCACGCCGTGCTGACGGAAATCAAGGTGCTGGCCAAGAGCGGCGGCAAGAGCGGAGACTGGGCGCTGTGACCAACACCAACCCCCTCGGCGCCCCCGAGCCGCACCGGCACGGCGACGTCCAGGGACGGAAAGCCGGCGTGGTGATCGCCTCCACCCGCGCCGCAGCCGGAATCTACGACGACGAGACCGGCCCGGTGATCAGCGATTGGCTGGCCGAGCACGGCTTCGATGTCTTTCCGCCGATGGTGGTCCCGGACGGTGAGCCCGTGGGCGCCGCCATCAGGGCGCTCCTGACCCAGCGTCCCGCCGTCGTGATTACCAGCGGCGGGACCGGCCTGAGCCCGGACGACCGGACTCCGGACGTGACGCTGCCCCTGCTGGACCGGGAGATTCCGGGCATCATGGAGGCCATCAGGCGGGCCGGCGCCGCCAAGACCCCGCTGGCCGCCCTGAGCAGGGGCCACGCTGGCGCAGCCGGAGCTACTTTTATAGTGAACCTGCCCGGTTCACCCAAGGGCGTCATGGACGGGCTCACCGTCCTGGACCCGGTGATCGGGCATCTCTGCGACCAGCTGGAAGGCGGACATGGGCACTGACGCGGCATTCGAGGTGGTCCGGGCAGTCCTCAGCGCGGACCCCATCTCCGTCGACCAGGCGATCGCCGCGGTGGAAAGCGACACCGCGGGCGCCGTGGTCAGCTTCAGCGGCGTAGTTCGCAACCACGACGCCGGCAAGGCCGTCGAGCGGCTCAGCTACAGTGCGCACCCCACGGCACACCAGGTGATGGCCGACGTCGTGGCCCGCCTGGTTGCCGAGCAGGACGCTGCGCCGGGCGCAGGCGGCGACGCCGTCCGGCAACCCGTCCGGATTTGGGCAGCGCACCGGATCGGGATGCTGGAAATCGGCGATCCCGCCCTGGTGTGCGCGGTCTCCGCGGCGCACCGCGGCCAGGCCTTCGCCGTCTGCTCGGAACTGGTGGACCGGATCAAGGAGCAGGTTCCCATTTGGAAGGAACAGTTCTTTTCCGACGGCACCGTCGAATGGGTCGGCGCGGACGGCTGATGCCTGCTGCGTCCGGGAACCGGCTGGCCCGGGCCGGCGTGGTTGTCCGCTCCGGTGCGAGGTAACGCACAGTGACCGGTTCCTGCGGCAACCGGTCCCGCCGGTAGGCTGGATGGCATGACCGAACAACACTCCGCCCCCAAGCTGGTAGCCGTCCTGGGCGCCAACGGACGCATGGGCGCCGAGGCCGTAAAAGCCATTGACGCCGCGCCCGACATGAAGCTCGTCGCAGCCCTGGGGCGGGGTGACTCGCTGGATCAACTGACGTCCTCCGGTGCGCAGTACGTGGTGGACCTCACGGTTCCCGAGAGCACCGAAGCGAACGTCCGATTCGCCGTTGAACGCGGCATGCACGCCGTGGTGGGCACCACGGGCTGGGACGCGGACAAGCTCTCTGCGCTGGAATCCGTCCTGGCCGGGCACCCGGAGACCGGAGTGCTCATCGCACCGAACTTCGCCCTCGGGTCCGTCCTGGCCTCGGCTTTCGCGGCCAAGGCCGCCCAATACTTCGAGTCCGTGGAAATCATCGAGCTGCACCACCCGGACAAGGTGGACGCCCCGTCCGGCACCGCCGTCCGGACCGCGCAGCTCATCGCCGCCGGGCGCAGCGCCGCGCAGGTGCCGCCCAGCCCTGATGCCACCACCAGCGAACGTGCCGGTGCCCGCGGCTGCGACGTGGATGGCGTCCGCGTCCACAGCGTCCGGCTCCGCGGGCTTGTGGCGCACCAGGAAGTCCTGCTGGGAGGCCCCGGCGAGCAGCTGACCATCCGCCACGACTCCTTCGACCGTGCGTCCTTCATGCCCGGTGTTCTCCTGGGTGTCCGGCAGGTAGCGTCGCACCCCGGCCTGACCGTGGGCCTGGACGGTTACCTGGACCTGGGACTCTGACCATGAACGGGCTTCTTGCCGGCTTCCGGAAGAACCGCACCAAGATCTGGGTGGGAGCAGTGACGCTGCTGCTGGTCTTCTACCTGGTGGTGTCCTTCCAGCGCTCACTCCTGCTCCTGGCGGACAGCAACCTCACGGCCAAAGCCATTGGCGCGGCGTACCTGGTGCTGCCCATCGTCGGCGCATGGGCCCTGATCCGCGAACTGATGTTCGGTGCCCGCACCGAGCAGATGGCCAAGGTCCTGGAAGCCGAAGGCGGGTTGCCGGTGGATGAGCTGCCGCGCACGCCCGGCGGCCGGATTGTCCGGGCGGCCGCAGACGCCGAGTTCGAAAAGTACCGTATCGAAGCCGAATCGGCTCCGGACGACTGGCGTTCGTGGTTCCGGTTGAGCTGCGCTTACGACGCCGCCGGGGACCGCAAGCGGGCCAGGGCCTCCATGCGCGACGCCGTCCGGCTGTTCACAGCCGCGTCCTAGCAGCCGCCCGTTCCCGTGGCCGGCTCAACGGCCGCCGCCTGCCGGTGATTTCCTGCGATGGGCATTTCTGCCCATCGCAGCCGCATGCCGCCCGCGGTATGTTCGTCTGGCAATAATTTCCGGCTTGGGGGCGGAGATGGGGTGGGCGGGTTCTCCGCCACGAACGTCCTTCGAAACCCCGTATGCCTGCACCGAACCCGCACGAAGGACGATCCATGAGCCAGCCGCCTTACCCCCAGTCCCGGTGCCCCCAGCCGACCGGCAGGGGACCGTCCGTGCCCCCGGTTCCGCCGGCACCCTCCCCGTTTGGCGGGCCCTACGCAACGAGCCCCCGGGGGGAATACCCGCCGGAGGCGAACCCGCAGGTTCCCTACGGTGACGGGCCTCGCAAGTCCTTCGTGGCCACCTGGCTCCTGTCCCTGCTCCTGGGCACCTTCGGGGCGGACCGGTTCTACCTCGGCAAGACCGGTTCCGCCGTGGCCAAGCTGCTGACGGCGGGCGGCCTGGGCATCTGGGCCATCGTGGACCTGGTCATGACCTTGACCGGGAACACCAGGGACATCCACGGCCGCCCGCTGGAGGGGTATCCGGAGACCAGGAAAAAGGCCTGGATCATCACCGCGGTCGTCTGGCTTGCGGGCGCCATTACGGGAACGGTGCTGGCCATTGCCTCCATCGCCGTAGTGTCCGCTGCCGTTGAGGGTTTCAACGTCCCGGCCCAGGCGCCCCTCCCGTCCTCCCAAGCCGCTACGGCGCCGTCACCGGGCACGTCCACGGAAGCGAACGCCTCGGTGGTGACCATGTCCGAGGGCAACACGGTGAGGGTTAGCGTGCTCGATTCCCTCTACACCGCCGAGATTCCCGGCATGTCCTACCTGGAACCGAAGAACGGCGGATTCCTGGCTGTGCAGGTGTCCTGGGAGACGGTAACGGGTAGCAGTTTTGCCACTCCGTCAAACTTCAGCGTCTTTGACGCGGACGGCAAGGAGGGTGGGCTGATCTACCTGGGCCAGGAAGTCGGCGGCCTGCAGACCGAGCAGGTGGGCGCCGGAGACGCGCGCCAGGGCGTTATCGCTTTCGACGTCAAGAAGGGACCCGTCACGGTGGTGGTCACCAATGACTACGGCGACCAGGCGTCCAGTTTCACCGTGACCCCGCAGTAGCAGGCCAGGGCAGCACACCGCGGCCGAGTTGGCCCGCGGCGTGGCCCAGCCATTCCAGCGGGCCGCGCCAAGACAACCTGGCAAACAGCACGCCAACGGTGATGGCAACGGCGGCGTGTGCGAAGTACATGCCGTCCTCGGTCCAGCCGGCCGGCAGGGGCTTCAGGTAGAAGTTCGACAACACCCAGACGTGGACCGTGTACAGGGTCAGGGTCATGGCCCCTGCGCCGCGCAGGGGCAGCAGCAGGTCCAGGTCAATCCACTCGGCGAGCCGCCCCAGCAGGAGGCATGCGCCGATGACGGCTGCCGCCACCGCCGAAGTATGAAGCAGGTCAAGGGGGGTCCCGGAGTGCGGTGCAGCAGAGGCCAGCCACCACCAGGAGCCGTCCTGCGGCAGCCCCGCCAGGTTTACCTGCAAGACGCTGTCCAACGGGTAGCCGGGGGCATTGACAACCTTCTCCAGGGCGGCCAGGCCACCCCAATCCTCGATCGCGGCCACCCCGATGGCCTTGGCGGTGACGGCCACCACCGATCCGCTCACCAGCAGGAGGGCAGGGACCAGGGCCTTGCCAAGGACCAGGCGGCCGATGGCCAGGCCCACCAACAGGTAGGCAAGCCACTGCACCACGGGGTAGTAGCCGGTCAGGAAGAGGTCGCCGAGCAGCTGGCCGGGGGTGCCCAGGTCCTCCCACCGCGGGTTGTGGCCCAGCTTCAGTGGCGGCTCCGCGGCAAGGAGCCAGGGGCGCAGCAGGTAGGCCAGCACCGGCGACCCAAGGATCCAGCCCGCGGCCCAGGCGCACAGGGCCTTGGCGCCCAGGCCCAGGAAGGGCAGTACGCACAGGAACAACACGGCGTAATGGACCAGGATAACGGCCACGTTCACTTCCAGGCCGCCCAGGGTAAGTCCGACGGCGGCAATCACCACGGCACGCAGCGCGACACCGCGGCGGGCCTTCGCGAGATCGGGACCGGCCAGCGGCTGGTGCTTTCCGGTGGACAGGGCAAGTCCCACCCCGGCCAGCACGGCGAAGAGGGCCGCGGCCCGTCCGGAGAAGGTGAGGCCGATCCAGGTCGGGGTGAGGTTGGCGTTCGACTCGAACGTTGGCAGCAGGTGCGTGGCCATCATGCCCAGCAGGGCGAGGCCCCGCGCTGCATCGATGCCGCGAAGACGGCCCGGCTGGTTCCGCCCGGGGGCCTTTCGCGACCGGGTAGCCGGGGTGCGGGACGTCATGACCCGATCGTCTCACATGCCCGTGCGGCGCGGCTTGCCGGCGATGTAAAGGGTGCCCGGCGGCGCCCTGCCGTGCCGGAGGGGCCGCCGCAAACCCTTGTATTCGAATATATGTTCGAATACCATGGCGGAATGGACACGCCATCATCCGGAACCCCCGCCCGGCGGGAAAGCCTGCAGCCGGCACCTACCCACTCAGTCAACCTGCCGCTGAGGGCAATGAGCCCGGGCGTGGTGGACTACCTGTTCCGGCAGTTGGTGTCCGGGCGGCCGTCAGAGGACGTCCAGTGGGAGCGGGAGGGCATCACCCTCGCCGCCCAGCCGGAGGGGGCCGAGCTCGCCCGGCGGCTGTCCGAGACGGATATCGACGCGCTGACGCCCACCGAGCTGTTCCATTACGTGCGGGCGGCGCAGCGGCTCGCTGCCTGGGCGGAGGACCTGCGGCAGGCCGCCGTCAGCCGCTATTGCCACGCCGGAACCAACGCGCCGGGGCCCGGCAACCGGGCTGTTTGACGCTCGTCACGCCCGTGGCATTGTCCTAACCAGCCGGGGACAGGGTAACGTTTTTTCCATGGCTGATTCTTCCGCGCACATCCCTGCCCTCGGTACCCTCCTGACCGCCATGGTCACGCCGTTTACCAAGGACGGCGCAGTGGATTACGACCAGGCGGCTGCGCTGGCCAGCAAGCTCGTCGACGACGGCTGCGACGGGCTGGTGGTCACCGGCACCACCGGTGAGACCTCCACCCTGACGGACGAAGAAAACCTCGGCATGTTCCGCGCGGTGAAGGACGCCGTCGGAGGCCGCGCCGCGATCATTGCCGGTACCGGCACCAACGACACCGCGCACTCGGTCCACCTGTCCAAGCAGGCCGCCGCCCTTGGCGTCGACGGACTGCTCCTGGTCACCCCTTACTACAACAAACCGAGCCAGGCCGGTGTCCGCGCCCACTTTGAAACCATCGCCTCCGCGGTGGACGTTCCGGTCATGCTCTACGACATTCCGGGCCGGTCCTCCATCGCGATCGAACCCGACACCATGATCCGGCTGGCCCAGCACCCCAACATTGTGGCCGTCAAGGACGCCAAGGCGGACCTCGTTGCGGCCACCCGCGTCATGGCGGAAACCGACCTCCTCTTCTACTCCGGCGACGACGGACTGACCCTTCCGTGGATGGCGCTGGGCGCCGTGGGGCTGGTGGGCGTCACCACCCACGTGGCCACCCGCCGCTTCCGCGAACTCATCGACGCCGTCAACGCCAACGACCTCGGCACCGCCCGGAAGATCAACGTCGAACTCCAGCCGGTGGTCCGGGCAACCATGACCCGCGTCCAGGGGGCCGTGGCGGCCAAGCAGATTCTTAAATGGCAGGGAGTCCTGCCCAACTCGATTGTCCGTTTGCCCCTCGTGGAGCCGGACGAAACCGAGATCGAAACCATCCGCGGGGATTTGGCGGAAGCGGGGCTGGTCTTCTCCTGAGGCTAAGACCGGCACCCTTCCGCCTGGAAAGTAGTGCATTATGACCCAAACTGCCCTTACCGGCCTTGTCACCCCTCCGCGCCTGCCCCAGGGCACGCTGCGGATCGTTCCGCTGGGCGGGCTGGGGGAGATCGGCCGGAACATGGCCGTGTTCGAAATCGACGGCAAGCTGCTGATCGTGGACTGCGGTGTCCTCTTCCCTGAGGAAACGCAGCCCGGCGTCGACCTGATCCTGCCTGACTTCTCCTACATCGAAGACCGGCTGGATGACGTCGTGGCTGTCATCCTCACGCACGGCCACGAGGACCACATCGGCGCCGTGCCGTACCTGCTGCGCCTGCGCAACGACATCCCGCTGGTGGGATCGCAACTGACCCTCGCCCTCATCGAGGCCAAGCTGCAGGAACACCGCATCCGGCCCTACACACTCACCGTGGAGGAGGGCCAGGTGGAGAAGTTCGGCCCCTTCGAATGCGAATTCGTGGCCGTCAACCACTCCATCCCGGACGCCCTGGCCGTCTTCATCCGCACCGCGGGCGGAACGGTCCTGCACACCGGCGACTTCAAGATGGACCAGCTGCCGCTGGACGGCCGGATCACCGACCTCCGGCACTTCGCCAAGCTGGGCGAGGAGGGCGTGGACCTTTTCATGTCCGACTCCACCAACGCTGACGTGCCTGGATTCACCACGGCTGAGAAGGAAATCGGCCCCACCCTGGAGCGCCTCTTCGGCCAGGCCACCAAGCGCATCATCGTGGCGTCCTTCTCGTCCCACGTCCACCGCGTGCAGCAAGTCCTCGACGCCGCCGCCAAGCACAACCGCAAGGTGGCCTTCGTGGGCCGCTCCATGGTCCGCAACATGGCCATCGCGGAAAAGCTTGGCTACCTGGATGTTCCTGCCGGATTGATCGTGGACATCAAGAACATCGACAATCTGCCGGACAACCGCGTGGTGCTGATGTCCACCGGCTCCCAGGGTGAACCGATGGCCGCCCTGTCCAGGATGGCCAACGGCGACCACCGCGTGGTGGTGGGCGACGGCGACACCGTGATCCTGGCCTCCAGCCTCATCCCGGGCAACGAGAACGCCGTCTTCCGGATCATCAACGGCCTCCTGAAGCTCGGCGCCGATGTCATCCACAAGGGAAACGCCAAGGTCCACGTCTCCGGCCACGCCGCCGCGGGCGAGCTGCTGTACTGCTACAACATCCTTGAGCCCTTGAACGCCATGCCCGTCCACGGCGAAACCCGGCACCTCATCGCCAACGGCAAGATCGCCATCGAGTCCGGCGTGCCCGAGGCGAGCGTAATCCTTGCCGACAACGGCACAGTCATCGACCTCCGCGACCACCAGGCAGACATCGTCGGCCAGGTGGAAGTGGGCTTTGTCTACGTTGACGGGTCCAGCGTGGGTGAAATCACCGACGCCGACCTCAAGGACCGCCGCATCCTGGGTGACGAAGGATTCATTTCGATCATCACGGTCATCCACCGCGCCACCGGCAAGGTGGTGTCCGGTCCGGAAATCCACGCCCGCGGCGTCGCCGAGGACGATTCCGTCTTCGACGACATCATCCCCAAGATCAACGCGGCGCTGGAGGAAGCAGTCCAGAACCACGCCGACCACACCAGCCACCAGCTCCAGCAGGTGGTGCGCCGCGTTGTCGGCACCTGGGTCAACCGCAAGCTGCGCCGCAAGCCCATGATCATCCCGGTGGTCCTCGAGGCCTGAGCCCCCCGCGCGGCCCGGCTGCGCGACTGACCTGCGCGGACAGCCTCGCTGCACCACCGAAAGGCCCGGTTCCCTGTGGACCGGGCCTTTTCGCGCCTCCGGCAATGCGCATCCTCAAGCGCATCGGCAAGCCCCGGCGGGCGGCCCGGCAGCCCCGATATCCCCGGAATCACAGCATGCTTCCGGTACCGTGGCTACTATGGCCACACGTACTACTTCCGCGCCCAAAGGTACCGGCAGGGGCAGCTCCGGCAGCAAAGCCGGAAGCTCCACAGGCCGCGGAACCGGCTCCACTGCCGGCAAGACAGGGCGCGGCGGCTCAACCAGCACTGCACGCACCCGCCAGCTTCCCGCCGTCGAACACCACCAGCCTTGGCCCCTGCGCGTCGTGGGCGGGGCATGGCTCGGAATCGGGCACCTGGTGGGCGGGGGAGTACGCCGGATCGGCTACGACGTCAGCGACCTCCCCGCGGACGAACGCCGCGACGGTGCCGCGCTGTTCAACCTGGCCCTGGGTGTGTTCATTGCCACGTTCGCCTGGTGGGGCCTGACGGGCTGGTTCCCGGACGCCGTCTATGCCGTGGTCAACGGAACCTTCGGCTGGCTCTCCCTGCTGCTCCCGCTCATGCTCTTTGTCTGCGCGTTCCGCCTGTTCAGGCGCCCCTCGGACGGCCGGGGCAACAATCGGGTGGGCATCGGCTTCCTCATCATGACTTTCGCGGGGTGCGGCCTGGCCCACATCCTCGGCGGCCAGCCCACGGTTGCCGATGGCTTCGACGGCCTCCGCAAAGCCGGCGGCATGCTCGGCTTCCTGGCAGCCAGTCCCTTGGCCGCCATCCATCCCGCCGTGCCGGTGGCACTCTACGGGCTGCTGGCCTTCGTTTCCCTGCTGATCATCACGGCCACCCCGTTCACGGCCATCCCGCGCCGCCTTCGCGGAGCCTACGAGCACCTCATGGGCATCGACCTGATGGACCAGGACCCCGGCCACGTGCACGACCGCAGCTACCTCGAACGCCCCGCAGCCGCTGAGCCCAAAAAGAAGAAGCGCAGGTTGTTCGGCAAGGACCAGGAGCCCGATGCCGGCCTGGAAGGCTACGTGGGCGACGAAGCTTTCGAACACGCGGTCATCGACGACGACGAGCCGGAGCCCGCGCGGCCCGCACCGGGCGTCCGGCGCCCCACCCAGGCGGAGATCGCCGTCGAAAAAATCAAGGCTGCGCAGGGCCTGGGCGCCGGTTCGGCGCCTGCCGCGGAGAACGCCACCGAGGCCATCCCGCTGGTTATTCCCGGCGCCGCGGCTCCCGGGAAGCCGGCCGCCGCACCCACGGTGCCCTCGAATCCGGTAGCGCCCGCTCCGCCACCGGTACCCATCCCGCAGCGGACCGAGCAGCTCTCCCTCGCCGGGGACGTCACCTACACGCTGCCGGCTTCGGACTTCCTGACCCCGGGATCCATCCCCAAGGAGCGCACGGAGGCCAACGACGCCGTCGTCGCCGCCCTGACCGACACCCTGACGCAGTTCAACGTTGATGCCACGGTGACCGGGTTCAGCCGCGGCCCCACCGTCACCCGGTACGAGATCGAGCTCTCGCCGGGCACCAAGGTGGAACGCGTCACAGCGCTGTCCAAGAACATCTCCTACGCCGTGGCCAGCTCCGACGTCCGGATCCTCAGCCCCATCCCGGGCAAGTCCGCGATCGGCATCGAGATCCCCAACACGGACCGCGAAACCGTCTCCCTGGGCGACGTGCTCCGCAGCCAGAACGCCCGCCGCACGGACCACCCCATGGTGATGGGCGTCGGCAAGGACGTCGAAGGCGGCTACGTGGTGGCCAACCTCGCCAAGATGCCGCACCTCCTGGTCGCCGGTGCCACCGGTGCCGGTAAGTCCTCGTTCGTGAACTCCATGATCACCTCCATCCTGATGCGGGCCACCCCGGACGAGGTGCGCATGGTCATGGTGGACCCCAAGCGCGTGGAACTGACGGCCTACGAGGGCGTCCCGCACCTGATCACCCCCATCATCACCAACCCAAAGAAGGCTGCCGAGGCGCTGCAGTGGGTGGTCCGCGAGATGGACGCCCGCTACGACGACCTCGCCAACTACGGCTTCAAGCACATCGACGACTTCAACAAGGCCGTCCGTGCCGGCAAGGTCCACCCGCCGGTGGACTCCAAGCGCGTCATCCGGCCGTACCCGTACCTGCTGGTGATCGTGGACGAACTCGCCGACCTGATGATGGTCGCCCCGCGCGACGTCGAAGACTCGATCGTGCGCATTACCCAGCTTGCCCGCGCCGCCGGCATCCACCTGGTGCTGGCCACGCAGCGGCCCTCGGTGGACGTCGTCACCGGCCTCATCAAGGCCAACGTGCCGTCCCGCATGGCGTTCGCCACCTCCTCGGTCACCGACTCCCGCGTTGTCCTCGACCAGCCCGGCGCGGAAAAGCTGATCGGCCAGGGCGACGCACTCTTCCTGCCGATGGGTGCTTCCAAGGCGATGCGTGTGCAGGGTGCCTGGGTCACCGAGTCCGAGATCCACAAGGTGGTGGAGCATGTCAAAGGTCAGCTCCAGGCCGTCTACCGGGATGACGTCGCCCCCGAGGCGGAAAAGAAGCAGATCGACGACGACATTGGCGATGACCTCGAGGTGCTGCTGCAGGCCACGGAACTGGTGGTCACCACGCAGTTCGGCTCCACCTCGATGCTGCAGCGCAAGCTCCGCGTCGGCTTCGCCAAGGCCGGCCGGCTCATGGACCTGCTCGAGTCCAGGGGAGTGGTGGGCCCTTCCGAGGGCTCCAAGGCCCGCGACGTGCTGGTCAAGCCGGACGACCTCGCGGCCGTGCTGGCGGCCATGAAGGGCCAGGACGCACCGGCCGCCCCGGATTCGCAGACAGCCGCGCTCAGTGACAATGCCAACGCCAACATCGCCCAGGGCGGCTACGCAGAGGACCTGGTGGCCGCGGACCTGGACAAACGGAAGCAGAACGTCGAGTACTACGACGGCTCCGATTCCGCTCCCGGCGGGTACGGGGATGACGACGACGGCTCCGAGGACGCCTGGTCGCTGACCGGACGGTAGGGCCGCGCCGGCGTTGCGGCAGCCCCGGGCAGGTAGCCTAGGTACGTGACTAGCACCGATGCCACCGCCGCCGGCCCGCGCCGTGCCGGGGTCTGGAACCTACCCAACGTCCTGACCATGATCCGCATCGCGCTGGTCCCGTTCTTCGTGTGGTTCCTCGTGGCAGATGCCCCCGGCCTGCACAGTGAGGCAGGGTCGTGGCGCTGGGCCGCGGTGGCGGCGTTCGCCGTCGCCATCTACACGGACAAGCTCGACGGCGACATCGCCAGGAGCCGGAACCTCGTCACGGACTTCGGCAAGATCGCCGACCCCATCGCGGACAAGCTGCTCATCGGATCGGCCCTGGTCATGCTTTCCCTGCTGGGTGAACTGCCGTGGTGGGCAACGCTCGTGATCCTGGTCCGGGAATGGGGAATCACGGCACTTCGCTTCTTCGTCATCCGCTACGGAGTCATTCCCGCTTCCCGCGGCGGAAAGCTCAAGACCGTCGTGCAGACCGCAGCGATCTTCCTGTATTTGCTCCCTTTGGGCGCCTTTGCGCCGTGGCTGGTGTGGGTTGCTTTCGCCGTCATGATGGCGGCGCTGGCCATCACCGTGTGGACCGGCGTCGAATATGTCATCGAAGCCCTGCGCCTGCGCGCGAAGGGGCGGCAGGCAGGAACGGTGAAAGGACAGGAACCGTGAGCAACCTCCACCATCTCGCCGGACAGGTCGTGCGGCAGGCACTTGACGCGGGACTGACCGTTGCCACCGCAGAGTCCCTGACCGCCGGCATGGTCTCCGCCGTCCTCGCCGATACCCCCGGCGCCTCCGGCATGCTTCAGGGCGGCGTCGTTGCGTACCAGAACTCGGTCAAGGAAGGAGTACTCCACGTCCCCGCCGGGCTCCTGGCCCGCGTCGGCTCCGTCGACCCGGACGTCGCCCGCGCCATGGCCGAAGGAGCCCGCGACGTCCTGGGCGCCCACCTCGGGGTTTCCACCACCGGCGTGGCCGGTCCGGAGGCGCACGACGGCAAACCTGTCGGGCGGGTCTACGTGGGGATCGCCACCGCCGCCGGCAGCACGGCATTTGAGTATTCCTTCACGGGCAGCCGGCCTGACATCCGCGCCGAAGCGTGTGCGGCGGCCCTTGAAAGGCTCCTTGAGGCGATCTCAGCCTGACGCTTGCCCGCCCAAGTTACCGCACGTAAAGTTGCCGGGAACAAAAGCCGGTACCGATTAGTTATTACATTGTGTCGCTTCCGGAGAGCGGAGGCGCCTAGGATGAAACGACCAGACGGTCCGCCTTTAGGCGGACCTGACCAATGAGGGAGCAAGGCGATACAGATGGTAAAGCAGCCCGTATCCGTAAACGGCGTTGTCCGCTGGAAGGATGTGGGCCTCGCCGAACAGGCTAAGAGCGAACAGAAGGAGCGCAAGATGGTGGTACTTCGTCACGAAATCGGTGATGTGCTGCGCGATGTCCGCCAGCGTCAGGGGCGCACGCTCCGTGAAGTTTCGCACAGCGCCCGCGTTTCCCTGGGATACCTCAGTGAAGTGGAGCGTGGCCAGAAGGAAGCCTCGTCAGAGCTCCTGTCCTCGATTTGCTCCGCCCTGGACGTGCCGTTGTCCAGCATGCTTCGGGAGGTCAGCGACCGGGTGGCAGTAGCCGAGGGTGTTGCAGTGCCGGACACCGTACCGCAGGAATTCTCCCAGCGTTACGGCCGTGACCTGGAACGCGACCTCAACGCAGAACTGAACGACGAACTCTCCACAGGCCTTCTCTCCGGCGCCCGTTAGGGGCAGCCCCCACCCGTTGGGTGGGCCGCGGAACAAAGAAGCCCCCGGCATGGCCGGGGGCTTTTCTTGCGTGAAGGCGGCTAGCTCTCCCGTGCCGGAGACGCGCCCGGTGCTTCCTTCGGGAATCCGTCGGGCTCGTAGGTGGAGTTCAGCTTGGCCATGTAGCGGGCCAGTTCCTGCAGGTCCTCCACCGGCCATTCCCGCAGCCGTTCCTGGAAGACCTGGCGCCGGGCGTCCTGGACCTGGTGCATCTTTTCTTCCCCCTTGGGCGTCAACCGGATGGACTGCGCCCGGCGGTCCAACGGATCGGCCTCCTTGGAAACCAGCCCCAGGCCTTCAAGGAACGCGATCTGCCGGCTGACGGAGGGCTTGCCCACCCCGATGTTCATCGCCAGTTCGGTCAGCCGGATGGGCCCCTCGCGGCGGATCACAGTCAACAGCCCGTACGCCGCAGGCTCCATGTCCGGGTGCACTTCCCGTGACAGCTGGTTCGAAATGGCCCGTGCGCGCCGCCAAAAAAGACTGATCTGGTGCTCGACGTTCTGCAGGGCCGTATCGGCGGCAGCATCGACTGCTACATCAGCCGGCGTGCCATCGGGGGAGTTGCTCATGGCAACAATTCTAGGGTCCACACTCATGAGAGGATTTACCGATGCGAATCAGCGACTACTGGCGGCTCATGGATGACGAGTTCGGCGCGGGCTACTCCCGCGTGCTGAGCAGTACCCTGGTCCTGGCCGGGGTCGGCGGGCGCACCGCGGACCAGGCGCTGGCCGCCGGGGTGGAGCCGCGCAAGGTCTGGCTTGCCGTCTGCGACCTCCAGGACGTGCCGGCGGACCGCCGGCTCGGCCGGGACATAGCCCCCCGCCGCGACTGACGCCCGCCGGGCACGGCGCATCCGCCGGCCGGCCGGGCCTCCTGCCGACCGGTCCGGGACCCCTTGCCGGACACGCCGCGCGACCTTCCTCTTCGAATACCTGTTCGGATAACGCTATGCTTTTTTTATTGGGTTTATCCACATAGCCGATGTCCTGAGGCCGGAATGTCAGTGGGTCCCCTTAGCGTCAGAGATGACCAACAAGACGGCCGCACAGGCCACCATCGAGAAAGCATTAGAGGTGTCAACCATGGCGGCAGCCCCGGATCGTGCAAAAGCGCTGGAAGCAGCACTTGCCCAGATTGACAAGCAGTTCGGCAAGGGCTCGGTGATGCGCCTGGGCGACGAAGTCCGTGCCCCCATCGAGGTCATCCCCACCGGGTCCATCGCCCTGGACGTCGCCCTCGGCATTGGCGGGCTGCCCCGCGGCCGCGTGGTGGAAATCTATGGGCCGGAATCGTCAGGTAAGACCACCGTGGCACTGCACGCCGTGGCCAACGCCCAGCGGCTGGGCGGCATCGCTGCCTTCATCGACGCCGAACACGCCCTGGACCCGGACTATGCCGCGAAGCTCGGCGTGGATACCGACGCCCTGCTGGTCTCACAGCCGGACACCGGTGAACAGGCCCTGGAAATCATGGACATGCTGGTGGGCTCCGGCTCCCTGGACATCGTCGTCATCGACTCCGTCGCCGCCCTGGTTCCGCGCGCTGAAATCGAAGGCGACATGGGCGACAGCCACGTCGGCCTCCAGGCACGGCTCATGAGCCAGGCACTGCGTAAAATTACCGGCCGCCTGAGCCAGACCAAGACCACCGCCATCTTCATCAACCAGCTCCGTGAAAAGATCGGTGTGTTCTTCGGTTCCCCCGAAACCACCACCGGTGGCAAGGCGCTGAAGTTCTACGCGTCGGTCCGCATCGACGTCCGGCGCATCCAGACCCTGAAGGAAGGCGCTGATTCGGTCGGCAACCGGACCAAGGCCAAGATCGTAAAGAACAAGATGGCCCCGCCCTTCAAGGTGGCCGAGTTCGACATCATCTACGGCCAGGGCATCTCCCGCGAAGGCGGCATCATCGACATGGGCGTCGAGCACGGCATCATCAAGAAGTCCGGCTCCTGGTTCACGTACGACGGCGACCAGTTGGGCCAGGGCATGGAGAACTCGCGCCGGTTCCTCCGCGACAACCCCGAGCTTGCCGCTGAACTGGAGCGCCTCATCAAGGAGAAACTCGGTGTGGGCGTGAAGCCGGCGGAGGACGAGTCCAAGGACACGCCCAAGCTGAAAGCCGTCGACGGGTTCTAGCCCTTGACGTGGTCTCCCGAGGCGCATTCGCCTGACGCCAGGTCACCCGAATCCGGTTCCCGGCGGCGCCGCTCCGCCAACCCCGCCCGTGGGGCCACGGAGCGGTCTGTCGTGCCCGACGACCCCCTGGCAGAGGACGCCGAACCGGATCCTGCCGGGGTGGCCAAGGCCATCGTGTACCGGCAGCTGACGGCCTCGCCGAAGAGCAGGCTGCAGCTTGCCCGGAAACTGGCCGAACGGAACATCCCGGAACACGTGGCAGAGGAAGTCCTGGACAAATTCCAGGAAGTCCGCCTGATCGATGACGCCGAATTTGCCGACATGTGGGTCAGGAGTCGATCCCAGTCCCGCAAGCTCGCCAGGGGTGCCCTCCGGCGCGAGCTGTCG
The DNA here is from genome assembly GCF_030209315.1 of Pseudarthrobacter sp. efr-133-R2A-89. Lineage (NCBI taxonomy): Bacteria > Bacillati > Actinomycetota > Actinomycetes > Micrococcales > Micrococcaceae > Pseudarthrobacter > Pseudarthrobacter sp. efr-133-R2A-89. Next base: position 53,515 of record NZ_JARVSE010000007.1, on the reverse strand, counting down.
GAGAAGGGCATCGACCCCGAAACCGCCGCCGCGGCCCTGGAACAAGTATCGGACGCCGACGAGGAAGCTGCCGCCAGGACCCTGGTTGAGCGCAAGCTGCGGCCTGGAACAAACCTGTCGGACGCGGCCGAACGGGATAAAGCAGTGCGCCGTCTGGCGTCCATGCTGGCGCGAAAGGGCTACCAGCCCGCGCAGGCATTCAGGATCGTCAATGACGTACTCGGTTCAGTCCGGGATCCCGACGGTGACCCGCTCCCGAGCCGGTACCCTTAACGGGTGAGTTTGACCATTCCTTCCCCCCATTCCGGCACCACCCCTTCCGTCGAACCCGGAACGGGTCCGCAGCCCGGAGCCCGGCCGCGTACCTACCAGGTGCGGACGTTCGGGTGCCAGATGAACGTCCACGACTCGGAGCGGATGGCGGGACTACTTGAAGACGCCGGGTACGTTCCCGCGGAAGGCGAGCAAGCCGACGTCGTGGTGTTCAACACCTGCGCGGTGCGCGAGAATGCTGACAACAAGCTCTACGGAAACCTCGGTATCCTGGCGCCCGTCAAGGCGGCGAACCCCGGGATGCAGATCGCGGTGGGCGGATGCCTGGCCCAGAAGGACCGGGAAACCATCCTCAAGAAGGCGCCCTGGGTTGACGCCGTTTTCGGAACCCACAATGTTGGTGCGCTCCCGGCACTGCTCGACCGGGCCCGGCACAACGACGAAGCGCAGCTGGAAATCCTTGAGTCCTTGGACGTGTTCCCGTCCACGCTGCCCACCAAGCGCGACTCCGTGTACTCCGGCTGGGTGTCCATCTCGGTTGGCTGCAACAACACCTGCACGTTCTGCATCGTGCCGGCCCTGCGGGGCAAGGAAAAGGACCGCCGCCCGGGCGAGATCCTCGCTGAAATCCAGGCGCTCGTGGACGACGGCGCCATCGAAGTCACGCTGCTTGGCCAGAACGTCAACTCCTACGGGGTGGAGTTCGGCGACCGCCAGGCCTTCTCAAAGCTCCTCCGTGCCTGCGGCGACATCGAAGGGCTGGAACGGGTCCGTTTCACCAGCCCCCACCCCGCGGCATTCACCGATGACGTCATCGAGGCCATGGCGGAAACACCCAATGTCATGCCCCAGCTCCACATGCCGCTTCAGTCCGGCTCGGACAGCATCCTGAAGGCCATGAAGCGGTCCTACCGGTCCACCAAGTTCCTCGGCATCCTCGACAAGGTCCGGGACAGGATCCCTGACGCCGCCATCTCCACCGACATCATCGTCGGCTTCCCCGGCGAGACAGAAGAGGACTTCCAGGCCACGCTCGACGTCGTCGAGAAGTCGCGCTTTGCCACCGCCTTCACCTTCCAGTATTCCAAGCGGCCAGGGACCCCTGCCGCGGACCTGCCGGACCAACTGCCCAAGGCCGTAGTCCAGGAAAGGTTCGAACGGCTCACTGCGCTGCAGGACAGGATCGCCGCGGAGGAAAACCGGAAGCAGCTCGGCCGCCGGCTGGAGGTCATGGTCACCGCGCAGTCGGGCCGCAAGTCCGAGGAGACGCACCGGCTCTCCGGCCGGTCCAGGGACCAGAGGCTGGTACATTTCTCGGTCCCTGAAGGCGCGCCGGCCCCCAGGCCCGGCGACCTCGTGACCGTCACCATCACCGAAGCCGCTGCCTTCCACCTGGTGGCCGACCCCACGCCCGAGGACTACAGCCTGCGCAGGTCGCGCGCCGGGGACGCCTGGGACCGGTCGCAGGCGGATTCCTGCGGCGCGCCGGTGCCAGGGAACGGAGCCGGACAAAAGGGCGTCTCGCTGGGCATGCCTTCACTGCCGCTGCGCACCACCCGCTGACCGGTGGTCGCCCCGCCCGTCATCGCCGTCGTCGGTCCCACTGGCTCCGGCAAATCGGATCTTGCCGTCAACCTTGCCCTGCAACTGGACGGCGAGGTCATCAACGCCGACGCCATGCAGTTCTACCGGGGCATGGACATCGGCACCGCGAAGATCTCCATGGCCGAGCGCAGGGGCGTGCCACACCACCTCCTGGACATCATGGACGTCACCCAGGAGGCGAGCGTCTCCAAGTTCCAGGAACAGGCCCGTGGCGTGATCGCGGACATCCATGCCCGCGGCAAGAGGGCCATCCTGGCCGGCGGCTCGGGGCTCTACGTACGGGCCGCCCTGGACGTACTGGAGTTTCCCGGCACGGACGCCTCGTTGCGCGCCCGGCTTGAGGCAGAACACGCGGAACGCGGGACGGCAGAACTGCTGGCAAGGCTCCGCGCCGTGGATCCCGCTTCCGCGGAACGGCTCGCTGATGCCCGGCGGATCATCCGCGCCCTGGAAGTCCACGAACTCACCGGACGGCCTTTCAGCTCCTTCATGCCCCGCCGGGAGTACCACCAGCCGGCTGTCCAGGTGGGACTGGACGTGGACCGTGATGTCCTGCGGGAGGGCCTGGCAGTCAGGGTCCACCGGATGGTGGACGCCGGGCTGCTGGCAGAAGTGGGGACGCTTGACGCCCAAGGCCTGCGGACCGGGAAGACAGCCTCCCGGGCCCTCGGCTATGCACAGTTCCTGCGGGTCCTCGACGGCGCCTTAACCGTGGCGGACGCTGCGGAGGAAACCATTGTGGCTACCCGCCAATTTGCCCGTCGCCAGCTCACCTGGTTCCGCGCCGACCCCCGCATTACATGGCTGGACTGGCAGGATCCCGAACTTGCCGGCAAGGCTGCGCTGCTCTGCCGGTAACCGCGGTTTCAGCGGCAGCGGCATCCGCCGCTACGCTTGGGACCATGAATGCTACCCCCGCCGAAACGTCCGGATCCGCCCTTCGTGCCATGGGCGGCCTCCGCTTTTCCAAGGGGCACGGCACGGGCAACGACTTCGTCCTGGTGGCCGATCCCGAGGGCACCCGCAGCTTCGACGAGCACCAGGCAGCGGCCTTGTGCGACCGGCACCAGGGAATCGGCGCCGACGGGCTGATCAGGGCCGTGCCCTCCCGCTTCCTGCCGGAGGGCAGGGAACTGCTGCTGGACACCCCCGGCGCGGAATGGTTCATGGATTACCGGAACGCGGACGGTTCGCTGTCGGAAATGTGCGGAAACGGGGTCCGGGTGTTCGTCCACTTCCTGCGCACCGAGGGGCTGATCGACCTGCCCGACGGCGGTTCACTTGCCATCGGGACGCGCGGCGGGGTCAAGACCGTGGTCCGTACCGGGAACGACTACGCGGTGGACATGGGCCCCTGGGAGTTCATCTTTCCCGGCGAAGCCAGTGCCAAGGCCATGGATTCCCTCGTCGCCGCCGACGGGCTGGAGGTTCCCCGGCCGGCCTTGTCCGTGAGCATGGGCAACCCGCACACCGTGGTGGCCCTTGCCGAGCTGTCCGAGCTGGCCGGGACCCGGCTTTTCACCGCGCCGAAAGTCGACCCCGTCCCGGCAAACGGTACCAACGTGGAGTTCGTCGTTCCGGCTGAGCCCCTCGTGCACGACGGCGTCGGATCAGTGACCATGCGCGTGCATGAGCGCGGTGTGGGGGAGACGCAATCCTGCGGCACGGGCGCTTGCGCGGCCGCCGTCGCCATCCGGCACTGGGCGGGTGCCGAGGCTCCCGACGTCTGGCGCGTCCATGTTCCCGGAGGGGTTGTAGGCGTTAAGTTCTTCGCCGGACCCGGCGGCCACGAGCACGTGGAGCTCAGCGGTCCGGCGGTTATTGTGGCGAGCGGGACGCTTTCCTGACCTTCAGGATCCGGAAGGACTTGGCGGTCGATTCGCGCGTCACGGTGAAGGAGCTGTCCAGTTCGGCGGCCAGCCAGCGCTGCAGCGAGTCCGAGCCCAGGTTCTTCTGGACCACCAGCCACGCTGTCCCGCCGTCAGCCAAGCGGGGGAGCCACAGCTTCAGCAGCGCATGCAGTTCGTCCTTGCCGATCCTGATGGGCGGATTGGACCAAATGGTGTCGAAACGCATATTCGGGTCCACGGCCTCAGGCGTGCTGGCAACCACATTGGACAGGCCCAGCGCCTCGGCATTCTCGTTGGTCAGGGTGATGCACCGTTCGTTGACATCCACCGCGTAGACCCTTGACTGGGGCGCCAGCAGTGCCATGGTGAGGGCCACCGGTCCCCAGCCGCAACCAATGTCCAACAGGTTGCCGTGGGGGTTCGGCGCAGGGACCTCCGCCAGGAGTATGGCAGTGCCCTTGTCGATGCCGTCCGGGCTGAAGATGCCCGAGGAGCTTTGGAGCCTGCGCGTTCCGCCGGCCAGTTCCACGGTGAGGGGCTTGCGGGTAAAGGGCCCGGCGGGGGACGTGCTGAAATAGTGAGCGGACTCCATAACTGGCCAGAGTAGTTCCCCCTGCAGCGTAATGGGAAACTGTGCCTGCGCCCCTCTGTTAGGCTAATGGGCATGTTCTTGATCTTCGAGTAGCCGGTACGGGCCTCGCCCGTTCCTGCCGCTGCCCAGCAGAGGCAGCCCGTCCCACAGCGACGCAGGTTCCCATTCCTTCCGCTTGTGCACCGGACCCGGACCATTCCGTCCAGGCCCGGCCGCCGGACAGTACTCGAACGTCAGCCTTCCGCTGCGCTTCCTGCAATTCTCCGGCCTCGCCCGCCCAGCCGCCCCTGCAACGCGGCATCCCGGCCCCGGCACCGCCGCCGGCCCCACCATCAGGAGGACTGCATGACCGCAGGCCGTCAGCCCAGCGCGAATACTTCCCACCTTCCACCCAAACGGCACTATTCTGGAAATGCCGAATCTTCAAAGGAGACCATGACCAGCCAGCCAAACACCGGGTCCGATCCAGCCGCCCAGGACATGAGTCCCGAGGAAATCCAGGCTGTCATCGACCGGATCCTCGCCAAGGACGTACCGGCCCGGAAAGTCAGCACGCCCAGCGGCGACGGCAGCGGCACCGGAAAAGCTGTGCTCGGCAAGGCCCAGGCCATCTCCCGCCTCGACGAAGAACATTCAACGTACGACGGCGACCAGCAGGACCTCGAGGAACGCCGGGCCCTGCGCCGCAGGGCAGGGTTGTCCACCGAACTCGAAGACGTCACCGAGGTCGAATACCGCCAGCTCCGCCTGGAACGCGTGGTCCTGGCAGGTCTCTGGTCCGACGGAACGCTGGCCGACGCCGAAAACTCGCTGCGCGAGCTTGCCGCCCTCGCCGAGACGGCCGGCTCCGAGGTCCTCGATGGGCTGGTACAGCGGAGGGCCAAGCCGGATCCCGGAACGTTCCTGGGCTCGGGCAAGGCGCTCGAACTGAAGGACATCGTCATGTCCACCGGTGCGGACACCGTGGTGGTGGACGCCGAGCTCGCACCCTCGCAGCGTCGTGGCCTCGAAGACATCGTCAAGGTCAAGGTCATCGACCGTACGGCCCTGATCCTGGACATCTTCGCCCAGCACGCCAAGAGCCGCGAGGGCAAGGCGCAGGTGGAGCTGGCACAGCTTGAATACCTGCTTCCCCGACTCCGCGGCTGGGGCGAATCGATGTCCCGCCAGGCAGGTGGCCAAGTGGGTGGCGCCGCCGCCGGCATGGGCTCGCGCGGCCCCGGTGAAACCAAGATCGAACTGGACCGGCGCCGGATCCGTACGCGCATGGCCAAGCTTCGGCGCGAGATCGCCGCGATGAAGCCGGCGCGGGAAACCAAGCGGGCCAACCGTCGTCGTAACGAGGTACCGTCGGTGGCCATCGCCGGGTACACCAACGCGGGGAAATCCTCCCTGCTCAATCGGCTCACCGACGCCGGCGTCCTGGTGGAGAACGCCTTGTTCGCCACCCTGGATCCCACCGTCCGCAAGGCCGAAACCGCTGACGGCCTGGGCTACACCCTGGCCGACACCGTAGGGTTCGTCCGCTCGCTGCCCACCCAGCTGGTGGAGGCCTTCCGCTCCACCCTCGAAGAGGTGGCCGATTCGGACCTGATCCTGCACGTGGTGGATGCCTCGCACCCCGATCCCGAGGGCCAGATTGCCGCGGTCCGGAAGGTCTTCAGCGAAGTTGACGCCCGCAAGGTGCCCGAGATCATCGTGTTGAACAAGGCCGATGCCGCCGATCCCTTCGTGATTGAGCGGCTGAAGCAGCGCGAACCACGCCATGTGGTGGTCTCTGCCCGGACGGGTGAGGGTATTGCCGGGCTGCTGAAGGCCATCAGCGACGCCATCCCGAGGCCCAGCGTGAAGCTTGAACTGCTCATTCCGTACGACCGGGGCGACCTGCTCAGCAAGCTGCACGAATCCGACGCCGAAATCATCCACCTCGACCACGTTGCGGAAGGTACCAGGGCCGTGGTGATGGTCCGCGAGGGCCTGGCATCCGAGCTGGAACCATTCGCCCTCAATGACTGACCTCGCGGCCGGGGAAGCTGCGCAGGCGGGCGGCGAGCAGTTCGTCATTGAACTGCTCGACCGCGCCGTCGCCGGCATGGGTGGACAGAGCCGCACCGGACAACACGAAATGGCCCGCCAGGTGGCCCGGGCCATCAGTTCGGGCAACCATCTCCTGGTTCAGGCAGGCACCGGGACCGGCAAGTCCCTGGCCTACCTGGTACCGCTCATTGCCCACGCCTTGGAAAGCAACAAGCCCGCCCTGGTGTCGACGGCCACGCTGGCCCTGCAAACCCAGATCGTCGGCAGGGACCTGCCCCGGCTCCTGAAGAACATCACGCCCGCCCTGGAGCGGCCCGTCAAAGTGGCCCTGGTCAAGGGGCGGTCCAACTACGTCTGCCGCCACAAAGTGGAGGGTGGGTTCCCTTCCGAGGAGCCTTCGGAGGGCCAGCTGTTCTCCTTGGGCGAGGACACCAGCGTGCCGCACTTCGCCGCCTCAGTGGGCGGCCCCGCCTCCCAGCTGGGCAAGGAAGTGGTGCGGCTGCGGGAGTGGGCCGAGAAGACCGTCACCGGCGACCGTGACGAGCTCCTGCCCGGCGTGACCGACCGGGCCTGGCGGCAGGTGTCCGTGACATCCATGGAATGCCTGGGGGCGCAAAAATGTCCCATGGCCGCTGAGTGCTTCAGTGAACTGGCGCGGCAGGACGCGGCTGAGGCAGACGTCGTGGTGACCAACCACGCCATGCTCGCCGTCAGCGCCTTCGAGGGTCTCGCCGTGCTGCCCGAATATGACGTCGTGGTGGTGGACGAGGCGCATGAACTGCAGGACCGCGTCACCGGTGCCGTCTCCGGGCAGTTGTCCGTGGCCATGGTGCACGCCGCCGCAGCAGGTGCCCGCAAACACACGGCCATCACCGTTGACGCCCTGAACGCGGCGGCCGCCAACCTTGAGCTGGCCCTCGCCGGGGCACCGAACGGCCTGCTGCCCAACGGCCTGAACGATGAACAGCTGGACTGCGTGGACCAGCTGCGTGAGGCCTGCCGCGCGGCGCTGTCCGATTCCAAGGGGGACAGCAACACCACGGCCGACGGCGGACGGCAGCTCGCCCGGTCCCGCCTGATGCTGATCCTGGAATTGTGCGAACGGCTGCTGGCTGCCCGGGAGAACCGTGAAGTAGTCTGGTTTTCGCGCGCGAGCACCTTCGACCCCGGCCAGGGCTACTCCCCGCCTGACGAGAATGCACCGGTCCTGGTCAACATCGCACCGCTGTCCGTTGCCGGACGGCTGAGGGAAGGGCTCTTCGCCGGCCACACTGTTGTGCTGACCTCTGCCACCCTGGCCATCGGGTCCGCCTTCGAACCGGCAGCGGGCGGACTGGGACTGATAGGCGACGGAGCTCCCAGCTGGACCGGCGTGGACGTCGGCTCACCCTTCGACTACCCCAAACAGGGCATCCTCTACGTGGCGGGACACCTGCCCAAACCCGGCCGGGGTGTTTCGCCGGAAGCACTGGAGGAGCTCGAAGCGCTCATCAAAGCATCCGGTGGCGGTGCCCTCTGCCTCTTTTCCTCGCGTCGCGCTGCGGAAGAGGCCGCCGACGCCCTGCGGCCCAAGCTCGATATGACCGTGCTCTGCCAAGGCGAGTCAACCATGACCGCCCTGGTCAAGCAGTTCGCCGACGAACCGGACACCTGCCTCTTCGGGACCATGTCCCTGTGGCAGGGGGTAGACGTTCCGGGCGGGTCCTGCCGGCTCGTGGTGATCGACCGGATTCCCTTCCCCAGGCCGGACGACCCCCTCATGACAGCCCGGTCGCGGGCCGTGGCCCAGGCCGGTGGCAACGGTTTCATGTCGGTTTCGGCTACCCACGCGGCCATCCGGCTGGCCCAGGGCGCTGGGCGGCTGATCCGGTCAACCGGCGACAAAGGCGTCGTTGCGGTGCTTGATTCGCGGCTGGCAACCGAACGTTATGCGGGCTTCCTTCGGGCCGCGCTGCCGCCGTTTTGGTCCACTACGGACCGCAGCAAGGCACTGGCCGCCCTCACGAGGCTCGGCGCGGAGGCCTCCGGATAGAGGTCTGCCGCGGCCGAAGGTGACAGGCGGTGTCAGAGTGACCGCAGCACCGAAACCACTTTGCCCATGATGGTCGCGTGGTCGCCCAGGATGGGTTCGTACTGCGTGTTCTGCGGGAGCAGCCAGGTGTGCCCGTCGCGCTGGCGGAAAGTCTTGACGGTTGCTTCGTCATCGAGCAGGGCAGCGACGATGTCACCGTTGACGGCGTCCGCCTGGCGGCGCACCACTACCCAGTCTCCGTCGCAGATGGCGGCGTCCACCATGGAGTCTCCGGCCACCTTGAGCATGAACAGCTCACCCTGGCCGACAAGTTGGCGGGGGAGCGGCATGACATCTTCAACAAGCTGCTCGGCGAGGATGGGACCGCCGGCGGCAATCCGGCCAACCAGTGGAACCATGGCGGTGTCCAGCGCAGTGGGCAGCTCCGTTACGGTGGCGCCGGGTGTCTGCGGCGCTGTCGCGGCAAGCGGCTTCCCGGCGCCGCCGTCGAGCGTGAGGGGCATGAGCACCTCCATGGCCCGCGGCCGCTTCGGGTCGCGCCGGAGGTAGCCCAGCTTTTCCAGCTGGGACAGCTGATGGGTCACGCTGGACAAGCTCGCCAGGCCCACCGTGTCGCCGATCTCGCGCATCGACGGCGGGTAGCCGTTGTCATTGACGGACCGCTGGATGGTCTCGAGGATCTTTTTTTGCCGTGGGGTAAGCCCCTTCGGAGTCCTCTTTGGTTGCGGGGCCGTCTTGCCCCCGGCGGCTGCTGCTGCCATGTTCGCCAATGCCTTTCGCTTGCCGCCGGATCTTCCGCCCCACGCCGTTGGCCGGCGCTGCGTGAAGGGTCGCCGCTGTCATTGTCAGACCCTGCTGTTCAACTTCAGTGGTGGTTGTTCTTGGTTTCCAAGCTAGGCCAGCCACATTGCTTTTTCAAACATTTGTTCTAGCGAGTCTCGACATTGTTCGTTGATAGGTGCTAAAACTTAGTAAGCAAAGTTCGAATATGTGTTCTAACCACTGCATGGCCTGTTCGAAGACCTGGCCGGAAGAGATTGGTATTCCGGCAGGGCAGGCAGGACGGCAGCGGCGGACACCCGGGCAGCACGGCAGGTCCAGGAGGGCTCAGTTCATGTCAGCTTTAACTCTTTCCCGCATTTCCCGTCCGGAATTCCTGGCCGGGGAGCGCCACATGTCCGGCAACCGGCGGATCAGTGCCGGAAGTGCGCCATCACCGGCGCCGCTTCGGTTGACCCGGCGGGGCCGGATCGTCCTGCTGGGAGTGCCGCTGATTCTGCTCGCGGTCCTGCTGCTCTCCTTGGCCGGACTCTTCCACTCCCCGGCCAAGGCCTCCGATTCCGCCGCGGACCTCGCCGTGACACCCACGGTGACGGTCACCGTCCAGCCCGGCCAGTCCCTGTGGTCCATCGCCGGTGCCGTGGCCCCGAACCGGGATGCACGGGACGTCGTGGCGGACATCGTCCAGCTCAACAACCTGTCCGCCGGCGCGGTCCTGCCCGGGCAGCAGCTCTTCGTCCCCAGCCACTGACCTGCCCTTGAGCGGTCGCCCTGGAGCGGCGGCCGGGAGCGCCGGGGCCTGGAACCTGCCGGTGTGCGTCTCCCGGTAGGTGCTGTCAGCTCCTCGTCCGGGCGGTTCCGAGGCAGGCCGAAAGTGTCACATTTTCCGGTAGTTGCCACGGCAACTAAACTGTTCAGGTGAACGACCAGCTAGAACGCCTGAACCGGCTACCCCTCCGCAGCAACCTTCGCGGGCTGACTCCCTACGGGGCGCCCCAACTGGACGTCCCCATTCTCCTGAACGTCAACGAGAACACCCATGGCGTCCCGGCGGACGTGCGGGCAGCCATCAGCGCCGCCGTGACGGAGGCCGCCGCCGGCCTCAACCGCTACCCGGACCGGGAGTTCACCGATCTCCGCAAGGCCCTGGCCGAATACCTTGGCCACGGCCTCGATGAGACGAACCTGTGGGCCGCCAACGGCTCCAACGAGGTTCTGCAGCAAATCCTGCAGGCTTTCGGCGGCCCCGGCCGCACCGCGCTGGGCTTCCCGCCCACGTACTCCATGTACCCGCTGCTGGCGAGCGGCACCGACACCGAATACATCACCGGTGTCCGGGCCGAGGGCTATGACCTCAGCGCAGAGTCCGCTGCCCGGCAGGTCAGGGAGCTGCAGCCGAACATCGTGTTCCTCTGCTCGCCGAACAATCCCACCGGCACCGGCCTGGGACTGGACGTCGTCGAGGCTGTCTACGAGGCCGGTGTTCCAAGCCAGACCATCGTCATCGTGGACGAGGCGTACCACGAGTTCGCCCACGACGGCACCCCGAGCGCACTGACCCTGCTGCCCGGCAGGGAGCGGCTGATCGTCTCCCGCACCATGAGCAAGGCTTTCGCCCTTGCCGGGGCCCGCCTTGGCTACATGGCCGCGGCACCGGAGGTCACCGATGCCCTGCGCCTGGTGCGCCTGCCCTACCACCTGTCCGCCATCACGCAGGCAACCGCCCTGGCGGCCCTCCAGCACCGGGAAGCGCTGATGGCCGACGTGCAGGACATCAAGCAGCAGCGCGACCGGATTGTGGCTGAGCTGACGAGGATGGGCCTGAAGCCTGCGGCGTCCGACTCCAACTACGTGTTCTTCGGTGGCCTGGAGAACCCGCACCAGGTCTGGCAGGAACTGCTGGACGCGGGCGTGCTGATCCGCGACGTGGGAATTCCGGGCCACCTGCGGGTCACGGCAGGTACTGAGCCGGAAACCACAGCCTTCCTCACATCCCTGGAACGCATCCTTGCCGGCCACGCCGCGCTTCCCGCCTAGACTTGATACTGCGGCGCTGGGCGCCCTGAACCACTCCTTCTCCCACTAAGGATCCTTCACCATGAGTTCAACCGGTTCGAACACTGCTGCGGCCCGGACCGCCCGAATGGAGCGCGCCACCAGCGAGTCCTCCGTCCTCGTGGAGATCAACCTCGACGGAACGGGTGTGTCCAACATCGACACCTCGGTTCCGTTCTACGACCACATGCTGACCGCGCTGTGCAAACACTCGCTGATCGACATGACCGTCAAAGCCACCGGAGACACCCACATCGACGTGCACCACACCGTGGAAGACGTCGCCATTACGTTCGGCGAGGTCCTGCGGACCGCCTTGGGAAACAAAGCCGGGATCCGCAGGTTCGGCGAGGCAACCGTGCCCTTGGATGAGGCCCTGGCCAACGCGGTGGTGGACGTGTCCGGCCGTCCCTACCTGGTCCACGGCGGCGAGCCCGCTGGCCAGGAGTACCACCTGATCGGGGGCCACTTCACCGGCTCCCTGACCCGCCACGTCTTTGAGGCCATCACGCTGCACGCCGGCATTTGCCTGCACATGAACGTCCTGGCCGGCCGGGACCCGCACCACATCGTGGAGGCGCAGTTCAAAGCCTTCGCCCGCGCCCTGCGCGCCGCCGTCGAACCGGACCCCCGCGTCGAGGGCATTCCGTCCACCAAGGGTGCGCTGTGAGCGGGCTGGTGCTCAAGGACGGCGCGATCATCGATCCCACCGCCTCGCAGAAGCTCCCGTCGCCCGAGGGCAAGCCGACGGTGACGGTGCTCGACTACGGCTCCGGGAACGTCCGCTCCGCCGTGCGCGCCCTGGAGCGCGCCGGTGCGGAGGTGATCCTCAGCGCCAAACCGGAAGATGTGCTTAACGCCGACGGCCTGGTGGTGCCCGGCGTCGGCGCATTCGAAACCGTGATGCGCGAACTCAAGGCCGTGGACGGCATCCGGCTCATCGGCAGGCGCGTTGCAGGAGGACGCCCGGTGCTGGGCATCTGCGTGGGTTTGCAGGTTCTCTTCGAGGCCGGCGTGGAACACGGCACCGAAGCCGAGGGCATCGGTGAATGGCCTGGCAAGGTGGAGGCCCTGCGCGCCGAGGTCGTCCCGCACATGGGCTGGAACACCGTCAAGGTGCCCGAAGGGTCCAAGCTGTTCGCCGGCGTCGAAAACGAACGATTCTACTTCGTGCACTCCTACGGCGTGCAGGAATGGAACTTTGAGGTGATCCAGCCGCGGATGGCGCCACCACTGGTCACCTGGTCCGAGCACGGCGGCCCCTTCATCGCCGCCGTGGAGAACGGGCCGCTCTGCGCAACGCAGTTCCACCCCGAAAAGTCAGGCGACGCCGGCGCCCGACTCCTGCGCAACTGGGTGGAAGGCCTCCGCAAGCCCGCCACCGACGACGCCGGCCAAGGCACCTCCCCGGCCGAAGCCGGCAGCGGCGCCTAGATGTGGTCCGTACTCCTGATGGGCCTCGCCGGCATTCTGATTGGCGGCGGCATCTCGTTCCGTCAACAGCACAAGCCGCTTTGGACCCAAGTGTCGTTCTATGTCCTGGCCGCCATGTCGCTGCTGGCCGCCTACCTGCTCACGCTGCCCGCCAGCTGACCCCGCGGGGCGCCGGCGACCATGCCGGCGTCGTCGCCCCAGCCCCTGTCCCGAAGAACCAACACTGAGGATGAGTATGACCACCGCACATGACCTGCCGGTCCTTGAACTGCTGCCTGCCGTCGATGTCGTCAACGGGCAGGCCGTCCGGCTGGTCCAGGGGGAAGCCGGCAGCGAAACCAGCTACGGCACGCCCTTGGACGCGGCACTGAACTGGCAGCAGCAGGGCGCGGAATGGGTGCACCTGGTGGACCTGGATGCGGCGTTCGGGCGCGACTCCAACGCGGACCTGCTCCGCGACGTGGTGGGCCGCCTGGACATCAAGGTGGAGCTTTCGGGCGGCCTCCGCGACGACGAGACCCTCGAAGCTGCCCTGGACCTGGGCGTCGCCCGGGTCAACCTGGGCACCGCAGCCCTGGAGAATCCGGAGTGGACCGCGCGGGCCATCGAACGCTTCGGCGACAAAATCGCCGTCGGACTGGACGTCCGGGGCACCACCCTGGCCGGCCGGGGCTGGACCAAGGAAGGCGGGGACCTCTGGGACGTGCTGGGCCGCCTCGAGGAGGCCGGGTGCTCACGCTATGTGGTGACCGACGTGACCAAGGACGGCACCCTGCAGGGACCCAACGTTGAACTCCTCCGCCAGATGGTGGAGAAGACCGGCAAGCCCGTGGTCGCCTCCGGCGGCATCTCCAGCCTTGATGACCTTAAGGTCCTCCGCTCGCTGGTGCCGCTGGGCGTGGAAGGCGCCATCGTAGGCAAGGCCCTTTACAGCGGGGCCTTCACGCTGCCCGAAGCCCTCGACGTCGCCGGCCGGCGCTAGGCGCCCGGAAGGTCCAGCCAATGCCCAACGCCGAGGAACCGGGACATCCCCCAGCCCGCCAACTGCCAGGACATATCGCCGCAGCCCTTGCCGGGGCCGGCGGGCCGGCGGACTCTGCGGGCAGGCCGTGGGCCGGGCGCAGCCTCGCCGGTGAAGACGGCAAGATCCACAACTTCGAGGACGACGACGGCGCGGCCGACGCCGGCTACCTCGCCGCTGTTGCGGCGCTCCGGCAGGGGAGCGGCAGCGAAGCCGGGGTGGTGGCGGCGCTGGCAACGGCCCGGGTGTTCATCCCCATCGTGGCGCAGCTTGCTGAGGAAGCGGAAACGGATCACGGCCTGCACGCCGACAAGCAAGCAGACATGGCGCTGGTCACGCTGAAGGCCGCCGACGGCCGGACGGCGCTCCCGGCATTCACCTCTGCAGCCGCCCTCTCAGCCTGGCGCCCCGAGGCCCGGCCGGTTGCCGTGTACGCGGCCCGCGCGGCGCTCTCTGCCGTCGCTGAGGGCGCCGAACTCCTGGTCCTGGACCCGGGGGCCGACTTCACCTTCGTAGTCCGCCGCCCGGCCGTCTGGGCCCTGGCCAAGCAGCACCGCTGGGTCCCCTCCTACGAGGATGCCGAGCTCGCTGGCGAACTTGGCCGTGCCGCCTCCGGGTTTCCCGCGGTTCGCGGCATCGAACTCCTGCCCGGCAGGGGAGTGTCCACCGCCGCTGCCGACGGCACTGTCGTTCCCGGCGGCGGCGCCGGACCCGAACTCCAGGTGGTGCTCTACCTTGAGGACGGGTTGGACGCCGCCGGGGTCCAGGAACTGGTGGCCGGCCTGCAGGCCGAGTGGTCCCGGAATGTATTGTTTGGGGAGCGCGTCGATTCCCTGGAGATCAAGCTCAGGCGCGCTCCCGACTAGCTGCCGGCCGGATGGGTGAACCCCGCCCGCGCCGGGGCGGACCCTAAGGATCGCTTCGTGAATTTCGCTCTCTACCGGGAGTTGCTCGCCGTCCTGCCCATCCGGCGGCTGCTGCTGGTGGGCATGGTTGCCCGGATCCCGCACTCGGCTGCCGGAGTCCTGCTCACCCTGCATATCGTCTTGACCCTGGGCCAGGGCTACGCGGCGGCCGGCGCCGCCGCGGCGGTGATGACCATTGGCATTGCCCTTGGCGCCCCGTGGCGTGGCCGGCGCGTTGACACCGTGGGCCTGCGGACGGCGCTGATTCCGTCGGTGATCTCGGAGACCATCATCTGGTCCGTGGTGCCCCATGTGTCCTACCAGTGGCTCCTGCCGCTCGTCTTCGTCGGGGGCCTGCTCACACTGCCCATCTTCAGCGTCGTCCGGCAGTCCTTGGGCGTCCTGGCCCAAGGCGACCAGCGCCGTACGGCCTTTGCCCTGGACGCCATCACCACCGAAATGGTGTTCATGATCGGCCCGGCCGCGGGCGCCGTGGTGGCCACCAGCGGGTTCACCACCGCAGGCTTGACCGTCGTGGGCATAGCGACGTCACTGGCCGGACTGTTCCTCATGTGGTTCAACCCGCCCACCCGCAGTGCGGACCCGGGAATGGGACGCGAAGCTGACGAGCAGCACGCGGCGGAGGCCGCCGTCGTCTCCACCGCCCCGGCCCATGTCCAGGAAGCCGCTGCGGAACTGGCGGCGCCCGCGGGTGCCGCTGCACCGCAGGAGGGCTCGAGGGGAAGGCCGGCGGGCGGCTTCTCCTGGTTCACCGCCACAGTGGCGGCCCTCTTCGCGGTCGCCGCCGGCGCCGGCATGGTCCTGAGCGGCACCGACGTTGGCATTGTTGCCGCCTTGGAGATCGGTGGACACCAGAGTGAAATCGGCATTGTCTTCGTCTTCTGGTGCGCCGCCTCAGTGGTGGGCGGCATCGTCTACGGTGCCATGCACAGGCCCGTCCCGCCCGTCATCCTGCTGTTGGGCATGGCGGCCCTGACACTGCCGATGGCACTCGCCCACGACACCTGGACGCTCGCTTTCGTCTCCGTCCTGCCCGGTTTGCTGTGCGCCCCGGTCCTCTCGGCGGCCTCCGAGAAGGTGGCAGACCTCGTCCCGGAGGAGCGGCGCGGAGAGGCGATGGGCTGGTACGGCTCGGCCCTGACCGCCGGGGTGGCGCTCGGGTCGCCGCTCGCCGGCATATTCATCGACCGGATGGGCCCCTCCGGCGGTTTCGTCTCGGTCGGGGGTGCGGGTGTGCTGCTGTGCCTGGTGGGGTTGGCCCTGCAGCTGCGCCGGCGCAGGGCGGCCGCCTGAGGCCGCCTCCAACGATTGCTCCCCACCCACGTGGACGGGCCGCGGGTCGTGTTCCCGGGGAAACGACGACGGCGCGACGACCTCGGATGGTCGTCCCGCCGTCGGGCGCTGCGTTGGGGGAGTCCGGCGCTAGTTCACGGCCCCGGTGTACTTTTCGCCCGGTCCCTTGCCCGGAGCGTCGGGAATCAGGGACTCCTCACGGAAGGCGAGCTGGAGGGAGCGCAGGCCATCGCGCAACGGTCCGGCGTGCTGGGAGCCGATTTCCGGGGCGGCCGCGGTGACCAGGCCGGCAAGGGCCGTGATCAGTTTCCGGGCTTCGTCCAGGTCCTTGAGTTCGGCTGCATTGTCTTCAGCGGCGAGGCCCAGCTTCACGGCGGCAGCACTCATGAGGTGCACGGCGGCCGTGGTGATGACCTCGATGGCGGGGACCTCCGAGATGTCGCGGATCTGCTGTGAAACGTCCGCGCCTGCGTCAGCGGGCTCGAAAACGTACGAATTACTGTCTGAGGTGCTCATACTGGTAAGCTTGACACAGACCGACTGGATGTCGTTATTTCAGAGATCGTTCCAAACGATGGGGTTCCCAGCAGCGCTTCGCAGCGTTGACGGGAATTTTTTCTGTAGAATGGCATGCAGTTTGCAAGCGGAGTTCTCTCCCACCCGCGTCAGCCGCTGTTTCCCAGGTTCCTTGCGAACCGCCGGGGAACGAAAGGTTGCCGGGTACCTGGTTGGGCATGGAACCGGTAACCACCGGACCTGTGCGCGTGCTTCCCGTTTTTCGGGCGGCTTCGCCAACCTATCTGAGGCCTTCGATTGCTCCGGCAATTGGGGGCCTTCTCTATTTGCCGGACACAACAACAAACACAGGAGCTTTAACATTAGCGAGCCAAGAATCAATGAGCGTATCCGCGTCCCCGAGGTGCGGCTGGTCGGACCTGCAGGTGAACAGGTAGGAATCGTCCGTATTGAGGATGCCCTGCGCCTGGCTGCCGAGTCCGACCTTGATCTCGTTGAAGTTGCACCTCAGGCGAAGCCTCCGGTGTGCAAGCTGATGGACTTCGGCAAGTACAAGTACGAAGCCGCGGTCAAGGCACGTGAGGCCCGGAAGAACCAGACGAACACCGTTCTGAAGGAAATCCGCTTCCGCCTCAAGATCGACACCCACGACTACGAGACCAAGCGGGGCCACGCCCTTCGGTTCCTCGGCGCCGGGGACAAGGTCAAGGCCATGATCCAGTTCCGCGGCCGTGAGCAGCAGCGACCGGAAATGGGCATCCGCCTGCTCCAGCGCTTCGCGGACGACGTCGCCGAAGTTGGCGTGGTGGAGTCCAGCCCCCGCATCGATGGCCGGAATATGGTCATGGTTGTCGGTCCGCTGAAGAACAAAGCCGAGGCCAAGGCTGAAGCCCGTCGCGCCACCCAGCGCGCCGAGGCGAAGGCACAGAACGAAGCCAAGGCCTCAGGCCGTGTTGACACGTCCGGCACCGACCAGGCGCCCATGACCCAGTCACTGGCCGACCTCCTGCCGGAGGGGTTCACAGTTTCCACCGAACCGGACACGGCTCCGGAGGAAACTGCCGCCGTCGAGGCGCCTGCTGCACCGGCTCCCGAGCAGGAAGCCGCCAAGGAGGAAGCACCCAAGGCGGCCCCGGCTCCCCGGCAGGAAGCACCGAAGGCTGCCGCGCCAAAGGCTGCTGCGCCCAAGCAGGAGGCTCCGAAGCAGGAGGCACCGAAGGCTGCCGCTGCAGCACCGAAGCCCGCGACTGCCGCCAAGCCGGCCGCCACGGCGCCGAAGCCCGCTGCCGTGCCTGCCCCGCCGAAGCCGGTGGCCAGGCCTGCTGCACCGAAGCCTGCTGCCCGCCCTGCCCCCAAGGCAGTGCCCAAGCCGGCGGGTAAGAAGACCAACTAGTTCACAGCTGCCGGAGGTTCCGCCCTCCGGCAGTCAGCAACCAGCATGCTGCCCGCAGGGGCGGCTGCGCGATAGAACTGCCGGCCCCAGGGCCCGCAGAAACGTAAGGAGATCGGTTCCCATGCCGAAGATGAAGACCCACAGTGGTGCTAAGAAGCGCTTCAAGCTGACCGGCAGCGGCAAGCTGCGCCGCCAGCAGGCCAACCGCCGCCACTACCTGGAGCACAAGTCCAGCCGCCTGACCCGCCGCCTCGCCGGCGACAAGATCGTCTTCAAGGGCGATGCCAAGGTCATCCGGAAGATGCTCGGCATCTAGTTTCCAAGTTTATTGATGGGCCGCCCCCTGGCGGTTCGTCTTCTGCCAAACAGCCTTCTCAGGCCGCCGGATTTCCGGCAACAGATGCTTGGGATCAGATTTTCGAAGGAGTACGCACGTGGCACGTGTGAAGAGGGCGGTAAACGCCCACAAGAAGCGCCGGGTTGTCCTTGAGCGGGCAAAGGGTTACCGCGGACAGCGTTCGCGCCTGTACCGCAAGGCCAAAGAGCAGCTGCTGCACTCGTTTGTGTACAGCTACGGTGACCGCAAGAAGAAGAAGGGCGACTTCCGCCGCCTGTGGATCCAGCGCATCAACGCTGCATCCCGCGCCAACGGCCTCACCTACAACCGCCTGATCCAGGGCCTGAAGGCCGCTGAGGTCGAGGTTGACCGCCGCATGCTGGCCGAGCTCGCCGTCTCGGACGCCAACGCATTCGCCGCACTGGTCCAGGTGGCCAAGGACTCCCTGCCGGCTGACACCTCCGCCAAGAAGGTCGCCGCAGCCTAGAGGCCGCGCAAGGCTCCCCTCGGAGGGGCCGGTTCAGGAACTGGTGGCAGCAGCTACTACAGTTTCCTTTATGAACGACACCGGGCGCCCGCAAGATTTTCCACTGTCCAACCCCCGAGCCGATCGGGTCAGGGACGTGGCAAAGCTTGCAGGGCGCCCGGCCCGTTTAAAGCGTGGCCAGTTCCTTGCTGAGGGGCCGCAGGCAGTGCGCGAGGCACTGAAGCTTCACCAGCAGCGCATTGCGGCCGGAGCCCCGGGGATCGTCACGGACGTCTACGCGAGCGAAAGCTGCCTGGACCGGTTTCCCGAGTTCGAGGAGCTTGCCGAGGGGACCACGGCACGGCTGGCCACCGATGAAGTCCTCGCGGCCATGGCCGACACGGTCAATCCCCAGGGAATCGTGGCCGTCTGCCGCTTCGTGGACGTCTCCTTGGCGGACGTGCTCGACGCCGGACCGCGCCTGGTTGCCGTGCTCTGCCAGGTCCGGGATCCCGGTAACGCCGGAACGGTACTGCGGGCCGCCGATTCCGCCGGCGCCGATGCCGTGGTGTTCACCGCGTCCAGCGTCGATATCTACAATCCCAAGGCAGTCCGCTCCACCGCCGGTTCCCTGTTCCACCTGCCCGTTGTCCTGGCTGCCGACCCGGTAGAGCTCGCCGCTGCGTGCAAGGCCCGCGGCATCGGCATCCTCGCCGCCGACGGCTACGGACAGCTGGACCTGGACGTTCTCCAGGACGAGAGCGCCCGCCGCAGGCTCACCGGACAAGGCCCGGAATCCGCATACGACCTGGCCGGGCCAACCGCCTGGTTCTTCGGCAACGAGGCGCAGGGGTTGTCAGAGGATGAACTGGCCCTGGCCGACCACCGGGTGGCCGTCCCGGTCTACGGGGCGGCGGAGAGCCTGAATCTCGGCACCGCAGCCACCGTCTGCCTCTACGCCAGCGCCAGGTCCCAACGCCGGGACGGGGCAGTTGCGGAACAGGTTCCCGCCGGCTAGGGAGCAGGGGCGGGGCTGCCGCCGACGAAGGAGTGGCCGGGGAAGAAGCGGCCGGGCACAAAGAAAGGCCCCGGAGATCCGGGGCCCGGTGGTTAGGTGGTTACGGATTGATCAGGGCGCGCGGGTGGCTTTTCCGCGTCCGGTGACGAATCCGTAGATGCCGGCGACAATGAGGCCACCGACGATAGCGAGAATCCACGTGCCGAGGTCGAAGAATCCCATGTCGCCCTTGGCGAAGAGGAGGCTGCCGATCCAGCCGCCAACGATGGCACCAACAACGCCGAGGATGAGGCTGGTGACCCAGCCGCCGCCGACCCGTCCGGGCATAACGGCCTTAACGATGGCCCCGACAATCAGGCCCAAAATAATCCAAGCAAGAAAACCCATGTCTCCTCCTTATTGTGACCGGGAATAATAGTCCCGATGAGCCTCAAGCTAACATAAGGACCCCGCAAAGTCAGTAGCCGGGCCTGCGCCGTTGCGGCATCGTTAGGGGCGTCCCGGTACGGTATTGACGGGGTGGGGCCACGGCGGGATCCTGCACTATCAATCAGCGAAGAACCGGCGAAGAGGTGGGCCCCGTGGCTGCACATGGTGGTACCAAGGCGATAGTGGCGGCTCTTGCGGCGAACCTGGCCATCGCCGTCATGAAGTTCCTGGCGTACCTCCTGACGCAGTCCTCGTCGATGCTCGCGGAGGCCATCCACAGCGTGGCCGATTCCGGCAACCAGCTGCTGCTGCTCCTTGGCGGCAAGAAGTCGCAGCGGGCCGCCAGCCCGGAGCACCCCTTTGGCTACGGCCGGGAGCGCTACATCTACGCCTTCATCGTCTCCATCGTCCTGTTCAGCGTCGGCGGCCTCTTTGCCCTCTACGAGGCCTGGCAGAAATTCCTGCACCCGCACGGCATCGAAGGCGGCTTCTGGTGGGTTCCGCTGGCCGTCCTGGTGGGTGCGGTCATCGCCGAGTCCTATTCCTTTCGGACCGCCATCAAGGAGTCCAACCACACCCGCGGCGGCCAGTCCTGGGTCGCGTTCGTGCGCAGCGCCAAACAGCCCGAACTGCCGGTGATCCTGCTCGAGGACTTCGGCGCCCTCCTGGGCCTGCTGTTCGCCCTGGCCGGAGTCGGCCTGACCCTGCTGACCGGCAACGGGGCCTGGGATGCTGCCGGCACAGGCATGATCGGCCTGCTGCTGGTATCCATCGCCGTCGTGCTCGCCCTGGAAACGAAGTCGCTGCTGCTGGGTGAATCGGCCACGAAGGCGGACGTGGAGCGGATCCGGGCTGCCATCGAATCGGACGGCGGCCGCATCATCCACCTCAGGACCATGCACCTGGGCCCGGAAGAACTGCTGGTGGCGGCCAAGATTGCCGTCAGCCGCGCCGCCACCGGCGAAGAGATCGCCTTGGCCATCGATGACTGCGAGGCGAGGATCCGGGCAGCAGTGCCCATCGCCCGCGTGATCTACCTTGAGCCGGACCTGCACCGTCCGGCCTCTGCGGGCGGGCACGAACCGGGCGCAACGGCTCCCGGGCCCTGAAAGCAGCGGGCGGGATCAGGCTGCGAGCGGGCGCTTGCGTTCCAGCACGCCGCTGAGGAGCGCGACGCCGAACCCGAGGACGGCGAGTACGGCGCCCACCAGCGCCGGGGCTACGAAGCCCCAGCCGAGGGCGATGACGAGGCCGCCGAGGAAGGCTCCCAATGCGTTGGCGACGTTGAGCGCGGCGTGGTTGAGCGAGGATGCCAGGGACGGCGCATCCGGTGAAGCATCCAGGAGCCGGGTTTGCAGGGCGGGGATCAGCATGGAACCGGCGGCCCCCACCACGAACACCATGACCAGGGCGCTCCATGCCCAGTGTGCGGCCACGGCGTAAAGCACCAGGGCAACTGCTATGGCGGGCAGGACGCGGTAGAGGGTGCCCATCACCGACTTGTCGGCCAGCCTGCCGCCGATGAGGTTCCCGGCCACCATGCCCAGCCCGTAGAGGGCCACCACCACCGGGATCAGGGTGGAGGGGATCCCGGCCACGTTGGTCATGGTGTGCGCTATGTAGGTGTAGGTGGCGAAGAAGCCGCCGAACCCGACGATTCCCACCAGGAGCGCCAGCCATACCTGGAGCCGTTTCAGCGCGCCGAGTTCGCGGCGGATGCTCGCGTCCGGGTGGGTCTTCTGGAACGGCACGAAGATCCAGACGAGGACCAGTGCCAGCAGTCCGATGCACCCCACCAGGATGAACAGCAGCCGCCAGCCGAAGGCCTGGCCCAGCCACGTGGCAAAGGGTACTCCGACGACGTTGGAGATGCTGAGGCCGGCCATCACCATGGAGATGGCCCAGCCGCGCCGCGTCGGCGGGACCAGGGAGGCGGCTATCACGGCGGCTACGCCAAAGAACGCCCCGTGCGGCAGCCCCGCGGCGAACCTTGAGACGAGCATGGACCCGTAGTCAGGCGCTATGAACGAACTGAGGTTGGCAACGGTAAAGAAAAACAGGAGCCCCAGCGCCAGGTATTTGCGGGGTAGCTTGGCCCCGACGACGGCAAGCAGCGGGGCGCCGACCACCACGCCCAGGGCGTAGGCGGAGATCAGGTAGCCGGCTTGGGGCGTGGTGATCGCCAGGCCTTGCTCAACCTCCTTCAGCAGCCCCATCATGGTGAACTCGGTAACACCGATGCCGACTCCGCCCATGGCCAGCGCAAAGATGGCCATCCCAAGGTTCGGGATTTTGGCGGGGGCTGCCGTGGACTGGGAAAGAACGCTGCTCATGTGCCTGCTTCTCAAAGATGGGTGGAAAAGGCCGGATGCCACGGCAGTGGGGCAGGAATGTCCGGACAGAGTCGCAAACCCCCGGCGGGCTGGACCTATTCCCTGAAGCTGGAATGCTGTTCCGGGACATCCCATTGTGGACCATAGAATGGCCCGGTGACTGGACTGATTCAGGTTGTGGGCGGAGCCATCGTGGACCAGCTGGCGGAACCGGCGGCCCTGCTGGTCGCCAGGCGGAGTGCGCCGGAGCATCTGGCCGGGCTTTGGGAGTTCCCGGGCGGCAAGGTTGAGCGCGGCGAGGAGCCCGAGGCCGCGCTGGCGCGGGAGCTGTCCGAGGAACTCGGAATCGGTGTCCGGCTGGGACCCGAACTGCCGGCGGATTCTCCCGGTGGCTGGCCGCTGAACGAGCGGGCCAGCATGCGGGTCTGGTTCGCCGAGGTCAGCGACGGCGAGCCGCGGCCCCTTGAAGACCATGACCAACTGCAGTGGGTGGACCTCCGGGACCGGGACGCGGTCCTGCGCCTGCCATGGATTCCTGCGGATTTTCCGATCGTCCGGGCATTGCTGGACTCGGTGGCATCCCTGGACTCGGTGGCGTCCCCGCTGGACGGGGCGCACTGACACAGGTCCCCTGACACAGGACCGCCTCAGGGCCTGCTAGAAGAGCGCATCCTGCTGCGAGGGCCGCGCGGGAATCTTCGCGGGGCTCTCTATGGCGGGGGCGGGAATACTGCCGGCAGGGTACTGCGCTTCCTCGGCACGGGGATCGTCCACGTCCCGGCTGTCCAGGTCCCGGTGGCTGAAGCCGGAGGAATGCGAGAAGCCGTGGCGTGCCTTGAAGTACCGGACCTTGGCGGCCAGCCAGGTGCGGTATTCCTTGGAGGCGTAGGACCCCGTCCCGTACAGCCGCCGGTAGCGCCCCGCCAGTTCCGGGTGGTGGGCTGCGATCCACTTCATGAACCACTCCCTGGTCCCGGGCTTCAGGTACAGGGCACCGGCAGTGACTCCCGTGGCGCCCGCGGCCGCCAGGGACCCGAAGAGAGCATCCAGGGCTTCGTCACTGTCGGAAAGCCACGGCAGGATGGGCATGGCCATCACGCCACACGGGAGCCCGGCTTCGCGCAGCCTTGACACCAGCCGCAGCCGCGCCCTGGGCCCGGGTGTGCCGGGCTCAATGGCTTCAGAAAGGGACTCGTCGGTCATGGCCAGCGAGATTCCCAGCCCTACCGGCACCTGCGTGGCGGCACTCTTCAACAAGGGGATGTCCCGTGCCAGCAGCGTGCCCTTGGTGAGGATGGACAGGGGAGTGCCGGAGTCCGCCAGAGCGGAGATGATGCCCGGCATGAGGCGGTACCGCCCCTCGGCCCGCTGGTAGGGGTCGGTGTTGGTGCCCAGAGCGACCTGCTGGCGCGTCCAGGACGCCTTGTTCACTTCCTTGCGCAGGACTTCCGCTGCGTTGACCTTGACCACCACCTGGTTGTCGAAGTCCATGCCGGCGTCGAAATCCAGG
Source organism: Pseudarthrobacter sp. efr-133-R2A-89 (assembly GCF_030209315.1). Classification (NCBI taxonomy): domain Bacteria; kingdom Bacillati; phylum Actinomycetota; class Actinomycetes; order Micrococcales; family Micrococcaceae; genus Pseudarthrobacter; species Pseudarthrobacter sp. efr-133-R2A-89. Next base: position 29,615 of record NZ_JARVSE010000007.1, on the reverse strand, counting down.
TACGTGTGGGACTTCCTGGCAAAGCAGTACACGCAGGCGTGACTGCACCCCCGGTAGGGGTTCACCGTCCACTCGAAAGGCATCTTCGACCCCGCCGGGACCTTGTTGAGCACCGATTTTGCGGTGACCTCGTGGAACGTGATGCCGGCGAACTCGGGAGTGGTGACGGACCGGACCAGGCCTGCCAGCGGCAGCAATGCCGGAGCAGCCCCCCTGGCAGTTTCGGGGGCCGGAACCAGTGCTTGCGCTTCCCATCTCATGGCCTCCATTCGAAAACATGTTCGAATAGAAGTCAAGGGCGGCGCGCTGCCTCATCGCTGCTCCCGGCCAACGCCGGCTAGTGCAGCAGCTCCCATGTGACCGTCACACCGGCCTCCACCCGGTTCCGGCCGGCCTCAACGGGCAGCCCCTCAACGGCGGAGGCCCGTTGCAGGCCGGCAACCGGCACCGGGCCGGGAGCCGCCCTGAGGTCCGTCACGGACAAGACCCGGCCCAGTGTGGCCGAGGCCAGCGACGCGAACTGGGCGGCTGCGCGGAGCGCGTCCTGCCAGGCAGCCTCCCTGGCCTGTGCACGGACTGCGGAGTCATCGGAGAGGACCAGCTGCAGGCTCTCCAGCCGGACGTCGTCACCGCCCGACGCAACGGCGGCGGAGATGGCCGCCGGTGCGTTGTCCGCGTCCCGCAGCCTGACAGCAAGGGTGCCGCCCGCAACGTAGCCCACGAGTTTCTGCCTTTCGCCGTCCCGCCACGCGAGGTCTGCCCGCACCGACAGGCTGCCCGTCCGCAGGTCGGCAGGGGCAACACCTTGCCGGCGGAGGGCCGCGGCCACTGCGGCAAGGCCCTGGCCCGCTGCCGCATACGCGTCTGCCACCGACGGTGCGCGGCACTCCACCGCCACGGACACTTTCACGAGGTCAGGGACCGCCTCTGCCCACCCGCTCCCGGTGACGGTAACCGTGCCGGCATCCATGAGGGCCCGCTCCGGGGCGTTCACAGGACTGCGCTCCCCGCCGGAAGAGGGTAGCCGCCGGCGGCCAGGCCGGCCCTGCGTTCGAAAATATTCGCTGTTCCCGGATTTCCGCTCCGCAGGACCGACCAGCCGGCCGCGGCCAGGTACAAGGGAATGAACGGGAGGCCGAGGCACCAGGCGTACTGGCTGCAGTGCCGCTCCTCATGGCCCAGCAACGCAGGCCGGGACAACAGGTCGGCGGCCGCACCGCGGTACAGCACCACGTTCCCCACCGTGAAGGCACGGGCGGCAGGAAGCCGCCAACGGTACCCGGCGGCCAGGACCATGCCCCGCGGGCCTCGGCTCATCCGCGTACCCGCGGCGAGGGCGACGGCGAGGCCCGCGACAGTGCTCCCGTTAAGGAGGTTCGCTGCCCGCCTGAGCCGCTGGGCCGTCGTCGGGACATCCCGGGTACCCGCGCGCTGCCGCAAAGTCATGAGGCCATGGTAGCCGGAGGGTTCAACTAGACTGGAGGGCAGTGGCCGCCGGTCCTGCCGGCGAGCCCTGACCTGGTCATTGAATGAACTGACGTTCAGCGCATTCATCCATGACCTGCCAGCGACGGACGCGCCGAGCGGGAAACCGCGTACGGCTGCCCCGCCCGCCGGCAGCCACGACTCGTAGCTAAGAACAGTAGATGACTGAAACTTTGCCGGGCGCCGCCATTCCGAACCCCACGGATGAGGCCGCCATCAACGCCGCTGTAGACCAGGCCATCACCGCCATCGACGGTGCGGCCACCCTTGACGAGCTGAAGGCGGTGCGGCTTGCCCACAGCGGCGAGAAATCCCCGCTGAGCCTTGCCAACCGTGAGATCGGCCGGTTGCCCAAGGACCAGAAGGCGCTCGCCGGAAAGCTGATGGGCGCCTCCCGCGGCCGGGTCAACAAGGCGCTCGCCGACCGCACGGCCGTCCTGGAAGCCGAGAACGACGCCCGCATCCTGGTTGAGGAAACCGTGGACGTCACCGCCGCGCCGCGCCGTCGCCGTGCCGGTGCCCGCCACCCGCTCTCCACCCTCCAGGACCGCGTGGCGGACATCTTCGTGGGCATGGGCTGGGAAATCGCCGAAGGCCCCGAGGTCGAATCGGAGTGGTTCAACTTCGATGCCCTGAACTTCAAGCCGGACCACCCGGCCCGCGAAATGCAGGACACCTTCTTCGTTGAGCCACCCGAAGCCCACCTGCTGATGCGCACTCACACGTCCCCGGTACAGGTCCGCTCCATGCTGGAGCGCGAAGTACCCATCTACGTGCTGTGCCCCGGCAAGGTGTTCCGCACCGACGAACTCGATGCGACCCACACCCCGGTGTTCCACCAGTTCGAGGGACTCGCCATCGACAAGGGCCTGTCCATGGCCGACCTGCTGGGCACCCTGGAGCACTTCACCCGGCAGATGTTCGGCGACGAAGCAAAGGTCCGGTTGCGGCCCAACTACTTCCCGTTCACCGAGCCCTCAGCTGAGCTCGACATCTTCCACCCCGGCGCCAAAGGCGGCCCGCGCTGGATCGAGTGGGGCGGCTGCGGCATGGTCAACCCCAACGTCCTGCGGGCCGCGGGCATCGACCCGGACGTCTACTCAGGTTTTGCCTTCGGCATGGGCATCGAGCGTGCCCTGATGTTCCGCAACGAAGTAGGAGACATGCGGGAAATGATCGAAGGCGATGTACGGTTCAGCGAGCAATTCGGGATGGAGATCTAAGCGTGCGTATCCCACTTTCCTGGCTGCGTGAATTCGCGGCCGTACCGGCCGGTGCAACGGCCGAAGACGTCATGGCCGAACTGGTCAAGGTCGGTTTCGAAGAGGAAGCGGTCCACCGCCCCACCGATGCCCTGCGCGGGCCCGTGGTGGTGGGCCAGGTCCTGAGCCTGGTCAAGGAACCGCAGACCAACGGCAAGACCATCAACTGGTGCCAGGTCCGCGTTGTCCCCGAAGGGCAGGAGCAGACCCTCACCGGAGACGGCATCGACCCCTCCGGCGTGCAGGGCATCATCTGCGGTGCCCACAACTTCGTGGAAGGCGACAAAGTGGTGGTCACCCTGCCCGGCGCCGTGCTGCCCGGCGACTTCCACATCTCCGCCCGCAAGACCTACGGCCACCTCTCCGCCGGCATGATCGCCTCCGTCCGCGAACTGGGCATTGGCGATGACCACGACGGCATCCTGGTGCTCTCCCGCATCGGGCTGGACCCGGAAATCGGCACCGACGCCATGGAGCTCCTGGGCCTTTACGACCAGGCTGCGGAAATCAACGTCACCCCGGACCGCGGCTACGCCTTCTCCATCCGCGGCGTGGCCCGCGAGTACGCGCACGCCACCGGCACCGCCTTCACGGATCCCGCCACGAAGGTCAGCGCCCCGGCAGGCCTGTCCGGCGGCTACGGCGTCAAGCTCAACGACGACGCCCCCATTTACGGCACGCCCGGCTGCGACCGCTTCGTGGCCCGCACGGTGCGCGGCGTGGATGCCACCCGGCCCACCCCGCAGTGGATGGTATCCCGGCTGCGGCTGGCCGGCATCCGCTCCATCTCGCTGCCGGTGGACATTTCAAACTACGTCATGCTTGAGCTGGGCCAGCCCACGCACTGCTACGACCTGGACAAGCTGTCCGGCGACATCGTGGTGCGGCGCGCGTCCGCAGGGGAGAAGATCACCACCCTGGACGGCAAGGAGCGCACCCTTGATGCGGAGGACCTCCTGATCACCGACGACTCCGGCGCCATCGGCATCGCGGGCGTCATGGGCGGCGCGGCCACCGAGGTGAGCGATTCGACGTCGAACATCCTGGTTGAGGCGGCACACTTCGATGACGTGTCCATCGGACGCTCCCGGCGCCGGCACAAGCTGCCGTCCGAGGCGTCCAAGCGCTTCGAACGCGGCGTTGACTGGCAGGTTGCGGGCATCGCCGCGCAGCGCGTGGTGGACCTCCTGGTGGAACTGGCCGGGGGATCCGCCGATGAAGCGGGGACCGACGTCGGCACCGCCCCCGAAACCGTCACCATCGAGATGCCGGCCGGCTTCGCCGCGGCCCGCATCGGGATCGACTTCACCGAAGCGCAGATCGTCACCTCGCTGGAGGACCTGGGCGCCGGCGTCGTAAAGCACGACGCCGGCTGGACCGTGACGCCGCCCAGCTGGCGCAGCGACCTGGAAACAAAAGAAGACCTCACAGAGGAAATCGCCCGGCTGGTGGGCTACGACAAGATCCCCGCCACGTTGCCTGTGGCCCCTCCCGGCCGCGGCCTCACGCGGGTCCAGCAGCAGCGCCGGCGCCTGATCCAGGCCCTGGCGGACGCCGGACTCACCGAGGTCCTGTCCTACCCGTTCGTGTCCAAGGCGGCCAACGACACCTTCGGCACCGCCCACGAAGGTGCCCCCCGGAGCGCCGTCAAGCTCGCCAACCCGATCAGCGAGGAGCAGGGCTACCTGCGGACCTCGATCCTTCCGGGCCTGATCGAGGTGGCCAAGCGGAACCATTCCCGCGGCTTCCGCGACCTCGCCCTGTTCGAGTCCGGCCTGGTCTTCCTTCCCGGCGCCGCCATGGGTACCGCCGCCATCCCGCCGTTGGGGGAAAAGCCTGCCGACGAGGTGCTGGATGCCCTTTACGACGGCGTCCCGGACCAGCCCTTCCACGTCGCCGCGGTCCTTACCGGCCACGATTCCCCGGCTGCTGCCGGCCACACTCCGCGGACGTGGGACTGGGCTGACGCGCTGGATGTTGCCCGCCTTGCGGGCGACGTCCTCGGCGTCGACCTTGTGGTCACGCAGGGCAGCCACCAGGCGTTCCATCCCGGCCGCACCGCCCGGCTCGCACTGCGGACGGGAGAGACCGTGGGGTACGCGGGCGAACTGCACCCAAAGCTGCTGGCTGCCTCGGACATGCCGGCCCGTTCGGTGGCGGTGGAACTCAGCGCCGATGCCCTCTTCGAAGCCGCACCGGACGTGATCGTGGCCCGCCACATCTCGACCTTCCCCGTGGCCACCCAGGACGTGGCGCTCGTGGTCCCGGCCGACGTCCCGGCCGATGAGGTCCTCGCCGCCCTCCGTGAAGGTGCCGGCGAGCTGCTGGAGGACGTCGCCCTGTTCGACGTCTACGCCGGCAAGGGCATTGAGGACGGCAAGAAGTCGCTGGCCTTCGGGCTCCGGTTCCGGGCCGCCGACCGCACCTTGACCGCGGACGAAGCCTCGGCCGCGCGCGAAAGCGCCGTGGCCCTGGCAGCGGAACGCTTCGGAGCCGTGCAGCGCTAGGTCCTGTTCGCAGTCTCCGGAAGGGCGGGTCATGACGCAATGTGAAATGCGTGCAGTCCCGCCCTTCCTGGTGCCCGGCGAAGCCGCCGCGGTGCGCAGCGACGCCGAACGCCTCCTGGACGGCGTGGAGCTGGCGCGGGCCAAGGCCATGGCGCCCGCCGCCGGGACGGCGTTCCTGGCCGGTCGCTTGGCCCAGCGGGACTTCGCCGCCAGCCTGCTGTCAGTGTCCGCCGCCGACCTCGCCACGGCCTACGGCTGCCCGCACTGCGGCACGGGCCCGGACCTGGGCCACGGCAGGCCGGGGTACACCTATCGGGGTTCCCCCGTGCCCCTGGCCCTCAGCCTGTCCCGGGCCGGCGGCTGGACCCTGCTCGCGGCCGTGCCGGATGCCGCACCGGGAACCCGCCTCGGGACAGACATCGAGGATCCTGCCCGCACCGGTTTCGACGGGTTCGACGGACTGGCACTGGCACCTGCCGAACGGCTTGCGCTCCGGGACATCACGGCGGTCCTCCTCCCTGCAGCCAGGGCAAGGTTGTGGGCCCGCAAAGAGGCCTGGCTGAAGATGACCGGCGAGGGACTCAGCAGGATGCCGTCCTCCCTTGACGTCCTGGAACGTCCCGGACTGATCGACCTTGGCCCCGCGGAAACCGGGCTTCCCGCCCACCTGGCCGCCGCCGTCGCGCTTTCCGGCCTGGTCAGGACGCCGGCAATGGCGGCAGTGGCTCCTCGTAGAGCCACGGGTGCAGCAGGGATTCTGCATCCACGGCTGTTGCCCGGCTGACGGCCATGATGAAGTCCTGCGTGGTGACCGAGCCGTGCCGGTGGCTGGCGGTCCAGTCCTGCAGGACGGCAAAGAAGGCGAGGTCGCCCACGGCCATCCGGACGGCATGGACAGCCAGCGCGCCCCGCTGATAGACACGGTCATCGAACATCCGCCCGGGTCCGGGGTCGCCCACCAGGATGTCCTGCTCCTCGGCGGCCAGCCGGCGCCAGGCAGCCCCGGCCCGGTCCGCCACTGCCATGACGCCGGCTTCTTCGGACCAAATCCATTCGGCGTAGCAGGCAAAGCCCTCGTGCAGCCAGATGTCCTGCCAGCCGGCCGCCGTCAGGGCATTGCCAAACCATTGATGGGAGAGTTCGTGGGCGATCAGGCGCTGGGACTCCCAGTCCAGGCCCAGATGGTTGGGGCCAAGGATGGACATGGCCTGCGCCTCAAGCGGGATTTCCAGTTCGTCCTCGGTGACCACCACGACGTACCCGGGAAACGGGTAGGGGCCAAAGCAGCTGCTGAACGTGCGCATCATGGCCGGCTGGAGCGCCAGGCCGGCCCGTGCCCGGTCCGCCAAGGCGTGTGAGACGGCCACGGTCTGTGGAACGGGGGTGCCGTGCCGTCCGCTGTCCAGTTCCAGCAGCGCGTACCTGCCAATCTGCACGGTGGCCAGGTAGGCGGGCATGGGATCGGCCTGTTCGTAGACCCAGGTTTCCCGGCTGGAACGGGCGGTGTGCGATTGCAGGACGCCGTTGCACACCACGCGGTAGTTCGCATCGGTGGTCACGGTGAACCGGTAGCTGGCTTTGTCCCCGAGGTGGTCGTTGCACGGGAACCAGGAGGGCGCCCCGTTGGGCTGCCCGGCCACCAGGACGCCGTCCGTGAGCTCCTCCCAGCCCACCTCACCCCAGAGGCCCCGCCGTGGCCGCGGGTTGCCTTCGTAGCGCACCTCCAGCGTGAACGGCTGCCGGGCCTCGAAAGGGTTCTGCGCCGAAACCACGAGTTGTCCTGCCCTCTGGCTGAACCGAAGGGGCTTGCGGCCGTCCAGCAGCACTTTGGTGGCGCGCAGCCCGGCAAGGTCCAGCACAATGGCCGACGCCGGGACGCACGTGACGCCGTGCAGCACCGCCCTGCCGCTGAGCCGGTTGCTGGCCACCCGGTAGTCCAGGTCCAGTTCGTAGCGCTCCACCCGGAAGGCGTTGGTCCCGGCGCCGGGCAGGTAAGGATCCGGGGCGGCGCCGCCGGCCTCGTGGACACTGCCGCGGGCGGCTGATGCTGAAGAACTCATGGGGACCTTCGGTTGGCAGACGGCGATCCGGGGCCGCTCCAGGGACTGACGGGGTTGCCCATCCAGTACGTCGCGGCGGGAACTGCTTCGCCGCGCATCACCAGGGACGCCGGCCCCACTGTTCCGCCGGCGCCGACGCTGGCCTGGGGAAGGATGACCCCGTGCGGGCCCATGGTGGCCCCGTCCTTGAGCGTAACAGCGTCGATGCTCATCACCCGGTCGTGGAACAGGTGCGTCTGCACCACGCAGCCCCGATTCACCGTGGAGTTCCGGCCGAGCGTCACCAGGTCGGCTTCGGGCAGCCAGTAGCTTTCACACCATGTGCCGCTGCCGATCTTCGCGCCGAGCGCACGCAGCCACCAGACCAGGGCCGGCGTGCCGGAAGCAGCCCGAGCAAACCACGGGGCGGAGACCATCTCGATAAAGCTGTCCACTACTTCGTTGCGCCAGATGAACGAGCTCCAGAGCGGGTGCTCACCGGGGCGGATCCGGCCCACCAAGATCCACTTGGCGACGACGGATGCGGCTGCGGCGACAAAGCCCGCCAGGAGCATGACCACGCCCGTGAGCACAGCTGCGGCGGCATAGCCCAGCGTGGCAGCGATCCAGTCGAAGGCCAGCATGGTTCCGGCAGCGATGGCCACTGTGAGCATGACCGGCAAAAACCGGCCCAGCTCCCACAGGGTACGTGCCACCTTCAGCCGCGCCGGGGGCTGAAAGGTGCGGGAACCGTCTGAGGCGATAGGGGTCCGCCGCAGCCGGACCGGCGGGCTTCCCAGCCAGGAGGTGCCCGCCTTGGCCTTCGCCGGCGTCGCGGACAGGACGGCCACCAGCGAGTTCTTGGGCACGTTGCGGCCGGCGGCGGTCATGCCGGAATTGCCGAGGAACGACCGCTTGCCGATCTTCGCCGGTGCCACCCGCAGCCAGCCGCCGTCGAGCTCGTAGGAGGCCACCATGGTGTCATCGGCCAGGAAGGCACCTTCACCCACGGTGGTCATTTTTGGTATCAGCAGCACGGTGGAGGCCTCGACGTTCTTCCCGACCTTGGCGCCCAGCAGGCGAAGCCACACCGGCGTGAACAGGCTGGCATAGATAGGGAACAGCAGGTCCCTGGCCAGGTCCAGCACCCGCTCGGTGGCCCAAATCTGCCATCCCACCCGGCTGCGGATCCGGTAGTAGCCCTCCGCGATCCCGATGGACAGCAGGCGCGTGGCAGCCAGCACCAGGACGGCGTTCGTGGCGAACCACACCAGCGACGCCGGGGCAAGGGCCGGCAACAGCCGGGGGAGGGCCTCCGTCAGTGACGTACTGCCCTGGATGAAGGCGAACGCGACCCACAGCGCGGCAGCGGCGGACACGTAAGGGATGACGGAAAGGCAAGCCGACGCCAGCGCGAAGCCGGCGAACCAGGCCCGTGCGGCAAACCTGCCCTGGGCTGCGGCATCCGGCACGCTGTGCTTGGCTTTGCCCTGCCGGCGCGCCGGAGACCCGGCCGCCAGCTGGCCTGCCTTCACCTTCCCCAGCACCGCGGAACCGGCTTCCACCTGCGCCCCGGCCCCGATCGAGGCGCCGGGCATCAGCGTGCTGCGTGCGCCCACGCTGGCGCCGCGGCCAATACGGATGGCCCCAATGTGGACGTCGTCGCCGTCGATCCACCAGCCCGAGAGGTCCACTTCCGGTTCCACGTTGGCTCCGCTGCCCAGCGTCAGCATCCCGGTAACAGGTGGCAGCGAATGCAGCTGGACGTCCCGGCCGATCTTTGCGCCCAGCGCCCGGGCGTAATACGGGACCCATGGCGCACTGGCGAGGCTGATGGCACCGGCGAGGTCCTGGATCTGTTCGGCGAGCCACAACCGCAGGTGGACGCGCCCGGACCGCGGATAGATGCCTGGTTCCACTCCGCGCAGCAGGAACCGGGCCGCCCCGACAGCCAACAGCATCCGCCCCGCCGGGCTGACGAACACCAGCCAGGACACCGCCACCCACCACCACGAGACCGTGGGAGCAGCAGCGAACCCGGCAAGCCCGGCCAACAGGTTGTTCAGGGCCATGAGGTAGGTCAGCCACCTCATGCCCACCAGGATGTGCAACGGCACACCCATCAGGGTCTGGAAAACCTGGGACTTCCGGGCTGTGGGCCGTACGGACCGCTCCGTTGCCGGGGCCGCCGTCGGGCCGCCGGGACGGGACTGGCGCGCCACTTCCACCAGCGCACCGATCCGCGGCGTCGCGTAGATATCGGCCACGGTGATGGTGGGGTAGCGGACCCGCAGGGCCGAGACCAGCTGGGCGGCTGAGAGTGAGCCGCCGCCGTAGGCGAAGAAATCGGCATCCAGCGAGCTGACAGGGCTGCCCAGCACGTTGCTCCACTGCTCCACGATCCAGGCGGCGTCATCCGGGATGTTCAGGGGGGCGGCGTTTGCCTCCGCGGCGCCAGCCCCGGCCAGCGGCCACGGGAGTTCGTGCCGGTTCACCTTGCCGCTGGTCTTGGTCGGCAGGGAGTCCAGCACGGTGAGCATGGGAACCAGGGCTGCAGGCAGGCTTGCCGTCAGCTGCTCCCGGGCAACCGAAAGGTCAAGGACCACCCCGGCCGCCGGCGCCAGGTAGCCCACCAGGACGTGGTTTCCGGCGGCCGTGGTTTGGACTGACGCGGCGCCGCCTGCCACCCCGGGAAGTGACTGGAGCGCGGCGTCGATCTCGCCCAGCTCAATCCTGCGGCCGCCGAGCTTAACTTGTTCGTCAGCCCGGCCTTGGAAGACCAGGCCGGCCTGCTCGAAGCGCACCAGGTCACCCGACCGGTAGGCCCGGTCCCACCCCAGGGTGGGCATGGGCGCGTACTTCTCCGCGTCCTTGGCAGGATCGAGGTAGCGGGCCAGGCCAACCCCGCCGATGATGAGTTCGCCTACTTCGCCTTCGGCTACCGGTACCGCGTTCCCGTCCACGATGGCCAGGTCCCAGCCGTCCAGCGGCAACCCGATCCGCACGGGGCCAGGTGCACCCAGGGGCGCCGCGCAGGCCACCACGGTTGCTTCCGTTGGACCGTACGTGTTCCAGACTTCGCGGCCTTCAACGGCCAGGCGGCCGGCGAGTTCGGGCGGGCAGGCCTCGCCGCCGAAAATGAGGAGCCGGACGTTCTCAAGCGATTCCGGGGGCCAGAGCGCAGCGAGGGTGGGCACGGTGGAAACGGCGGTGATGCCGTGGTTGATCAGCCAGGGGCCAAGGTCCATGCCGGTCCGGACCAGGGCGCGCGGTGCGGGCACAAGGCAGGAGCCGTGCCGCCAGGCGAGCCACATCTCCTCACAGGAAGCGTCGAAGGCGACCGACAGCCCGGCCAGGACCCGGTCCTGCGGGCCCAGGGGTTCGCCCTGGAGGAAGATCCTCGCCTCCGCATCCACAAAGGCGGCGGCGGACCGGTGCCGGACCGCCACGCCCTTGGGTGTTCCGGTGGAGCCGGAGGTAAAGATGATCCAGGCGTCGTCGCCAGGTTCCGGAGGCCGTGCGCCCTTGAACGGGCCTTTGCGCCCCTGCCCGGCCGGCCCGGGCCCGATCGAGCCGCCCGGCCCGAGAACGGCTGCCACGTTGGCCTCGCCGAACACCAGCCGCGCGCGTTCCTCGGGATCGTCGGCGTCCACGGGGACATACGCGGCTCCCACCAGGAGCACTGCGAGTATGGAGACGTAGAGTTCGCTGGTGCCGGACGGGATCCGGATGCCAATCCTGTCTCCGGCGCCGAACCCTGCCTGGTGCAGCCGGCGGCCGGTGGCACGGACAGCATCCAGCAGCTGTGCGTAGCTCAGTGAGGTGCGGCCGTCGTCCAGGGCCGAAGCGTCCGGAAAACGGGCAGCGGTGTCCTGTAGGACGTCGATCAGCGTCCGGGCCGGGGGCGCAGCCGCGGCTCCCGGCAGCTGGGGCCCGTGCAGGGCGACGTTCCTGCCGGGCCCGCCTGCCGGTGGCGCGGCTGCAGAGGCCGCAGGATCCTGGCGGACGGTGCTGGCCGGCGCTGCACCGGGATGGTCATCCCCGAAGGGGACCTGCTGCTGGGTCACCCGTGCATTTTCCCGGGAGAAGATGAACAAAAGGTGTCCGGCGCGCCCGGACGCGCTGTTTGAGGCGGTCCGGGGGTTTGCCCGGCGTTCACGTTGCCCGCGGTTACGGAACCAGGAGCACTTTGCCGGTGGTCTTCCTGCCCTCAAGGTCGCGGTGCGCCAGGGCTGCCTGCGATAACGGGTAGCGGGCCCCTACCCGCACCTTCAGGCTTCCATCTGCTGCAGCAGCGAACACCTCGGCGGAGCGCCAACGCCGCTCCGCGGCATCCTGGAGGTAGTGGCCCATCGTGGGGCGGGTCAGGAATAAGGAGCCGCCGGCATTCAGGCGCTGCGGGTCGACCGGCGGGACGGGGCCCGATGCGGCACCGAACAACACCAGCATCCCCCTGATGCGCAAGGCTGAAAGGGAACCGTCGAAGGTGTCCTTGCCCACGCCGTCGTACACCACGTCCACGCCGGTACTGCCCGTGATCTCCCGGACCCGCTCCGCGAATCCTTCGTAGCGCAGCACGTGGTCCGCTCCGGCGCCGCGCGCCAAGTCTTCCTTTTCGTCGGTGGACACCGTGGTGAACACCTCAGCGCCCCGTGCCTTAAGCATCTGGATCAGCAGCAGTCCCACGCCTCCGGCGCCGGCATGGAGCAGGACCCTGTGGCCACTTTCGACCTTGAACGTGGAGTTCATCAGGTAGTGGGCAGTCATGCCCTGCAGGGGAAGCGCCGCGGCGGTAAAGACGTCCAGGCCCCTTGGTACCGGCAGCGCGGCGTCTTCGTCCACCAGCGCGTAGTCCGCGTAGCAGTTGATGCCCTCAGCCGTGGCAATCCGGTCGCCTACGGCAAATCCGGTCACCCCGTCTCCCACCGCCTCCACCGTGCCGGCGGCCTCGGTGCCGGGGGTGAAGGGGTACTGCACCTTGTAGGTGCCGCTGCGCTTGTAGGTATCGATGAAGTTCACGCCGGCCGCGCCCACCTTGAACAGCAGCTGCCCCGGGCCGGGCGTGGGGGGCTCAACCCCGGTATATTCAAGGACTTCCGGTCCGCCTGCCTGCCGTGCGAGGATTGCGTGCGTCATGGCGCTCCTTTCCCGGGTTCCGGTACCTCCGGCCCGGCTGCCGAAGTCCATCCTAGGGACACCTTGTGCCGGACGGACACGTATGCGGAGCAACCGTCCCCCGGATTGCCCATGCATAAATATCGGCCCCAATGCATAATTATTGTTGTATAGTCGAGTCATGACTATTTCTGTTGCGGTTTCGGGAGCCAGCGGATACGCCGGGGGAGAGGTCCTCCGCCTCCTGGCCGGGCATCCCGGTGTGACCATCGGCGCGATCACGGCGCACAGCAACGCGGGCTCGCGGTTGGGCGAACTGCAGCCGCACCTGCACGGACTGGCAAGCCGGATCCTGGAAGACACCACGGTGGAGAACCTGTCCGGCCACGACGTCGTCTTCCTTGCCCTCCCGCATGGCGCGTCGGCCGAAATCGCCGCCCAGCTGCCGGAAGGAACGGTCGTCATCGATGCCGGAGCCGACCACCGGCTCGAAGACCCCGCTGCATGGGAAAAGTTCTACGGTTCCGCCCACGCCGGCACCTGGCCCTACGGACTTCCGGAGTTGCCCGGGCAGCGCGAGGCCCTGAAGGGCGCCAGGCGCATCGCCGTCCCCGGCTGCTACCCCACCTCCGCCCTGCTGGCGCTCACTCCCGGGTTCGCAGCCCACCTGCTGGAGCCCGACGACGTCGTCATCGTTTCCGCCTCCGGCACCTCCGGCGCGGGCAAGGCAGCCAAGGTCAACCTCATCGGCTCCGAGGTCATGGGATCCATGGGCCCCTACGGCGTGGGCGGCGGACACCGGCACACGCCGGAAATCGAGCAGGGCCTGTCCAACGCGGCGGGGGAGCAGGTCACCGTGTCATTCACCCCCACGCTGGCTCCGATGAGCCGCGGAATCCTCACCACCGCCACCGCCAAGGTCAAGGCCGGCACCACCGCCGCGCAGCTGCGCCAGGCGTGGACGGACGCATACGATGACGAGCCGTTCGTCCACGTCCTGCCGGAAGGCCAGTGGCCTGCCACCAAGTCCGTCCAGGGCTCCAACCACGCCGCCATGCAGCTCGCCTTCGACCCCCACACCGGGCGCGTGATCGTGACCTGCGTGATCGACAACCTCACCAAGGGCACGGCCGGCGGCGCCGTCCAGTCCATGAACATCGCACTCGGCTTGCCGGAAACCGACGGCCTCAACCTGCAGGGAGTAGCCCCGTGACCATCACCGCACCCCAGGGATTCCGGGCAGCCGGCGTCACCGCCGGCCTCAAGGCTTCCGGCAACCCGGACCTCGCCCTCGTGGTCAACGACGGCCCGGCCAAGGCCGCGGCCGCCGTGTTCACCAGCAACCGCGTGGCAGCGGCCCCGGTCCACTGGTCCCGCCAGGTGGTCTCCGACGGCCGCGTCGACGCCGTGATCCTCAATTCCGGCGGAGCCAACGCCTGCACGGGCCCCACCGGCTTCCAGAACACCCACAGCACCGCGGAGAAAGTGGCGGATGTCCTGGGGATCTCGGCCACCGACGTCTTTGTCTGCTCCACCGGCCTGATCGGTGAACAGCTGCCCATGGACAAGATCCTGCCGGGCGTCGAAGCGGCGGCGGCAGCATTGAGCCCCGACGGCGGTCCGGCGGCAGGCACCGCGATCATGACCACCGACAGCGTGCCCAAGTCGGCGCTGTTCATCGGCACCGACGCCGACGGCCAGGAATTCAGCATCGGCGGCATTGCCAAGGGCGCCGGCATGCTGGCCCCCGGCCTGGCCACCATGCTGGTGGTGCTCACCACCGACGCCGCCGTAGATTCGGACATGCTTGACGTCGTCCTGCGGGACGCCACCCGGGTCACCTTCGACCGCGCCGACTCGGACGGCTGCATGTCCACCAACGACACCGTGGTCCTGCTGGCCTCCGGTGCGTCCGGGGCCGTGCCTTCCGCGGCGGATTTCGGTGCCGGCCTCACCCAGGTCTGCGCCGAACTGGCCCGCAAGCTGATCGCCGACGCCGAGGGCGCCAGCCACGACATCGCCATCCGCACCTTCAACGCAGCCAGCGAAGCGGACGCCGAAACGGTCAGCCGCTCCGTGGCCCGCTCCAACCTGTTCAAGGCCGCCATCTTTGGCAAGGACCCGAACTGGGGCCGCGTGCTGTCCGCCGTGGGCACCACGGACGCTGCGTTCGAACCGGACAAGCTCAACGTGGCCATGAACGGGATCCAGATCTGCCGCAACGGCAGCATCGGCGACGACCGGAGCCTGGTGGACCTGGAACCGCGCGAGGTCCTGGTGGAGATCGACCTGCAGGCAGGCGACGCCGAAGCCACCATCTGGACCAACGACCTCACCCACGACTACGTCCACGAGAACAGCGCCTACTCCAGCTAGGAGCTCCTGCTCCCGGCAGGAACCGCTGCGGAAAGTGACAGCATGAACACCCAGACGCGTGAAACCACCAGCATGTCCGCTGCCCAGGACAAAGCCGCCACCCTGATCGAGGCGCTGCCCTGGATCCAGCGGTTCGCCGGTACCACCATGGTGATCAAGTACGGCGGCAACGCCATGGTCAACGACGAACTCCGCCGTGCCTTCGCCGAGGACATCGTCTTCCTGCACCACGTGGGCATCCACCCTGTGGTGGTCCACGGCGGCGGCCCCCAGATCAACTCCATGCTGGGGCGGCTGGGCATCGAATCCGAGTTCAAAGGCGGCCTGCGCGTCACCACCCCGGAAGCCATGGACGTGGTCCGCATGGTCCTCACCGGCCAGGTGGGGCGCGAACTGGTGGGCCTGATCAACTCCCACGGGCCCTACGCCGTCGGCATGTCCGGCGAAGACGGCGGGCTGCTGCGCGCCGTCCGCACCGGCACCGTGGTGGACGGCGAAGACATCGACCTCGGGCTCGTGGGCGAGGTGGTCGGCGTCGACCCCGCGGGCATCGTGGACATCCTGGCCGCCGGCCGCATCCCGGTGATCTCCACCGTCGCCCCGGAGATTGTCGACGGCGGGGAGAACGTGGCAGGTGCCGGGCGTTTCCAGCCCACCGGCCAGGTCCTGAACGTCAACGCGGACACCGCGGCCGCCGCCGTCGCCTCGGCGCTGGGCGCCTCCAAGCTGGTCATCCTGACCGACGTCGAAGGCCTGTACGCCAACTGGCCGGACAAGTCCTCGCTGATTTCATCGCTGACGGCCTCCGAGCTGCGGGAGATGCTGCCGCGCCTCGAATCGGGCATGATCCCCAAGATGGCCGCGTGCCTGAAGGCCATCGACGAAGGCGTGGAGCGCGCGCACATCGTGGACGGGCGCCTGCCCCACTCCATGCTTCTTGAAACATTTACGACGGCGGGCATCGGCACGCAGGTGGTCCCCGACGAGGAGAACAACGCATGAGTAAGCACACCGCAGAGGTTGAGCTTGTCGAAACCCCGGTGGCCGCACTGGTGGAAACCAAGGGCCACGCGGGCACCGAGTGGCTCTCCCGCTACTCCACCTCGCTGATGAACGTGTTCGGCACCCCCCAGCGCGTCCTGGTCCGCGGCGCCGGCTGCCTGGTGTGGGACGCCGACGGCAAGGAATACCTGGACCTGCTCGGCGGCATCGCCGTCAACGCCCTCGGCCACGCCCACCCCTTCGTGACGTCAGTCATCGCCAGCCAGTTGGCAACCCTGGGCCACGTCTCGAACTTCTTCACCAGCCCCACGCAGGTGGCCTTGGCGGAGAAACTTTTGGAGCTCACCCACGCCCCTGCCGGATCCAAGGTGTTCTTCAGCAACTCCGGCACGGAAGCGAACGAGGCAGCCTTCAAGCTTGCCCGCCGCAACACCGGCGCCGGCGACACCAAGCGGAGCAAAATCATCGCCCTCGAAGGGGCGTTCCACGGCCGGACCATGGGTGCCCTGGCGTTGACCGCCAAGGAAGCCTACCGGGCGCCGTTCGAACCGCTGCCCGGTGGCGTGGTGCACATCCCGTTCGGCGACATCGCCGCGCTGGAGGCTGCAGTGGATGACACCGTTGCCGCCGTGTTCCTGGAGCCCATCCAGGGCGAGGCCGGTGTCCGGCCGCTGCCCCCAGGCTACCTGCAGGCTGCGCGCGAGGCCACCACCAAGGCCGGAGCACTCCTGATCCTCGACGAGGTCCAGACCGGCATCGGGCGGACCGGCAAGTGGCTGGCCAGCGAAGACGCCGGGATCGTCCCCGACGCCGTCACCCTGGCCAAGGGCCTCGGCGGCGGCTTCCCCATCGGTGCCCTCATCACCTTTGGCGGCCAGACGTCGTCGTTGCTGTCCGCCGGCCAGCACGGCACGACGTTCGGCGGCAACCCGGTGGCCACGGCGGCCGCCCTGGCCACCCTCCATGCCCTGGAAAGCCAGGATGTCCTGGCCAACGCCACCGCGGTGGGGGCGCACCTGCGCTCCGGGCTCGCCCTCATTCCCGGCGTCACGGAAGTCCGCGGCGAAGGACTGCTGATCGGCTTCGACCTCGACGCCGACGTCGCCCCCGCCGTCGTGCAGGCCGCCCTCGACGCGGGCTTCATCATTAACAGCCCCGGCCCGCACACCATCCGCCTGGCACCGCCGCTGATCCTCACCACAGCCCAGGCGGACACCTTCCTCGCCGCTTTTCCGGCAATCCTCCAGACAGCTAAGGACGCCCAGTGACCACCGCAACCCGGCACTTCCTCAAGGACACCGACCTCAGCCCCGCCGAGCAGGCAGAGGTCCTGGAACTCGCAGCCCGGATGAAGGCCGCCCCATACAGTGTCCAGCCGTTCGCCGCCGAGGGCAGCGGCCGCAAGACCGTTGCCGTCATCTTCGACAAGACCTCCACCCGGACCCGGGTTTCCTTCGCCACGGGCATCGCGGACATGGGCGGCAATGCCCTGATCATCAATCCGGGTGAGGCGCAGATCGGGCACAAGGAGTCCGTGGAGGACACCGCCAAGGTCCTCGAACGCATGGTCTCCACCATCGTGTGGCGCACCGGGGCGCACTCCGGGCTGGTGGCCATGGCCGAGAATTCCAAAGTCCCGGTCATCAACGCCCTGTGCGACGACTACCACCCGTGCCAGCTCCTGGCCGACCTCCTCGCCGTCAAGGAACACAAGGGCGAGCTGAAGGGGCTCACCATGAGCTACCTCGGCGACGCCGCCAACAACATGGCCAACTCCTACCTGCTGGCCGGCGTCACGGCCGGGATGCACGTCCGCATTGCCGGTCCGGAAGGCTACCTGCCGGCAGCGGACATCGTGGCGGCCGCGAAGGAACGGGCGGCAGAGACCGGCGGATCCGTGCTGATCACCACCGATGCGAAGGAAGCCCTGCAAGGGGCGGACGTGGTGGCCACCGATACCTGGGTTTCCATGGGCCATGAAGCCGAGAAGGACGCCCGGATGCAGTTGTTCCGGGAGTACTCCGTGGACTCCGGCGCCATGGCACTCGCCGCGGAAGACGCCGTCGTGCTCCACTGCCTGCCTGCCTACCGCGGTTACGAAATCTCCGCCGACGTCATCGACGGACCCCAGTCGATCGTCTGGGACGAGGCGGAAAACCGCCTGCACGCCCAGAAAGCCCTGATGGCCTGGCTGATGCACCGGTCCGGCCTGGCCGTCGTTGACGGCCTTTCCCCCGCTGAAGGTACCGGGGAGAGCACGTTCCAGTGACCGCCCAGCCGTCCTCCCCGGGCAGCAGCCCGGCCACCAAGACCGCCAGGCAGGCACGCATCACCGCCATCCTCACCGGGCAGTCCGTTCGTTCGCAGGCTGAGCTTGCGGCGCTGCTGGCGGATGACGGCGTGCAGGTCACCCAAGCAACACTGTCCCGGGACCTGGTGGAACTGGGTGCCGTCCGGGTCCGCGGCAAGGAAGGTGTCCTGGTGTACGCGGTGCCCGGCGAAGGCGGTGAACGGGCCGCGAAGAGCGGCGTCACGCAGGAAATCCTGGACGCGCGGCTGGCCCGGCTGTGCAGCGAACTGCTGGTCACGGCGGAAGCCTCCGCCAACATCGCCGTCCTGCGGACCCCGCCCGGTGCCGCGAACTTCCTGGCCCTGGCCATCGACCATTCGGTGATGCCATCCATCCTTGGCACCATCGCAGGGGACGACACCGTCCTGCTGGTGTCCCGCGATCCGCTGGGCGGCCCGGACCTCGCGGCGCGCTTCCTGCAACTGGCCGAGGAAGCCGGGCAATAAGCTTGAAGACAAAACATCAACCAACCCCAACAAGGAGCATTTAAAGTGACTGAACGCATTGTGCTGGCCTACTCCGGCGGCCTGGACACGTCAGTAGCCATCGGCTGGATCGGTGAAGCCACCGGTG
The DNA here is from genome assembly GCF_030209315.1 of Pseudarthrobacter sp. efr-133-R2A-89. Lineage (NCBI taxonomy): Bacteria > Bacillati > Actinomycetota > Actinomycetes > Micrococcales > Micrococcaceae > Pseudarthrobacter > Pseudarthrobacter sp. efr-133-R2A-89. Next base: position 10,906 of record NZ_JARVSE010000007.1, on the reverse strand, counting down.
CCGAGGTCATCGCCGTGGCCGTCGACGTCGGACAGGGCGGGGAATCGCTGGAAACCATCCGCCAGCGTGCCCTCGGTTGCGGCGCCGTCGAGGCCTACGTCGCCGACGCCTCGGACGAGTTCGCCAACGAATACTGCGTGCCGACGCTGAAGGCCAACGCCCTCTACCAGGGCCACTACCCGCTGGTGTCCGCCATTTCCCGCCCGGTCATCGTCAAGCACCTTGTGAAGGCCGCCCGCGAATTCGGTGCCACCACCGTGGCCCACGGCTGCACCGGCAAGGGCAACGACCAGGTCCGCTTCGAAGTGGGCATCCAGACCCTCGGCCCGGACCTGAAGTGCATCGCCCCGGTCCGCGACCTCGCCCTGACCCGCGACAAGGCCATCGCCTTCGCCGAGGAAAAGGGACTGCCCATCGAGACCACCAAGAAGAACCCGTACTCGATCGACCAGAACGTCTGGGGCCGCGCCGTGGAAACCGGCTACCTCGAGGATATCTGGAACGCCCCCACCAAGGACATCTACGACTACACCGCCACCCCGGAGTTCCCGCCGGCCCCGGATGAAGTCACCATCTCCTTCGAAGCAGGCGTGCCCGTCGCTATCGACGGCGTCAAGGTCACCCCGCTGCAGGCCATCAAGGAACTGAACCGCCGCGCCGGTGCCCAGGGCGTGGGCCGCATCGACGTCGTCGAGGACCGCCTGGTGGGCATCAAGTCCCGCGAAATCTACGAGGCCCCGGGTGCCATGGCGCTGATCACCGCGCACAAGCACCTGGAGGACATCACCATCGAGCGCGAGCAGGCCCGCTTCAAGGCCACCGTTGGCCAGCGCTGGGCCGAACTTGTCTACGACGGCCAGTGGTTCTCCCCGCTCAAGCGCTCCCTGGACGCCTTCATCGAGGACACCCAGAAGTACGTCTCCGGCGACATCCGCATGACCCTCCACGGTGGCCAGGCCATCGTCAACGGCCGCCGCTCCGACACCTCGCTGTACGACTTCTCGCTGGCCACCTACGACACCGGTGACACGTTCGACCAGTCCCAGGCCAAGGGCTTCATCGAGCTGTGGGGCATGTCCGCCAAGGTTGCCTCCGGCCGCGACATCCGCGTCGCAGGAAAGTAGCCCGGATGGCTGAGCAGAATTCCAAGCAGGGCCCACGAGCGCAGGGGTCCCCGGCCGAGCGCAGCGAGGTTGGGGTGCGCTCGGGGACGAACACCGGCGCGCTGTGGGGCGGCCGGTTCGCCGGCGGCCCCGCGGACGCCCTCGCGGCGCTGAGCAAGTCCACGCACTTCGACTGGCGCCTGGCGCGCTATGACATTGCCGGCTCGAAGGCGCACGCCCGTGTGCTGCACAAGGCAGGCCTGCTGGATGACGCCGAGCTGGAAGGCATGCTGGACGCCCTGGACAGGCTGGATGCGGATGTCGCCTCCGGCGCGTACGTGGCCGCCGAGTCCGACGAGGACGTGCACGGTTCGCTGGAACGCGGCCTGATTGAGCGGGCCGGCACACAGCTGGGCGGCAAGCTCCGCGCCGGCCGGTCGCGTAACGACCAGGTGGCCACTTTGGGCCGGATGTTCCTGCGCGACCATGCAAGGATCATCGCCCGGGGCGTCCTGGCCACGGTGGATGCCCTGGTGGAGCAAGCCAAGGCGCACCACGGTGTTGCCATGCCGGGCCGCACCCACCTGCAGCACGCCCAGCCGGTCCTGCTCAGCCACCACCTGCTGGCCCACGCCTGGGCACTGCTGCGCGACGTGCAGCGGCTCCAGGACTGGGACAAGCGGGCCGGGGTCTCTCCCTACGGCTCCGGTGCGCTGGCCGGCTCCTCGCTGGGGCTGGACCCCGAAGCGGTGGCGGCGGACCTCGGGTTCTACTCCGCCACGCACAACTCCATCGACGGCACCGCGTCCCGCGATGTCTTCGCCGAGTTCGCCTGGGTTTGCTCGATGATCGGCGTGGACCTGTCCCGGATCTCCGAGGAAGTCATCTTCTGGGCCACCAAGGAGTTCTCCTTCGTTACGCTGCATGATTCGTACTCCACGGGGTCCTCGATCATGCCGCAGAAGAAGAACCCGGACGTGGCAGAGCTTGCCCGCGGCAAGGCAGGACGCCTGATCGGCAACCTGACCGGGCTGCTGGCTACGCTCAAGGGCCTGCCGCTCGCGTACAACCGCGACCTGCAGGAGGACAAGGAACCGGTATTCGACGCCGCCGACACCCTGGAGCTGCTGCTCCCGGCCGTCTCCGGCATGATCGCCACCCTCACGTTCAACACTGAACGGATGGAATCCTTGGCGCCCCAGGGCTTTGCGCTGGCCACGGACATCGCCGAATGGCTGGTCCGCCAGGGCGTGCCGTTCCGGGAGGCACACGAGCTCTCCGGTGCCGCGGTCAAGCAGGCCGAGTCCCGCGGCGTTGAGCTGTGGGACCTGACGGATGAGGAGTACGCCGCCATATCGGAGCACCTCACCCCGGAGGTCCGCACGGTGCTCTCCACTGAGGGATCGCTGAACAGCCGCAACTCCCAGGGCGGTACGGCACCGGCCGCCGTCGAACGCCAGCTTGTCGCCCTGGAAGGCGAACTCGCGGACGTGCGCGCGTACGCCGGCTGAAACGCCCGCTCACTTCCTGCAGGTTTTGGGGGAACGCCGACTCACTTCCTGCAGGTTTTGGGGGAACGCCCGCTCACTTTCTTTACCGAAGTGAGCGGGCATTGGCGTTTTAAGTGCAGGAAGTGAGCGGGCGTTGGGGGTGTGGGGGTGGTGGTTGGGCTTGCCGCAACCCGCATGTGGCTAGGCTGGGTCCATGAGCGAAACGTTCCGGAAGTTCCTTCGCACGCTGCCTGATTTCCCGGCCGACCTGCCCGCATTCGATCCCGGCAGTGCCCCACAGGATCCGGCGCTGCTCTTCAAACAATGGCTGGACGAGGCCTTGGATGCGGGGGAGCAGCAGCCGCACGCGTTCAGCCTCGCCACGGTGGATGCCGCGTCCGGCGGTGGCCCGCAGCCGTCTTCCCGGATGCTGATCCTGAAGAACATTGACGACGACGGCTGGCACTTCGCCACGTCCCGCACCTCCCGCAAGGGCAGGGAACTCACGGCGGAGCCGAGGGCCGCGATGAACTTTTACTGGCCACGCCTCGGCCGGCAGGTCCGGCTCGCCGGGACGGTGACCGGGCTCTCCGTCGAGGCCTCCAGCCTCGACTGGCACGAACGGCCCCGCGCAGACGGCACCGACAACCCGAATTGGCAGCTCTACGCACTCCAGCCTCGCGAGATTGAGTTCTGGCAGGCAGCCGCCGACGGCCGGCACGTCCGGCACCGCGTTGGCCCGGACGGAACGCCGCTGGAATAGCCGCCGGCGCGCCGGGCGCTCCGCTAGGCTGGCCGCATGACTTCACCTTCCCCTGCGGCGCTCCAGGCCGAACTGCACAAGGCGGCCGACGCGCTTGCCGCCGCCCTGGACCGCCTTCCCGACGGCGGCGAAAAGGCGCCGTCAACGCTTCCCGGCTGGAGCCGCGGCCACCTGCTGGCCCACCTCGCCGGCATCTGCGACGCCCTCGCCCGTCAGGTGGAGCACGGCCGCCGCGGCGAAAAGGTGGCGCTCTACGACGGTGGCGTGGAGGGACGCAACCGTGCCATCGATCTGGCGGCGGGGCACAGCCTCGGCCAGCATCGCGCCGACGTCACCGCCGCCCTCAACCGGGCGCTGGCCGCCTTTGATGCTCTGACCGGTCCTGAGTGGCAGACGCCCATCACCTTCCGCGACGGAGTCATCTACGACGCCGGGCTGGCGCTGTGGCGCGAACTAGTCATCCACACCTCGGACCTGGACGCCGGCACGGGCCCCGAAACCTGGAACGGGGCTTTCTGCTCGCACCTCTTCGACTTCCTGGCCGCCCGGGTTCCCACGGGAACCCGGCTGGTCCTGCAGCCCGTGGCCCTGCCGCCGCTGGGCCTCGGCGCCGGCGGCAGCACCGTCGTCGTCAGCGGCATGGTCACTGACATCGCCGCGTGGCTCGCAGGCAGGCAGCCTTCGCTGGACAGCCTGCGGGCCACCGCCGCCGGCGACGGCACGGACCTCCCGGAGCTGCTGCCCTGGCCATCGGCGATGCCGGACCCGAAATAGCCCTACGCGGCCTCGCGGGCCAGCAGGCTCTCCTTGATACGCAGGCCCCAGCGGAACCCGCCCAAAGAGCCGTCAGTCCGGATCACCCGGTGGCATGGGACAAAGAGGGCCGCCGCGTTGAAGGCGCACGCACTGGCCGCCGCCCGCACTGCCTTGGGGTTCCCTGCCAGGGCCGCGTACTCGCTGTACGTCACCGGGAAACCCGGTTTGACCTCCCGCAGCACATCCCAGGCGTGCGCGCGGAACGGCCCGGACCGCTGCAGGACCGGGACGGCCATGGCGGGCGCCGGGTCGCCGTCGTAGAAGGCCTCGACGGCGGACGAGATTCCCGCCAGGCCGGCCACCTCCTCCACGTCCTCGGGACGCAGCGCGGGGTGGACCTGCCCGATCAATTCCGGCAGGCCGGCCGTCCAGCCCGAGGCCAGGACCATGCCGTCCCTGGCGAGGATGGTAAACGGACCGTCCGGGGTGGACAGTTGCAGCAGTTGGGCTTTCATGGCATCCCTTTCGAGGGGGTGGAGGATGGAATGGCGGGCCGTGCCGCGGCGCGCCACAAGTGCATAGTGGCGTAGGAACGCCATGGGCTGGTTTCCCTGAAGTCCGGTGTGAGGGTGTGGCCTCCGGTGTCGAGGGCGCGGATGCCGTTCCGGACGGCGGCGTCGTTGGCGAGGAAGATGTCCGGGGCGCCCAGGACGCGCATTGCCACGTATCCCACCGTCCATGGTCCCACCCCCGGCAGGGGAAGCAGGGCCGCGGTGAGGCTTGGCACATCGTCGCCGTACCCGAACTCGAGCCGCCCGCCGGCCATTGCATCCGCAGCGTTCAGCAGCGATTCGATCCTTCGCCGGGGACCGCGCAGCAAATGCTCCGCTGCGGCGATCTGCGCCGGCGTCGGAAACAGCCGTTCCAGGCCGCCGCCGGGGGCGCTGGCGGGGCTGCCGGCGGCGGCGAGTTGCGTGAGTGCGGTCCGGGCGGCCGCCACCGTGATCTGCTGCCCCACCATGGCCCGCACCAACAGTTCCTGCGGGTCCAGCGCACCGGGCAGCCGCATCCCGGGGGCAGCGGAAACGGAGTCCGCCAGCCGGGGGTCCGCAGCAAGGGTGCCGTCGATCGCTTCCGGGTCCGCGTCCAGGTCGAACAGCCGCCTCACGCGGCTCAGGAGCGCCGGCAGGTCGCGCAGGTCCACCGCGCCGACGGTGAGGGTCAGCGGCCGCCCCCGCGCGGCGTCGTCGTACTCCACCCGGAACCGGGCGTCGCCGTGCGGGAGGCGAAGGGTCCGGGCGTAGGAGGTGGGCGTGCCCTCCTCGATTCCCGGAATGGCACGCACGGCCAGGAAGGAGAAAATACCGGTATCAAAGGGCGCCCGGTAGGGCAGGCTCAGCGTCAAGGCGGTGGCGCCCCCGGCGGCTGCCGGATGCCGGGTGGTCCGCCGCAGTGCCGTGGGGGTCAGGTCGAAGACTTCGGCAATGGTGTCGTTGAACTGCCGGATGCTGCTGAAACCGGCAGCGAAGGCCACATCCGCAAACTTCATGGACGTGGACACCAATAGGGTGCGCGCCGTCTGTGCCCTCGCCGCCCGGGCCAACGACAAAGGACCGGCACCCAGTTCCTGGCCGAGGATGCGGTTGAGTTGCCGGGCGGAGTAGCCCAGCCGGGCAGCAAGACCAGCCACGCCGTCCCGGTTGATGACGCCGTCGTTGATCAGGCGCATCGCCCGGCCGGCAACGTCCTGGCGCACATTCCAGGCGGGTGTCCCCGGGACAGCCTCCGGCAGGCAGCGCTTGCAGGCCCGGTACCCTGCCTCGTGCGCGGCCGCGGACGTCTCGTAGAACGTCACATTCGAGGCCTTTGGCGTCCGGGCCGGGCACGAGGGCCGGCAATAGATCCCCGTGGTGCGGACGGCTGTGAAGAACTGACCATCGAACCGGGGGTCGCGGGCATCGATTGCCCGGTAGCGCTGCCAGAAGTCCATCCCTCCATCCTGCCAGCCCCACACCACTCCTACTAGCGGAAATCGGACATGGCCGTGGTTGGTGCCGGATGCCCGTTGCTTCCCGTGGGAATCGCGGACTTCTGGGTACAGTCGAGCAATGGATGAGAGCCCTTCAACCACCGGGCCGCTCCGGGATTTCCTGTCCGGGGACGCCCGGGAACTCGCGCCGTTGCTGCTCGGCGCCGTGCTGACCCACGAGTCCCGGGACGGCACCGTGTCCGTGCGGCTGACCGAGGTGGAGGCCTACCTTGGGCCGGAGGACTCCCTGCATCCCGATCCCGGCTCGCACACCTACCGCGGCCCGACGCCCCGCAACGCGCCCATGTTCGGCCCCGCCGGCCGCCTCTACGTCTACTTCACCTACGGCATGCATCACTGCACCAACATTGTGTGCGGACCCGAGGGCGTGGCTTCCGCCCTGCTGCTGCGGGCCGGGGAAATCGTCGGCGGGCTGGACCTGGCGCAACGCCGGCGTCCGACGTCGAAAACCCCCGCCGACCTCGCCAGCGGCCCGGCCCGCCTGGCCAAGGCGCTGGGCATGACGACGGCGGACAGCGGCCGGGATGCGCTGGCACCGCCGTTCGGGCTGGAGCTTCCCTCCGGTCCGGCCCGTCCTGTCAGCTCCGGTCCGCGGGTGGGTGTGGCCGGGGCCGGGGGATCGGACCGCTACGCCTGGCGGTTTTGGCTCACCGGCGACCCCACGGTTTCCAAATACAAGGCAGCCAAACCGCGGACCCGGAGGCCGGCAGCCGGTGGGCCGCCCGGGGCCGGCACGTTTCGCCTGCGTTAATCGAAATGGTTGTAGAATGGACGGTCTGTCTTTCGCGATAGGGGAACGTTGATGCTCGACGCCGAATTGGCCCACGAACGGGACTATGTTGCCGGCCTGTATGCCCGGCTGGAGGAGCTCCGTGAGGAAAAGCGCCGCCAACTGGCGCAGGTCCGCCGTGCCGGAGCCGTGGGCACCATGCAAAACGTTTCCGAACGTGATGCGTTCGCCGCACTGTATGAGGACCGCCTGGCCCAGCTGGACGCCGTGGATGACCGGCTCGTGTTCGGCCGGCTGGACCTGGATTCCGGCGAGGCCCAGTACATCGGGCGCATCGGGCTGACCACCGAGGACCTGCAGCGGTTGATGGTGGACTGGCGGGCACCCGAGGCAGGCCACTTCTACCAGGCCACCGCTTTCGACCGGCAGGGTGTGCGCCGCCGCCGGCACCTGATCCTGCAGGGCCGCGACGTCAAAGCCATCGAGGACGACGTCCTGGATGCCGGCATGCTGACGGACGCCGAATCGCTCCAGGGTGAAGGGGCGCTGCTCGCTGCCCTGAATTCCAAGCGGACCGGCCGGATGTCGGACATCGTCAGCACCATCCAGTCGGAGCAGGACCGCATCATCCGGTCCTCGATCTCCGGAGCCGTGGTGGTCCAGGGCGGCCCCGGCACGGGCAAGACCGCCGTGGCGCTGCACCGCGCCGCTTACCTGCTCTACACCCACCGTGACCGGCTCAAAAGCGCTGGCGTCCTGCTGGTGGGGCCGTCGTCGTCGTTCATGAAATACATCGAACGGGTGCTGCCCTCACTCGGCGAGACCGGGGTTGTCATGGCCAGCGTTGGCCGCCTGATGCCGGGCATCCACGCCGTACCGGAAACCAACGCTGACGTGGCGGCCATCAAGGGGCGCCTGGACATGGCTGCCATCGTGGCCAACGCCGTGTCCAACCGGATGCGCGTCCCCGCCCGGAACCGGATCCTCGAGGTGGACGGCCGCAAGCTGACCTTGACGCCGCGGCAGGTCCGCCGTGCCCGGGAACGTGCACGCGCCACCGGGAAGCCGTACAACGAGGCACGCGTGACGTTCGTCAAGATCCTGCTGCGGGAGCTGACCGAGCAGATGACCGAACTCGTTGAGGCCGGGAGCATCGGGAACAACGCGGACCGCTCGTACCTGGCCGAGGATGTGCGAACTGCCCGTGACGTGCGGATCGCGCTGAACCTGTGCTGGATGCCCATGACACCGGAGAAGCTGATCTCGGACCTCTTCAGCAAGCCTGAAATCCTGGAATTCTGCACCCCCAACATGACGCCGGAGGAGCGTGCGTTGCTGCTGCGGCCGGCCGACGCTCCGTGGACTGAGCCGGACGTGCCGCTGCTGGATGAGGCCGCCGAGCTGCTGGGCGAGCTGGACGCGGCTGCCGGGCGGGGGCTGGCCCAGCAGGAGCACGACCGGGCCCGGGACCTTGCCAACGCAAAGCAGACCCTGGTCAACATGCAGGCCGCCGGCGTGGACCCGCTGATGTCCGCTGAGGAGCTTGCTGAACAGAACCAGGAACAGGGCGCCCGGCAGACCGCCGCCGAGCGTGCCACGAGTGACCGGACCTGGGCATTCGGGCACATCGTGGTGGACGAGGCGCAGGAACTCTCGCCCATGCAGTGGCGGCTGTTGGTCCGGCGCTGCCCGCTGAAGTCCTTCACCATCGTGGGGGACATCGCCCAGACCAGTTCCGTGGCCGGTGCCAACTCCTGGCAGGGCGCACTCGCCCCGATGTTCGGTGACCGGTGGCAGCTCGAAGAGCTGACGGTCAATTACCGTACGCCGTCCCAGATCGCCGAGGCCGCGGTCAGGATGGCCAACGCCGCCGGCCTGGTGGTGTCCGCACCCAAGGCCGTGCGTGAAGGACGCTGGTCACCCATCATCGATGAGGTTGCTGCCGGCGGTGTGGTGGACCGGCTCCTCGAGGTCCTCCCGGAGGAGTTGGGAGCGCTCGACGGCGGCTTGCTCGCCGTCATCGCCGACGGTGACCTCCTGCCCCAGGCGACTTCCGCCCTGCGTGCGGCTTACGGCCGGCGGATCGGTACGGGCGCGGGAAGCTACGAACAGGACATCGTGGTGATCAGCCCTCGCGAAGCGAAGGGACTGGAGTTCGACGGTGTGGTGGTGCTGGAACCTTCCGTCATGCTCAACCACGAGCACGGCAAGGTGGGGGATCTCTACGTCGCCATGACCCGCGCCACGCAGCGGCTTCGTTTGATTGCCGCAGAACCGGTACCGGCCGGAATAGCCGGCTGACCGGGGTCCCGGCGTTACTGCTAACTTAGGAAGCGTGCCAGAACTGAACAACCTCGAACCGCAGCGCAACGACCCCACTTTCGCCAACATTTGGCAGGAACTGAAGTGGCGTGGGCTGGTCCATGTCTCCACCGACGAAGCTGAGCTGGAGAAGCTCCTCGCCAATGGGCCGGTCACTTACTATTGCGGCTTCGACCCCACCGCACCGAGCCTGCACCTGGGCAACCTGGTCCAGCTGCTGGTCATGCGTCGGCTCCAGCTGGCAGGGCACAAACCGCTGGGGCTGGTTGGCGGCTCCACCGGCATGATCGGCGATCCCCGTCCGACGGCGGAGCGCACCTTGAACACCAAGGACACTGTTGCGGAGTGGGTCGGCTACCTCCAGGCCCAAGTCAGCCGCTTCCTCAGCTTCGATGGGGACAACGCTGCAAGGATCGTGAACAACCTGGACTGGACGGCGCCGTTGAGCGCCATCGACTTCCTGCGTGAAGTGGGCAAGCACTTCCGGGTGGGCACCATGCTGCGCAAGGACGCTGTGGCCTCCCGGCTGAACTCCGATGAAGGCATCAGCTACACCGAATTCAGCTACCAGATCCTGCAGGGCATGGACTACCTCCAGCTCTACCGCGACTACGGCTGCGTACTGCAGACCGGCGGCTCCGACCAGTGGGGCAACCTCACCAGCGGTACGGAGCTGATCCGCAAGGTGGAGGGCAAGAGCGTACACGCCCTCGGTACTCCCTTGATCACCAATTCCGATGGAACCAAGTTCGGCAAGAGCGAGGGCAACGCCATTTGGCTCGATGCCGGCATGTGCAGCCCGTATGCGTTCTACCAGTTCTGGCTCAACACGTCCGATGCCGACGTCGTGGACCGGCTCAAGGTTTTCACCTTCCTGACGCGGGCCGAGATCGAAGAGATCGCAGTTTCGGTGGCGGAGCGTCCCTTTGCCAGGGAAGGCCAGCGGAAGTTGGCTTTCGAGGTCACCTCGCTGGTGCATGGCGTCGACGCCACCGAGAAGGTCATTGCCGCCTCGGCGGCGCTCTTTGGCAACGGCGACCTGGCCGCGCTGGACAAGGCAACCCTGCAGGCGGCAACCTCCGAACTTCCCACCACCACGGTGCAGGTGGACGGGATGGGAATCGTCGACCTCCTGGTGGCGTCCGGACTTTCCGAAAGCAAGTCGGCTGCCAGGAGAACCGTGGGGGAGGGCGGCGCTTACGTCAACAACGAGAAAGTCTCGGATCCTGAGGCCGTGATTTCCGAGACTGAACTCCTGCATGGCCAGTACCTGCTCCTGCGCAGGGGCAAGAAGAACCTGGCCACGGTTGAGGTGCTGGTTCCCTAGCACCTTCGGATGCTCCATGCACGCCTCCCGGCGGCCGATTTGCGCGGCTGCCGGGGGGCGTGTATTGTTTTTTGAGTCGCCGCCGCTGAGTGGTGATAAACCCCCAACTGATGAGAAGCAATTCTTACCGTGCACCGCGTGGAACTGGAGAAATTGCTTCTTATTCTGCTGGGCGGATTCATTCCACCGAGTGAATTCCGGGAAAATAACCGGATTTGCGAAAGTGAATATGAATGAAATAAGATGGAAACATCGCAGCGAAGAAATACGGAATAGAAATTCTTTTGAATTGATTCCGGGAATATTCGAATGTGTCTGTTGTTTGAGAACTCAATAGTGTGCCAAGTTTGTTGATACCAATTGTT
>NZ_JARVSE010000011.1:0-214364 GCF_030209315.1 Pseudarthrobacter sp. efr-133-R2A-89 | reverse complement strand
CGATGGTACTGCACCCGGGAGGGTGTGGGAGAGTAGGACACCGCCGGACACACACTCGGTCGAGGCCCCAACCAACACGGTTGGGGCCTCCCACATTTAACACCACAACCCCACCAACCCCCACTCACACCCGACACACCACCCACCAACCCCCGCTCACCTCTGACAGGCCACCCACCAACCCCCGCTCACACCTGACAGGCAAAACCGGAACGCCCGCTCACACCTGACAGGTAAAACCGGAACGCCCGCTCACACCTGACAGGTAAAACCCGAACGCCCGCTCATACCTGGAGGGTAACCCGCAACAACTGAGCGGGCGTTGGGGGAGAAGCTGCCGGATGTGAGCGCGCGTTTGGGTTGGGGCTGCAGGATGTGAGCGGGCGTTGAGGGCGCAGAGCGGGTCGGGCGCGGATAAGGCCGGATCCACCTGGTGCCAGTTGTGAAGATTGCCACGATTCGGCCGCCAGGGCTCCCGCTGTCCCGCGGGATTTTGCGTCTCCACTAGAATTGATGAAGATACACGGACTTCGAAGCGCTTGATTTCGGGTTGCGTAGGAAACGAAACGAGCGGCTGCAGTTGCGCCAGTGGTCGGCTCATAACAGGAGGAATCCAAATGGCCGAGCACAACGGTGGCAACCGCGGCAATGATCGGGGGGCCTTCCGAGGCAACAACAATTCCGGCGGGGACCCGCGCGGGTTCCGCTCCAGGTCGGATCGTGAACCCCGTGGCGGATCAGCAGGCGGCAGTGATCGGGATCGTAAGCCGTTTGGTGATCGTCCGCGCCGTGATGGTGAGGGTGACCGCCGTGGGTTCAGCGGCGGTGGCGACCGTGACCGGAAACCGTTCGGTGACCGTGACCGGAAACCGTTCGGTGACCGTCCGCGCCGTGATGGTGAGGGTGACCGCCGTGGGTTCAGCGGCGGTGGTGACCGTGACCGGAAACCGTTCGGTGACCGTCCGCGTCGCGATGGTGAGGGTGACCGCCGGGGATTCAGTGGCGGTGGTGACCGTGATCGTAAGCCGTTTGGTGATCGTCCGCGTCGCGATGGTGAGGGTGACCGCCGGGGATTCAGTGGCGGTGGTGACCGTGATCGTAAGCCGTTTGGTGATCGTCCGCGCCGTGATGGGGAGGGTGACCGCCGTGGGTTCAGCGGCGGTGGCGACCGTGACCGGAAACCGTTCGGTGACCGTGACCGTAAGCCGTTTGGTGATCGTCCGCGTCGTGATGGTGAGGGTGACCGCCGCGGATTCAGTGGCGGCGAGAACCGCAAGCCGTTCGGGGACCGCCAGGACCGCGCGCCCCGCAGTTTCGATCGTGGAGATTCCCGTGCAGACTCGGGGAGGGGCGGTTCCGGTGCCCGCGGCTTCGGCCGTGACCGCCAAGAGGAGCGCCCCGTCCGCGTGCCGAACGCAGCCGATCTCCGCAGCGCCAACCGGCCGGACCGCGAACGTTCGCCCGAAATCGATGAGGACGTCACGGGCAAGGAACTGGACCGCGCCACCCACCACCAGATCAAGACCCTCGAGCCGAAGAGCGCTGAGTGGGTGGCCCGCCACCTGGTGATGGCCGGCCGGTTGATCGATGACGAACCTGAGCTGGCGTTCCAGCATGCCCTCGCCGCGAGCCGGCGTGGTGGACGGCTTGCAGCCGTCCGTGAAGCGGTGGGCCTGACCGCCTACGCAGCCGGGCATTACGGCGAGGCGCTCCGCGAATTCCGCACGTTCCGCCGGATCAGCGGCTCCAACGTACACCTCCCTGTCATGGCCGACTGCGAACGCGGCCTGGGACGCCCGGACAGGGCGCTGGACGTTGCCCGCTCCGAGGAAGCCCAGGACCTTGACGCACCCGGAAAAGTGGAACTGGCCATCGTCGCGGCCGGCGCCCGCACCGACCTCGGCCAGCTGGATGCCGCTGTAGCCGAGCTCGAGATCCAGCAGCTGGACATCAACCGGGCATTCTCCTACAGCCCGCGGCTGTTCCGCGCCTACGCTGACGCCCTCGCCGCTGTTGGCCGCCAAGCAGAGTCGGAGAAGTGGAGCCGGCAGGCCGTCGTTGCCGAAAACGCCCTCGGCCAGGGCGCCGATGAAGAACCCGAAATCATCGACCTCGGCTGGGACGAAGAGGAAGAAGCCCGGGAAGAAGCCGAACGTCGGAAGCTGCTGGACCGTGCGTCCGCGTCCCCGGACGCAGGGGGCTCCGAAACCGAAGGCTCCGCAACCGCTTCAACGGAGAGCGCCCAGGCCGGGCGCGCCCCCGAGGCCAAGACGGTCCAGGACAGCAATCTCGACGACCAGGACGCCGACTACTTCGTCTCCGACGACGCCGAATCCGACCCGGACTCGGTGGAAGAGGACGAGCTTGTTACCGACGCCTCGGAAGAAGGCCACGAAGACGGGGCAGGCAACGCCCCGCACACCGACGAACGCCGGGAGGACTGACACCGGATGAGTGACGTTTCCCTGGTTTCCCGCTTCGACGCGCTCCTCGCAGACCTGGACGGCGTGGTCTACGCCGGCCCGCACGCCATTCCGGGCGCTGTCGACGCGCTGAAGCAGCTCTCCGGGCTGGGTATCGGGCTGGGCTACGTAACGAACAACGCCTCGCGCTCACCGGCGGAGGTGGCCGAGCACCTTCGCGAGCTCGGCGCCCCGGCAGAGGACAACCAGGTGGTCAGCTCGTCCCAGGCGGCGGCGGACCTGCTGGCATCGCTTCTTCCAACCGGCTCACATGTCCTGATCACCGGCAGTTCCGCACTGGCCCGGGAAATAGAGCTGGCAGGCCTGGTACCCGTTGGCAGCCAGGACGAGGAACCGGTGGCCGTGGTGCAAGGCTTCAGCCCGTCCATCGGTTGGAAGGACCTGGCGGAAGCCTCCTACGTGGTGTCCGCCGGTGCCCTGTGGGTTGCAACAAACACCGACATGTCCATTCCGCAGGCCCGCGGCATCGCACCCGGGAACGGGACCCTGGTGGCCGCCGTCGCGGCGGCGACCGGACAGAAACCCAAAGTCGCCGGCAAACCCGAGGCACCGCTGTTCCACTCGGCCGCCAAGCGCCTCGGGGCCGAGCGGCCCCTGGTCGTTGGCGACCGGCTGGACACGGACATCCTGGGCGGCAACAACGCAGGGTTTGCCACGGTCGCCGTCCTGACCGGCGTCGACACCCGGGAAAGCATCCTCGCGGCGCGGTCCGCGGAACGGCCCGACTACATCATCGAAAACCTCGCCGGGCTGCACCGTCCGTACCCGGACGTGACGCACGACGACGGCACTTACGCCTGCGGCCAGGCAACGGCCCGCGTGGCCAACGGCGCGGTGGGCATCATTGGCAGCAAGGAAAACATTGATTCCTGGCGGGCAGCATGTGCCGCCTGGTGGGCCTCGACCCCGGACGCATCCGCCCCGCAGGCGCCCAAGATGGTGTGGATGGATCACTAGGATGGTTCCATGACTGAGCTGACGGAACCGGACAACGTGCCAGCCCAGCCTGCTCCCGAGTGGCCGCAGGCCGACGGACAGGACATCCCCGATCCACACGTGGCGCAGTCCCTGTACCGGCTGCAGGAGATACCCCTGCTGCCAACCGCCGGTCACGAAGACCTGTACAACCGCCTTCACGACGAACTGCTGGCCGCGCTCAACACCGACCCCACGGACGCACCTGCCGCCAATGCTCCCGCAGGAGGCGGCGCCTGATGCCCGTCCGCCTCGACCAGGCACTGGTGGCCCGCGGCCTGGCACGGTCGCGCACGCACGCGGCGTCGCTCATCGCGGAGGGCAAGGTCAGTTCCGGCGGCCAGGTCCTCGCCAAAGCATCCCTCCAGATCGATGACGGCCGGGACATCGCCGTCGAGCACGATGACCAGGATGTTTACGCCAGCCGAGCCGGTCACAAACTGGCCGGTGCCCTCGACGCCTTTCCGGCGATCACCGTCCAGGACAAAAGGTGCCTCGACGCCGGCGCCTCCACCGGCGGCTTCACGGACGTCCTGCTCCGCCGCGGGGCCGCGCACGTGGTGGCGGTCGACGTCGGGCACGGCCAGTTGGTGCCGCACCTCCGCAACGATCCGCGCGTGGCCGTCCACGAGGGAATGAATGTCCGGTACATGGCGCCGGAGGACATCGGCGGGACCTGCGCCCTGACGGTGGCCGACCTCTCCTTCATTTCGCTCACCCTCGTGGTGCGCCCGCTGGCGGCCTGCACCCACCCCGGCGGCGACCTGGTGCTCATGGTGAAGCCGCAATTCGAAATCGGCAAGGACCGCCTGGGCAGGACGGGCGTGGTCACGTCGGAGCGCGAACGCCGGCTGGCCGTGGAGAAAGTCGCCATGGCGGCTCTCGACGCCGGGCTGGACCTGTGCGGGCTGGCGGTCAGCCCGCTTCCGGGACAGGATGGCAACGTCGAATACTTCCTGTGGATAAAACGCAGGAACACCCAAGACTTGCCTAAGATCGAAGAGCGAGAGGCAGCAGCCGCTGCGTTGCTCGGACAAATCTGGCCGAACCACTAGAGAGCGGAACCTGATGAGCAGGCGTGTATTGGTCCTTGCCCACACCGGCCGCGAGGAATCACTGAAGGCTGCCTGGGAAGCCTGCGCCCTGCTGCACGCGTCGGGCATCGTCCCCGTGATGCAGGAGTCCGAGCTCGGGGACATGGAGCGGTTTTTTGGCCACCTGGCCCAGCCGGTGGAGGTGCTCCACGACCATGTCCAGCTGCCCGACGTCGAACTCGTTATGGTCCTTGGCGGCGACGGAACCATCCTGCGCGCTGCCGAACTGGTCCGCGAGGAGGACGTGCCCCTGCTGGGCGTCAACCTGGGGCACGTAGGCTTCCTGGCCGAAAGCGAACGGGCGGACCTGGCCCAGACCGTCGAATGGATCGCCAGCCGTGAATACACGGTCGAAGAGCGGATGACCATTGACGTCCAGGTATGGGTCAGGGGACAAAAGATTTGGCACACCTGGGCTTTGAACGAAGCCGCCATCGAGAAGGCCAACCGCGAACGGATGCTCGAAGTCGTCACCGAAGTGGATGAGCGCCCGCTCACATCCTTCGGCTCCGACGGCATCGTACTGGCCACCCCCACTGGTTCAACGGCCTACGCGTTCTCTGCCGGAGGCCCCGTGGTCTGGCCGGAGGTGGAAGCCCTGGTGATCGTGCCCATCAGTGCGCACGCACTGTTTGCCAAGCCGCTGGTTGTCTCGCCCCGGTCCAGGCTGGCCGTCGAGGTCCTCGGCCGGACCGACGCGCAGGGCGTGCTGTGGTGTGATGGCCGGCGCTCGGTGGACCTGCCGCCGGGTGCCCGCGTCGAGGTCACCAAGTCCGCCAACCCGGTGCGGCTGGCCCGCACCCACCAGACACCTTTCTCCGCCCGCCTAGTCCGCAAGTTCGAACTGCCCATCCACGGCTGGCGCGGCCCCGTACCCAAGGCCGATGCTGTGCACACCGGTCCCATCCCGCTGGTCCGCACGCCACGGCCCATGCCGCCGCTGCAGGTCCCGGAGCCGGACGGCGCCGGCGGCGACCCCGATCCGTCGACTGCAAAGTGAATCCATGATTGAAGAACTGAGAATCCGCGATCTGGGCGTCATCACGGACGCGACGCTGCCGCTCGGCCCGGGCCTGAGCGTGGTGACCGGCGAAACCGGTGCCGGCAAGACCATGGTGGTCACCGCCGTCGGCCTCCTGCTGGGTGCCCGGTCGGATGCCGGGGCCGTCCGCAGCGGCGCGAAGAGCGCCACCGCCGAGGCCGTCCTGAAGCTTGAAGCCGGGCACCCGGCCATCGCCCGCGCCCTTGATGCCGGCGCGGAAGCAGAAGAGTTCGACGACGGCGCCGAGCTGATCCTGGCCCGCCGCCTGGGTGCGGACGGCCGCAGCCGGGCGTTCCTGGGCGGCCGGGCCGCTCCGGTGGGTGTACTGGCCGAGATCGGCGAGTCGCTGGTGGTGGTGCATGGCCAGTCGGACCAGATCCGGCTCAAGAGCGCCACGGCCCAGCGGGAGGCGCTGGACAAGTTCGCCGGCGATGCCCTGGCCGGGCCCTTGGCCGCCTACCAGGAGCTCTACGGCCGGTGGAAAGCCAGCCAGGCAGAGCTGGACAGCCTGCGCAGCGCCGCCCGCGACCGGCTCCGGGAAGCGGAGTCGCTGGAGGCGGCCCTCGCAGAGATCGATGGCGTGGACCCGCAGCCGGGCGAGGACGAGCAGCTGAAGGCCGAAGCCGTAAAGCTTGCCAACGTCGAGGAACTGCGGATCGCCGCCAGCACCGCCCACCAGGCCCTCATCGCCGAGGACTTTGGCGAAGCCGCCGATGCAACGACGCTTGTGGATGCTGCCAAGCGCACCCTGGAGCATGTGGCAGAGCACGATGCCGAGCTCGGTTCCGCCGCCGCACGCCTGGCAGAAGTTGGTTTCCTGCTCAACGACATCGCTACGGAACTTGCCAGCTACCAGGCAGGACTGGACTCGGAGGGGCCGGAACGGCTTGCCGAAATCGAGGACCGCAGGGCCGCCTTGGCCAAGCTGGTCCGCAAGTACGCGCCCACCATTGACGAGGTGCTGGTGTGGGCTGAAACCGCGCGGGTCCGTTACGACGAACTGCAGGACGACTCCTCCCGGATCGAGGCGCTGGATGCCGAGGTGGTCCGGGCCGAAGCGGAGCTCCAGAAGCAGTCGGCCGCGATCAGCAAGATCCGGTCCAAGGCCGCCAAGGACCTCTCGGCCCGTGTCAGCGCCGAATTGACGGCGCTGGCCATGGCAGACGCCACCCTGGTGATCAACCTGGAATCAGCCGGACAACTGGGCCCGCACGGCGCGGACGACATCAGTTTCCTGCTCCAGCCCCATTCCGGCGCCCCGGCCCGGCCGCTGGGCAAGGGTGCATCCGGCGGTGAATTGTCCCGCGTCATGCTGGCCATCGAGGTGGTGCTTGCCGCCGTGGATCCGGTCCCCACGTTCGTCTTCGACGAGGTGGACGCCGGAGTCGGCGGACGGGCCGCCGTCGAGATCGGCCGGCGGCTGGCGATGCTGGCACGCCACGTGCAGGTGCTGGTGGTCACCCACCTTCCCCAGGTGGCCGCCTTCGCGGACCAGCACATCACTGTGACCAAAACCTCGGTCAGGGGAGCGGACGGCAAAACCGCCACAGGCTTCACGTCCAGTGATGTCCGCCTCCTCGACGGTCCCGAACGGGTCCGTGAACTGGCCCGCATGCTCGCAGGCCAGGAGGACTCCGAATCCGCGCAGGCACACGCCCGCGAACTGCTGGACGACGCCAAGCTCCTGCCCCAGCGGGCCTGACGGGACAACGACGGGATGGCTGAATTGATGATAGGCTCGAATTCCGTGGTGCAGCGATCAAATTCCCGTGTAAATTCCCGGTTCCCGGGCTCCTCCAAGACGACGAAGCACATTTTCGTCACCGGCGGTGTGGCGTCCTCGCTCGGTAAGGGACTGACGGCTTCAAGCCTTGGTCACCTGCTCCGGGCCCGCGGCCTGTCCGTGACGATGCAGAAGCTCGATCCCTACCTGAACGTGGATCCGGGCACAATGAACCCCTTCCAGCACGGTGAGGTCTTCGTGACCGACGACGGCGCCGAGACCGACCTCGACATCGGGCACTACGAGCGCTTCCTCGACGAGAACCTTGAAGGTTCCGCGAACGTGACCACAGGCCAGGTGTACTCCACGGTGATCGCGAAGGAACGCCGCGGCGAATACCTCGGCGACACCGTCCAGGTCATTCCGCACATCACGGATGAGATCAAGCGCCGCATGCGCCTGCCCGCCGAGGGAAAGAACGCCCCCGACGTCATCATCACCGAAATCGGCGGCACCGTTGGCGACATCGAGTCCCAGCCGTTCCTCGAATCCGCCCGCCAGGTCCGCCAGGACATCGGCCGCGGAAATGTATTCTTCCTGCACGTCTCGCTGGTGCCCTACATCGGGCCGTCCCAGGAACTGAAGACCAAGCCCACTCAGCACTCCGTGGCCGCGCTGCGCTCCATCGGCATCCAGCCTGAGGCGATCGTGATCCGTTCGGACCGCGAAGTTCCCGAAGCCATGCGGGAAAAAATCGGCCGGATGTGCGACGTCGACATCGACGCCGTGGTCAACGCCGCCGACGCCCCGAGCATCTACGACATCCCCAAGACCCTGCACTCCCAGGGACTGGACTCCTACATCGTCCGCGCCCTCGACCTGCCGTTCAAGGACGTCGACTGGACCAGCTGGGACAAACTGCTCGACGCCGTCCACAACCCCAAGCACCACGTCGAGATCGCCCTGGTGGGCAAGTACATCGACCTGCCCGACGCCTACCTTTCGGTGACCGAAGCACTGCGCGCCGGCGGCTTCGCCAACGAAGCCAAGGTGAAGATCCGCTGGGTCCCGTCGGACGAGTGCGAGACGCGCGAAGGCGCCATTAAGGCGCTCGACGGCGTCGACGCCATCTGCGTGCCGGGCGGCTTCGGCATCCGCGGACTTGAAGGGAAGCTCGGCGCCCTGAAGTTCGCCCGCGAAACCAAGCTCCCCGTCCTGGGCCTGTGCCTGGGCCTGCAGTGCATGGTCATCGAGTACGCCCGCAACGTGGTGGGCCTGGAGGGTGCCTCTTCCAGCGAGTTCGAACCGGACTCCAAATACCCCGTCATCGCCACCATGGAGGAACAGCTCGAGTTCGTCGAAGGCGGCGGAGACCTCGGCGGAACCATGCGCCTGGGCCTCTACGAAGCCAAACTTGACGAAGGCTCCGTCATTGCCGGGACGTACGGCGCCACCACCGTCAGCGAACGCCACCGGCATCGGTACGAGGTCAACAACAAGTACCGCCAGCAGATTGCCGACAAGGGCCTGGTCTTCTCAGGTACCTCGCCGGACGGCAAGCTGGTGGAGTTCGTCGAGCTGCCCGCCGACGTGCACCCGTACTACGTGGCCACGCAGGCACACCCCGAGCTGAGCTCGCGGCCTACCCGCCCGCACCCGCTGTTCGCAGGCCTGGTCAAGGCGGCCCTGGACCACCAGGGCGCCGGATCCCGGGCGGTTGCCGACACGGCTGCGCCCGTGGCCGGGAAGGCCGCGGCATCCGCTACGGTTACCGCTAAGTAGTCAATAGAGCAGAAGAAGGACGGCGCGATGCCTGGTACACCTGAAACCACCCCTGCAACGCAGGTTTCGGATGCACCAAGCCCGCGCCGTCTTTTGTCTACCGAGAAGGTGTACCAGGGCCGGATCTGGGACGTCGTCAGCGACACTTTCCAGCTTTCCGAGTCCGGGGATGCGCTGACCCGCGACTACATCGACCACCCCGGGGCAGTGGCTGTCCTGCCCATGGATGCCGAGGGCCGCATCCTGCTCCTGAAGCAGTACCGGCACCCGGTAGGGATGGATTTGTGGGAGGTGCCGGCCGGCCTGCTCGACGTCGAAGGCGAAGACTTCGTGGTGGGCGCCGCCCGCGAACTTGCCGAGGAAGCCGACCTCGCCGCCGGAACCTGGCACGTCCTTGCCGACGTCTTCAATTCGCCCGGCTCATCCAGCGAAGCAATCCGCATCTACCTGGCCCGCGACCTCACCGAAATCCCGGAGCACGAACGCCACGAGCGGACCGACGAGGAAGCGGAGATCGAGTTCCACTGGGTCAGCCTGGACGATGCCGTGGCTTCCGTCCTGGCCGGACGCCTGCACAACCCGTCCGCCGTCGTCGGGATCCTTGCCGCCGCAGCCGCCCGTGCCGGCAACTTCCAGGAACTCCGCCCCGCCGACGCCCCCTGGCCCGCACACCCCAGCCAGCGCTGATGGGTCCCGGTCCTTCGGCTGAACCGGTGCCTTCCGTCGGAACGGCACCGTACACCGCTGCGGCCGCTGCGGACGCGGAACCGGCCGCGGTACCGGCCGCAGGACGTTCCGGGGCCATCGACCGGGCCATTACCGACTACCTGCAACACGTGGGCGTGGAGCGGGGACTGGCCGCCAACACGCTGGCAGCCTACCGCCGCGACCTCGCCCGGTACGCCCGGTACCTCGCCGCCGCCGGCTGCAGCCGCCCGGAGGACATCACCCGGCACCACGTCACCGGTTACGTCCGCGCCCTTTCCGACGGTTCCGACGGCGGCTCCGCCCTGGGAGTGCGGTCAGCGGCCAGGACAGTGGTGGCGGTAAGGGGACTGCACAAGTTCTGGGCCCTCGAAGGGTACACGCCGGCCGATCCCGCCAGTGAGGTCCATCCGCCGATGGCCGGCAAGCGGCTGCCCAAAGCCATCAGCGTGGACGAGGTGACCCGGATCCTCGAGGCCGCGGGCACTGACACTGCCACCGGGTTGAGGGACCGGGCCCTGCTCGAGTTCCTCTATTCGACCGGAGCGCGGATCAGCGAGGCCGTGGGCCTGGACGTCGATGACATCACCCTCGCAGAACCCGGGGCCGGTCCCGCCATCGTCCGGCTTTTCGGCAAGGGCTCGAAGGAACGGCTGGTCCCGCTAGGGTCTTACGGAGCACGCGCCCTCGATGCCTACCTGGTCCGCGGCCGCCCGCTGCTCGCCGCCAAGGGCAAAGGCACACCGGCCCTGTTCCTCAATGCCCGCGGCGGACGGATCAGCAGGCAGAGCGCCTGGACCATCCTCAAGGCTGCCGCGGAGAAAGCCAACATCACCAGGGACGTCTCACCCCACACGCTGCGCCACTCGTTCGCCACCCACCTGCTCGAAGGCGGCGCCGATGTCCGGGTGGTGCAGGAACTGCTGGGCCACGCCTCCGTAACCACCACCCAGGTCTACACTCTGGTCACGGCCGATACGCTGCGGGAGATCTACGCCGCCGCCCATCCGCGGGCTCTGGGCTAGCCAGTCCCGGAGCCTGCCGGAGACAGGAAGAGATCGTCTATTCGGGCCAGGTTCAGGGTTACTTCCGCTGCGCCGAGGGACAGGGCCAGGAAGGAAGTGCCCAGTCCGGCCACGACTGTATCCCGCAGATGTGATGCAGCCCGGTATCCGCGGAGGTGCCGGTTAAGCTGGAGCCATGACCGCAGCCGCCGTGACTCTTTGCTTCCTGCTCCGTGACGGGGCCGACGGGACTGAGGTCCTTCTGGGGCTGAAGCAGACAGGTTTCGGCAAGGGCAAGATCGTGGGCATCGGCGGCCATGTCGAGCCGGGGGAGACCGGCCAGCAGGCCGCGGTGCGGGAAGTCCTGGAAGAAACCGGAGTGGTGCTGCAGGCGGAAGACTTGGCCGACGCCGGATCGGTCCACTTCGTCTTTCCGGCCCGGCCGGAATGGAACATGCAGACCAGGCTCTTCACCGCCCGCCTGTGGCACGGCGAGCCGGCCCCCAGCGACGAAATCCTGCCCGAATGGTTCCCGGTGGATACCCTGCCGGTCGAGCGGATGTGGCAGGACGCGGACCACTGGCTCCCCGTGGTGCTCGAAGGCGGGACCGTGAGGGTCGTGGTCACCATGGACGCCGACAACGAATCCGTCGCCTCGTCCGAAAGCCTATTGGGCTGACCTGCCGGGCAACCTTCGCCTGGACAGCCACGGTGTTTCCGGACAGCCATGGCGTTTAACGCCCGACGGCGGCCCGGGCACTTCGGTGCCCGGGCCGCCGTCGTCCACCACACGCTAGGGAAGGTGCCGTTCCTCCACGCCGTTGTACTCGCTCAACGGCCTGATCAGCGAGTTCGAGTCCAACTGCTCCATGATGTGCGCGGTCCAGCCGGTGATCCGGCTGGCCACGAACAGGGGAGTGAAGGTGGGGGTGTCGAAGCCCATGAGGTGGTAGGTGGGCCCGGCGGGGTAGTCGAGGTTCGGCTTGATGGCCTTGGCCTCGTCCATCGCGGTTTCCAGGCCGTTGTACAGCCCCAGCAGCTCCGGGCGGCCGTAGTGGGCGATCATCTTGTCCAGGGCGGCCTTCATGGTGGGAACGCGGGAGTCGCCGTGCTTGTAGACGCGGTGGCCGAAGCCCATGACTTTCTTCTTCTGCGCCAGGGCATCTTCCATCCATGCTTTGGCCCGGGCGGCGGCTTCTTCGAGGGATTCCTCCTGCCGGATGCCGATCTCATCGAAGGTGTGCATGACGGCTTCGTTGGCGCCGCCGTGCAGCGGACCCTTGAGGGCCCCGATGGCTCCGGTCACTGCGGAGTGCAGGTCCGAGAGCGTCGAGGTGATCACACGGGCGGTGAAGGTGGAGGCGTTGAAGGAGTGCTCAGCGTAGAGGATCATCGAGACGTTGAAGGCCTCCACCACTTCCGGGACCTGTTCTTCGCCGAAGGCCATCCAGAGGAAGTTTGCCGAGTAGCCCAGGTCATCGCGGGGTTCAACCACGTCCTGGCCGTGCCGGCGGCGCTGGTCGTAGGCCACCACCGCGGGCATGGCGGCGAACAGGTCGATGGCCTTGGCCATGTTGGCGTCGCGGGACGAATCTTCGGCCAGGGGGTGCCGTGCGCCCATTACCGAGGCTGCGGTGCGGCACACGTCCATCGGATGTGCCGTGGTGGGCAACGTGTCGATGACTGTCTTGACCACCGGATCCAGGGCCCGGCCGGCGCGTTCCCGCGCGGAAAATTCGGCGAGCTGCTCTTTGGCAGGGAGCTCCCCGTTCCACAGCAGGTAGGCGACTTCCTCGAAGCTGCACTTGGCAGCCAGTTCCTGGACAGGGTAGCCGCGGTAGAGCAGCGAGTTGGTGTCCGGGTTGACCTTCGACACCGCGGTGTAATCCACCACGACGCCGGCGAGGCCTTTTTTGATCTCATTTTCAGCCATGCTGAAACTCCTTTGTTCCTAACGCCTGTTGACCGGCCGGGGCCGGCAGTCCGGTGGGGTGTCAGATTCCGGGGATCTGGAAGTTGAAGACCCCGGTGTCAAAGCGGTTGTAGGCCTCGTAGTCGACGAGGTCATAGAGACGCGCGCGGGTCAGCATGCTCGAAACCTGGGCCTCCTGGGTGCCGTCGGATTTGATCGATTCCAGAGTACGCTCAGCAGCGCCCATGGCACTACGGAGCAGCGTTACCGGGTAGATCACCATGTTGACGCCGACGCCGGCCAGTTGGTCCACCGTGAAGAGGTCGCTTTTGCCGAATTCGGTCATGTTGGCCAGGATCGGGACGTCCACGGCATCGCGGATGGCCTGGAATTCGCTGAGGTCCTTCATGGCTTCCGGGAAGATTGCGTCTGCGCCGGCGTCAACGAGGGCCTTGGCGCGCTGCTGTGCCGCCTCGAGTCCGTCGGTGGCCCTGATATCGGTGCGCGCCATGATGAGGAAGTTCGGGTCGCGCCGGGCGTCGGCCGCGGCGCGGATCCGTTTGGTGGCGGTCTCGAGGTCCACCACGTTCTTGCCGTCGAGGTGGCCGCAGCGCTTGGGGTTGAACTGGTCCTCGATGTGGAGGCCGGCCAGGCCCGCGTTTTCGAGTTCCTGCACGGTGCGTGCCACGTTCATGGGTTCGCCGAAGCCGGTGTCGGCGTCGACGATGGAGGGCAGGTCCGTCATCCGGGCGATCTGCCCGGCCCGGGTGGCCACCTCGGTGAGGGTGGTCAGGCCGATGTCCGGCAGGCCGAGGTCGTTGGCGAGGACGGCGCCGGAGATGTACACCCCGGCGAAGCCCTTTTCCTCGATCAGCCGTGCGGAGAGCGGGTTGAAGGCGCCGGGGAACTGCTGGATGGTCCCGGAGGCGAGCAGTTCCCGGAACCGGATCCGCTTCTGCTCCGGGGTGGTCTTCGAATACAGCATTAGAAGAGTCCCTTCGGTGCTGCCGCCAGGTCGATGACGCCGGGGGCGGCAGTGATGTTCAGCTGGTCCAGCTCGCCTGCGGCGAGTTCGGGGAGGCGTTCGACGGCGGCGAGGAACCTTTCGATCTCGGCCTCCTCCACGAGCCCGGCGGCCAGGGTGCGGAACTTGTTGACGTACTGCTCGCGGGCGAACGGCCGGGCGCCCAGCGGGTGGGCGTCGGCGACGGCGATCTCGTCGGTGATGACGGTGCCGTCCTTGAGCGTGATCTCCACCGAGCCGCCGAAGGCCTTCTCGGCGATGTCCAGGCTGTGGTAGCGGCGGGTCCATTCGGGATCCTCCACCGTCGTGACCTTGTGCCAGAGTTCCACCGTGTCCGGCCGGCCTGCGCGGTCGGGGGAATAGGAGTCGACGTGGTGCCAGGCACCGTCCTGCAGGGCCACGGTGAAAATGTACGGGATGGAGTGGTCCAGGGTTTCCCTGGACGCGGTGGGGCTGTACTTCTGGGGGTCGTTCGCGCCGGAGCCGATCACGTAATGGGTGTGGTGGCTGGTCTTGATCAGCACGGACTCGACGTTGGCCGGGTCGGTGACCTCCGGGTGCTCGCCGTGCAACTTGCGGGCCAGGTCGATCCAGGCCTGGGCCTGGTATTCGGCGGAGTGCTCCTTGGTGTACGTGTCCAGGATGGCGCGCTTGGCCTCGCCGTCCTCGGGCAGCGGTACCGAGTAGTTGGCATCGGGGCCATCCAGCATCCAGGCGATCACGCCGTCTTCGCCTTCGTAGATCGGCACAGGCGAGGTCTGGCCGCGCATGGCACGGTCGGCGGACTCGACGGCCATCTTGCCGGCGAAGGCGGGGGCGTGGGCCTTCCAGGTGGAGATCTCGCCCTTGCGTGACTGGCGGGTGGCGGTGGTGGTGTGCAGCGCCTGGCCCACGGACTGGAAGATGGTCTCCACATCGAGGCCCAGCAGCGTGCCGATGCCGGCCGCGGCGGAGGGGCCGAGGTGGGCCACATGGTCGATCTTGTGCTTGTGCAGGCAGATGGCCTTGACCAGGTTCACCTGGATCTCGTACCCGGTGGCGATGCCGCGCACCAAGTCTTGGCCGTTGGAGCCGACGTGCTGGGCAACGGCGAGGATCGGCGGGATGTTGTCGCCCGGGTGGGAGTAGTCCGCGGCCAGGAAGGTGTCGTGGTAGTCGAGTTCGCGGACCGCGACGCCGTTGGCCCAGGCCGCCCATTCCGGGGCGACGCGCTCTTCGATACCGAAGACCTTGGAGCCCTTGCCGCCGGTGGTGGGGCCATGGGTGAGTGCCTGGGCGCGGGCGGCGACGATGGGGGCCCGGTTCAGGGACGCGATGGCCACGGAGGCGTTGTCGATGATCCGGTTGATCACCATGTCGGTGACGTCATCGGTCACCGCCACAGGATCCGCGGCCACCTTGGCGATCTTGAAGGCAAGCTGGTCCTCGCGGGCCAGGTTCTCTTCGCTCTTGTAGACGCGGACGTGGTGTTCCTTAACCATGGTGCTCCTTGTGGTGGGATGCGTGGGTTGCTTTGACGTGGGAGAGGCTGCGGTGCAGGTGCACAATCGTGGCTGCTTCGGCGAGCCTGGGGTTGCCGGCAGCGATTGCCTCGGCAATCGCCGCGTGCTCGGCCGCCGCGGCCGTCAGGCGCTCGGCGTCATCGGCGGCCAACCGGCGGATGCGGACCAGGTGCACGCGAAGGCTTCGCATGGCCTGGGCCAGGTAGGAGTTGGAGATGGCGGCATCGATGGCGGTATCCAGGCGTCCCACCAGCTCGTAGTACTCGTGGCGCGTGGGATCGTTGCCGTTGATCATCTCCGGGGCGCGGACCAGCTCGCCGCGCAACTGTTCGAAAGTGGCGGTATCGCCGCGGCTGGCGGCCAGCGCAGCGGCCTTGCCTTCAAGGGTTTCGCGCAGTTCGAACAGTTCGTCGATGTCCTCAAGGGAGATATCGGTGACCACCACGCCGCGGCCGCCCGGCGTCGTCAGGCCTTCCGCGGTGAGCCGGCCGAGGGCCTCGCGCAGCGGGGTGCGGGAGACGCCGAGCCGATCGGACTGCTCCACCTCGGCAAGGACGGTCCCGGGGGCCAGCCGCCATTCGACGATGTCGTCCCGGAGGGCGGCGTAGGCCTTCTCGCTGGCGCGCACGGAGGTCTCCTTCCTCGGTAGATGATCCTCAGTGTATACACAGACTGCGGTTGGACCAAGTAAATTCACCAATGCCCAGCTTTAGGCCGCGCTTGTGTATACACAAGGCTTGTGCTGAGCCTCCGGAGGAACTAGCATGACCTGCATCACAATGTCGTGGACGGGATGACTTCATGGGCACCAGCAGCTATCGGGAATGTTATGGGCGCAGCGTGCAGCAGCCGGAGGACTTCTGGCTCGACGCCGCCCGGGCCGTCGACTGGAGCGTCCAGCCCATACGCGCCCTGGATTCGAGCCGCGCCCCGCTCTACGGCTGGTTCCCTGACGGGGAGCTGAATACCTGCGTCAATGCGCTGGACCGGCATGTGGCCGCGGGCCGCGGAGACCAGACGGCACTGATCTACGACTCCGCCATGCTGGGCATCCAGCAGCGCTTCAGCTATGCAGAACTCACCGATCTTGTGGCCCGTTTCGCCGGAGTGCTCCGGCGTAACGGCGTGGGCAAGGGCGACCGGGTGGTGATCTACCTGCCCATGATTCCTGAGGCCGCCATTGCCATGCTGGCCACTGCCCGCCTGGGCGCAATCCATTCGGTGGTCTTCGGCGGCTTCGCCCCCAAGGAACTTGCCGCCCGGATCCGCGACGCCGCCCCCGCCGCCGTCGTCACCGCCTCGGGCGGGCTCGAGCCCTCCCGCCGGATCGAATACCTGCCGGCCGTCGCCGAGGCGCTGGAGCTCGCCGGAACGCCGGCGACCCCGGTGCTGGTCAAGGGCCGGGACGGCTTCAAGGACTCCGCGGCGGACCACGCCGGCTGGCTGGACTGGGACAGCGAAATGGCATCCGCGGATCCCGCCGCACCGGTGGACGTCATGGCCACGGATCCGCTCTACATCCTCTACACCTCCGGAACCACCGGCACCCCCAAAGGCGTGGTGCGGGACAACGGCGGCCACGCCGTCGCCCTGCGATGGACCCTGGAAAACATCTACGACGTCGGCCCGGGCGACGTCATGTGGACCGCCTCGGACGTGGGCTGGGTGGTGGGCCACTCCTACATCGTCTACGGTCCGCTGCTGGCCGGCGCCACCACCGTGATCTACGAGGGCAAACCGGTAGGAACCCCGGACGCCGGCGCGTTCTGGCGGGTGATCCAGGACCACAAGGTCAACGTGCTCTTCACCGCCCCGACCGCGCTGCGTGCCATCCGGAAGGCGGACCCGGAGGCAGTGTTGCTGAAGAACTTCGACATCTCCAGCCTGCGGACTCTCTTCGCCGCGGGGGAACGGCTGGACACGGACACCTTCCACTGGGCCTCCCACATCCTCGGCGTGCCGGTGGTGGACCACTGGTGGCAGACGGAAACCGGCTGGGCCATCTGCGCCAATCCGCGCGGACTGGACACACTGCCGATCAAGGCGGGTTCGCCCAGTGTTCCGATGCCCGGCTTCAGGCTGCGGATCCTCGACGCCGCCGGCGAGGAAGTGGAGGCCGGCACCGAAGGCAACATCGTCCTCGACCTGCCGCTTCCCCCGGGCACCCTTGCCACCCTGTGGCGGAACGACGAACGGTACATCTCCTCCTACCTGCAGGCCTTCGAGGGGAGCTACGCCACCGGAGACTCCGGCTATCGGGACGGGGACGGCTACCTCTTCGTGATGGGCCGCACCGACGACATCATCAACGTTGCCGGGCACCGGCTCTCCACCGGTGCCATGGAGCAGGTGATCGGCCAGCACCCGGCCGTTGCCGAATGCGCGGTGATCGGCGTCGCGGACTCCCTGAAGGGCCAGCGCCCCAGCGGCTATGTGGTGCTCAAATCCGGGGTGGACATACCCCCGGAACTCCTCGAGAAAGACCTGATCGCCCTGGTGCGGCGGGACATTGGCGCGGTGGCGGATTTCAAGCACGTCACGGTGGTGGAGGCCCTGCCCAAGACCCGATCCGGAAAGATCCTCCGCAAGACCATGCGGCAGATAGCCGACGGAGAGGAGTACACCGTGCCGTCAACCATCGAAGACCCCCGGGTCATTGACCAACTGGCCGGCGTACTGCGGCCGGGGCGCGCAGGAGGAGACTGAGCCGCAGGGATGTCCGCCCTGCACCTCAGCGGGCGGTCCACCGGTATTCGTTCTCCGGCCTGCCGGGGGTGCCGTAACGGGCCGTGCGGGAAACGGTGCCGGCATCGGCAAGGTATTCCAGGTACCTCCGCGCCGTTACGCGGGACATGCCCAGGGCATCCATGACCTCGGTGGCAGATACTGCGTCGGGCTGTTGGCGGAGGAACTCCTGGACCGAACCGAGGGTGGAGGTGGAGAGCCCCTTGGGCAACGGCAGTTCCGAGGGAGCCCGCAAGCTGGCAAAGGCCTGGTCCACATCACTCTGCGAGGCGCCCCCTCTGCCGGCCCCGGCACCGGACCCGGCCAACTGCTGCCTGAACTGGCGGTAGCTTTCGAGCTTGTCGGAGAACGTGGCGAACGTGAACGGCTTGATCAGGTACTGGACCACGCCGATGGCGACGGCACTGCGGACGATGGCCAGTTCGCGGACGGCGGTAATGGCGATGATGTCGGCGAGGATTCCGGCCGAACGCATGCGCCGGGCAATGTCCAGGCCGTGCAGGTCCGGCAGGTTCATGTCCAGCAGGACCAGTTCCACGGGCTCTCCGGCTGCCACGAACTCGTTCAGCAGCCGCAGGGCCGACTGGCCGTCCGGGGCGGTCCCGGCAAGCTCGAATCCGGGCAGCCGTCCCACGTAGGCGGCGTGGGCTGCGGAGGCGATCGCTTCATCCTCAACGACGAGGACCCGGATGTTGCTCACTGGGTGTGCTCCTTCTCCGGGGGCACCGCCGCGGGCAGGAATACTTCGAACTTGGCGCCGTTCCGTCCATTGATGGCCAGCGTACCGCCCAAACGCCCCACAGCCTGTCGGACCAGCGCCAGTCCGACCCCGCGGCCTCCGGGGCCGGCCGGCTTCGTGCTGAAGCCATGCCGGAAGATCAGTCCGGCATCGGCCGGGTCGATGGGGGTCCCGGAATCGTTGACGGCGATGTCCAGTCCTTCCTCGTCAGCTTCCAGGGTCAGCTGGACCCGCCGCGGAGCGGGAGCATCGGCTGCCGCGTCAATGGCGTTGTCCAGCAGGTTGCCCATGATCGTCACAAGGTCCTGGACTGCCACCCCCGGCGTTGAGCCCGAACCCAGGGTGGACACATCCAGCTGCACCCCGCGTTCGTGGGCCTCGGCCACCTTGCCCATGACCAGGGCGCCCACCACCGGTTCGTCGATGGAGCTCACCATGTCATCGGTCAGCTGCTGGCTTAACGCCAGGTCCTTCGTGGCAAACTCCAGTGCCTCCCCGGTCCGGCCCAGCTCAAGGAGCGAGACCATGGTGTGCAGCCGGTTGGCGTGTTCGTGGGTCTGCGCCCGCAACGCATCGGACAGGGTCCGCATGGTCTGCAGCTCGTTGCCCAGTGCTTCGATCTCCGTCCTGTCCCGGAGTGTCGCAACTGTGCCGTACACCGGTACCTTGCCGCGCGCACCGGGGGCCTCCGGGCCCCGGGCGGGGCCTTGGTTGACCACCAGCACGCGGGAACCTGTCAGGACCATCTCGTCCTTGGTGGTGCGTCCGGACTCGAAGAGGCTGCGAAGCTCGCTGTCCAGCGGGAGATCGGCCAACGACGGCGGCTTGGTGGGATCGTTGTTTCCGGTCTCGGTGAGGCCCAGCAGCTCGGCGGCCTGGTCGTTGTACATCACCACCCGCTTCCTGGCATCGATCAGGATCAGCCCTTCCCGGACCGAGTGGAGTACCGACTCGTAGTAGGCGAACAGCTGGGCCAACTGTTCGGGGCCCCATCCGCGGGTCACGCGGCGGAGGTACCGGCCCAGCAGCCAGGAGGCCAGGGACCCGCCCACCAGCAGGGCAATGCCCAGGGCCAGCAGCACGGGGAGCCGGGCAGCGAACGCAACGTCGACGTTGCGGACCGTCACACCCACAGCCACCAGCGCCTTGATTGTTCCCGCTGAATCCTTGACCGGAACGATGGTCCGGACGGAAGGGCCCAGGGTACCTGCCGTGACTTCCGTAAAGGTGCGCCCCTGCAGGGCGGCATCGATGGAACCGATGTAGGGGCGGCCCAGTTCCTCATCCCGGGGATGCGTCCAGCGGGTCCGGTCGGGGGCCATGATGGTGATGAAGTCCACCTGTGCCGCGGCGGTGACATCCTTGGCGTACGGCTGCAGGAGGACGGAGGGATCCGGCGTGGCTGCTGCCTGGAGCACCAAAGGATTGGCGGCGATGGAGGCAGCCACGCCCTCCATCCGGCGGCCGGCTTCGTCATAGGTCCGGTCCCGTGCGTCGAGGTAGGCGGCAGTTCCCACGATGGCGATGAAGCACACGACGATCAGAAGGTTCGCCACGAAGAGCCGGCGGGCGATACTCCAACGGTGGATCATGCGTACCTCCATCTGACCCTGCGGGTGCCGCGACCAATATGAACGCAACGGTGAGCTGGATCACGGGGTGCCCAATGATGGATATCACATTGCAAGGACGTATCGAGCCCAGAGCCTGTGCCGCAGCGTCTATCAGAATATCCACAAGGAGACACATCATGGCTTCTCAACGAGGAGAGTCGCTCGGAACCGCGACGCCGCGGCGCAAGGGACTGGACAAGTCCCACTACCTGTACATCGCCGTCATCGCTGCAGTTATCCTGGGCGCACTGGTGGGCCTGCTGTTCCCGGAGGTCGCCAAGAACCTCAAGCCGCTGGGCGACGGGTTCATCAAGCTCATCAAGATGATGATCGCGCCGGTCATCTTCTGCACCATCGTCCTGGGCATCGGATCCATCGCCAAGGCGGCCACCGTGGGCAAGGTGGGCGGCCTGGCGCTGGGCTACTTCGTCATCATGTCCACCTTCGCCTTGGCCATCGGCCTGGTGGTGGGCAACCTGATCCACCCCGGCGAGGGCCTGAAGCTCAGCCCCTATGACCCCAACAAGAAGGCAGCCACGGACAGCACCGTCGACTTCCTGCTGGGCATCATCCCCAGCGACATCCCCGTGCTGCCCACCCTGCTGGCGGCGATCCTGGTGGGCTTCGCACTGCAAAAGATGGGCCCCCAGGGCGCTCCGATCCTCAAGGCCATCGGCCACGGCCAGGCCCTGGTGTTCCGCATCCTCATCATGATCATGTGGCTCGCCCCGGTCGGCGCCTTCGGTGCCATCGCCGCCGTCGTGGGCGCTACCGGCGTCCAGGCCATCGTGAGCATGTTCACCCTGATGGTGGCGTTCTACATCACCTGTGCCCTGTTCATCGTCGTGATCCTCGGCGGACTCCTCCAGGTGGTGGCCGGCGTCAACATCTTCAAACTCATGAAGTACCTGGCCCGCGAATACCTCCTCATTTTCTCAACGTCCTCCTCCGAGGCTGCGCTCCCGCGGCTGATCGCGAAGATGGAACACCTGGGTGTCTCGAAGCCCGTCGTCGGCGTCACCGTTCCCACCGGATACTCCTTCAACCTGGACGGAACGGCCATCTACCTGACCATGGCGTCCCTCTTCGTTGCCAACGCCATGGGGACCCCGCTGGACCTCGGCGCCCAGATCTCCCTGCTGATCTTCATGATCATTGCGTCCAAGGGCGCCGCCGGTGTGACCGGCGCCGGCCTGGCCACCCTCGCCGCAGGCCTGCAGGCACACCGTCCCGAGCTGCTCGGCGGCGTGGGAATGATCGTCGGCATCGACCGCTTCATGTCCGAAGCCCGTGCACTGACCAACTTCACCGGCAACGCCGTCGCCACCGTCCTGATCGGCACCTGGGTCAAGGAGATCGACGGCGGCCAGGTCACCCGCGTCCTCTCCGGCGAGGCCCCGTTCGATGAGCAGACCATGATCGCCGGACACGGCGAAATGGCACCCAAGGAAGAAAGCGCCCTCGAGGTCGCCAAGGCCTGACCGGCACCTGCGACAACGCCCGAAACCGCCCCTGCAGCCTCCGCTGCAGGGGCGGTTTTGTTGCGTCCAGCCCTCAACCTTCGACCTCAACTAGAGGGTCAAGGCTCAACATTCGCGGAAAGTCAAGTTCCGTCGAATGCCGTGTCGGGCGCTGTAACCTAAGGATCAGAACGAACGGCGCTGGCGAGCCAGCGGCAGGAAATCACCGTCATCGAAAGTGTGGACAGATACGTGAGCAGCGAACAGGGTTCAGCAACTCTGGAGGGCACGGAATTCGACCTGGAAAACGCGGTGATGGGCCCCACCGGGCGCCCATACCGGGAGTTCCCGGAACCCGCGCCGCTGTCCTCCCACGGCCCGGCCCGCGTCATTGCCATGGTCAACCAGAAGGGCGGCGTCGGGAAGACGACCTCCACCATCAACCTCGCCGCAGCGCTCGCGGAATACGGCCGCCGCGTCCTGCTGGTGGACTTCGACCCCCAGGGTGCGCTCTCGGCGGGCCTGGGAGTCAATCCGCACGAGCTTGACCTGACCGTCTACAACGTCCTGATGGACCGGAAGGTGGACATCCGCGACGCCATCCACCAGACCGGCGTCGAGAATGTCGACCTCCTGCCGGCCAACATCGACCTCTCCGCCGCGGAAGTCCAGCTGGTCAACGAAGTGGCACGCGAGCAGGTCCTGGACCGTGCACTCAAGAAAGTCGAAGACGATTACGACGTCGTCCTCATCGACTGCCAGCCGTCCCTCGGCCTCCTGACCGTCAACGCCCTCACGGCAGCACACGGTGTCATCATTCCTCTGATCTGCGAGTTCTTTGCGCTCCGCGCGGTGGCGCTCCTGGTAGAAACCATCGACAAAGTCCAGGACCGGCTGAACCCGCGCCTGCAGGTGGACGGCGTGCTGGCCACCATGTACGACGCCCGCACCCTGCACAGCCGGGAGGTCATCACCCGCCTGGTGGAGGCCTTCGGCGACAAGGTCTTCGAGACCGTCATCAAGCGCTCCATCAAGTTCGCCGACGCCACAGTCGCCGCCGAACCCATCACCAGCTACGCGGGGAACCACGTGGGGGCTGACGCCTACCGCCGGCTGGCCAAGGAACTGATCGCCCGCGGCGGCGCACCATAACCAACGCCGTGGCCGAACCAAAGCCCGGCTTCGAGGTGCGGCTGGCCAACTTCACCGGCCCTTTCGACCTCCTCCTGGGCCTCATTGCCAAGCACCAGCTGGACATCACCGAGGTGGCCATCGCCACGGTGACGGATGAGTTCATCAAATACATCCGGAAGCTCCAGGAACTCGGCGAAGAATGGGCGCTGGATGAGGCAAGCGAATTCCTGGTGATCGCCGCGACTCTGCTCGACCTGAAGGCGGCACGGCTCCTCCCCGCCGGCGAGGTCGAGGACGACGAAGACATCGCCCTCCTCGAAGCGAGGGACCTGCTCTTCGCCCGGCTGCTCCAGTACAAGGCCTTCAAGCACGTGGCCGGAATCCTGGGCGAGACCCTGCACCGGGAGGGCCGGCGCTTCCCGCGGCAGGTGGCACTGGAGGAGCAGTTCGCGGCGATGCTTCCCGAACTCGTCTGGAAGCACACGCCTGAACAATTCGCCGCCCTGGCCGGGGCCGCACTCCGGCCCAAGGCTCCGGCGCAGCCGCCGCAGGTGGCCCTTGGCCACCTCCACGGGGGCAACGTCAGCGTCAAGGAGCAGGCCGAGATGCTGGGGCTGCGCCTGCAACGGCAGTCCCCGCTGACCTTCCGCTCCCTGATCGCCGACGCCGAGTCAACCCTGGTGGTGGTCGCCCGGTTCTTGGCGCTGTTGGAGCTGTTCCGCGACAAGGCCGTCTCGTTCGACCAGCTGTCCCCGCTGGCAGAGCTGGCAATCCACTGGACAGCCGATGGCCGGGACTGGTCGGCGGAGCATCTCAGCGAAGAATACGAGGAACAATCGTGAACCTGGAACCGCAACAGCCGGAGCCGGAAGAGGACTTTGGCGATGCCCACGACGCCGAAGGGCTTCCCGGGGGCGCCAAGGCCGCCCTTGAGGCCGTCCTGATGGTCCTGGACGAGCCGGCCACGGAGGATGAGCTCGCCGCGGGGGTCGGCCTCACGCCCGCCTCGGTGCGCTCCCTGCTGGAAGAACTTCAACGCGAGTATGACGGCTATACTGTTAACGCCCCGGATATGGAGAATGCCAGCCACGCTGGTTTTGGCTCCAGGCCCCGGGGTTTTGAATTGCGGAACATCGCCGGTGGCTGGCGGATCTACTCACGCGCCGAATTTGCCGACATCGTGGGCAAGTACGTGCTCGACGGGCAGACCACCAGGCTCACCCAGGCGGCATTGGAAACACTGGCTGTCATCGCGTACCGCCAACCCGTTTCACGGGCCAGGGTGTCTGCAATTCGCGGAGTCAATGTTGATTCTGTCGTACGGACACTCGCCCAGCGCGGGCTGATCGAGGATGCGGGAACCGATCCCGAGTCCGGCGCAATCCTTTACCGGACCACCTCCTATTTCCTTGAACGGATGGGAATCGGTTCAGTGGGGGAGTTGCCCCACCTGTCGCCGCACCTACCGGGGCTCGACGGGATCGCAGAGTTCTACGACGCCGACATGATGTAGGCAGGGCACGCCCTGTCCGCGTCAATTCACTTACCAGGGCAGACGAAGTCTGCACGGCTGGCTAGGGTTGTCCTTGGACATCTCTGCGGGCCAAAACATCGAAGGACGGGTCATGACACAGGCGGGACGCCAGGGTTCACCACGTAACGGATCAGGACGCGGCGGGAGCGACCGCAACGCGTCACAGCGCGGGAATTCACCCCAGCGCGGCAACCAGGGCGGAGGCTCACGGGGCGGCGCGGCAAAGCGTGCGTCCGCGTTCGGCGGCGACCGCCCGCAGCGGGCACCTAAGCCGCGCGAGGAGCGCTTCATCGACCCCGACCTTGCCGGGGACCAGCAAGGACGCGCAGCAGGAGGCTCCAAGCCGGCCGCGCCGTCGTCGCGCAAGCCCGCAGCCCGCAAGCCGGGGTCCAAGAAGGCCCCCGGAACTCCCGGCGCACCCAAGCCCAAATCGCGGACGGGCGCGCCCGGCGCCGCCGCCTCCCGCGCCTTCGGCAGCGAACGCTTCGGCCAGAACCTCGGCCCGGTCCGCAAACCGGCCCGCAGGAAGGGCCCCCGCGGCAACGTTCCCCAGTCCGAACTCCACGATGCCGACGGCGTCCGCCTCCAGAAGGTGATGGCGTCGGCTGGAGTGGCGTCCCGGCGTGTCTGCGAAGAGATGATCGCGGAGGGCCGGGTGGAAGTGGACGGCCAGGTGGTCACCGAGCTCGGTGTCCGCGTCGATCCCAAGACCGCCGTCATCCACGTCGACGGCCTGCGGATCCAGCTCGACGAAAACCTGGTCTACATGGTGTTCAACAAGCCCAAGGGCGTGGTATCCACCATGGAGGACCCGGAGGGCCGCCCCTGCATCAGCGACTTCCTGAAGAACAACAAGAACACCGGCGAACGCCTCTTCCACGTGGGCCGGCTGGACGTCGCCACCGAGGGGCTGCTGCTGCTGACCAACGACGGCGAGCTCGCCAACCGGCTGACCCACCCCTCCTACGAGGTACCCAAGACCTACCTGGTCCAGGTGCGCGGGCCGTTCCCGCAGGGTGTTGGTGCCCAGCTGAAGGCCGGCGTCGAGCTTGAGGACGGTTTTGCCAGCGTCGATTCCTTCCGACTGGTGGACTCCACGCCCGGCCACGTGCTGATCGAGGTTGTACTCCACTCCGGCAAGAACCGGATCGTCCGCCGCCTCTTCGACGCCGTCGGGTTCCCGGTGCAGCGGCTTGTCCGCGTCAAGGTGGGCCCCATTGGGCTCGGAGACCAGCGACAGGGCAGCATCCGCAACCTGGGCAAGCAGGAAGTCGGCCACCTGCTGGCATCCGTAGGGCTCTGATCCATGTCCGCGTTCAAAAGCCACGGCCGCGGCCACCTGGACGGGCCTGTGGTGGTCATTGGCGCCGGACTGCTGGGTGCCAGCATCGGGCTGGGCCTGCGGGGGCGCGGCGTAGCGGTGTTCCTGTCC
This sequence comes from Pseudarthrobacter sp. efr-133-R2A-89, assembly GCF_030209315.1. Classification (NCBI taxonomy): domain Bacteria; kingdom Bacillati; phylum Actinomycetota; class Actinomycetes; order Micrococcales; family Micrococcaceae; genus Pseudarthrobacter; species Pseudarthrobacter sp. efr-133-R2A-89. The sequence continues at coordinate 188,461 of NZ_JARVSE010000011.1, read as the reverse complement.
GACCCCTCACCCACCAACCAGGCAGTGGCGGTGGATATCGGGGCGGGCCGCCCGCTGTCCGAGCTCGGCAGCGGAAAAGCCCAACTCGTGGTGGTTGCCGCCCCGCCGGACGTTACGGCCGACGTCGTCTGCCAGGCACTCTCCGACTACCCTGACGCCGTGGTCGTGGACATTGCCAGCGTCAAGGCGGACATCCTTGCCCGGCTTCGGAGCCTGGATGCCGACCTTTCACGGTATGTGGGCACGCACCCCATGGCCGGCAGGGAAAAGTCCGGTCCGGTAGCCGCCCGCGGCGAGCTGTTCACTTCCATGCCGTGGGTGCTCTGCCCGTCAGAGGAAACTTCGGACCACGCCTTGCAGGTGGCCCGCTCTCTTGCCTCGGACCTCGGCGCCGTCGTCTCGCAGTTCACGGCGGAGGAACACGATGAAGCCGTCGCCCTGGTGTCGCACCTGCCCCAGGTCATGTCTTCGCTGCTGGCCAGCCGGCTGCAGGGCACGCCGCTGCATGCCCTGTCCCTGGCGGGCAACGGCCTGCGCGACGTCACCAGGATCGCCGCCAGCGATCCCACCCTGTGGGTTCAGATCCTGGGCGGCAACGCGGCCAAGGTCGTGGAGATCCTTTACGGCGTCCGCGAGGACCTGAACCGGCTCATCGGAACCTTGGAGCAGCCCACTGCACCGGGCGCCCGCCTGGACCTGGCCCAGCTCATCAGCGAGGGCAACGCCGGGCAGGCGCGGATTCCCGGCAAGCACGGCGGCCCACCGCAGGCGTACTCCTGGCTGACGGTGCTGGTGGATGACAAACCGGGCCAGATCGCGCAGCTGCTCACCGAGATCGGTGAAATCGGCGTGAATGTCGAAGATCTTCGGCTGGATCATTCATCCGGACAAAACGTCGGCATGGTGGAATTGTCAGTGTTGCCGAACAAGCACGACCACCTGATCGAAGCCCTCAACGACCGCGGATGGCGGGTACTCCAGTAATGACACAGGAACTTCTCGAAACCATGCGCGCGCTGCGTATCGGCCGGCCCCTGGTGGTCGCCATCGACGGGCCGTCCGGCTCCGGTAAATCCAGCGTGAGCAAGGAGGTCGCCCGCCGGCTCCGGCTTGCCTACCTGGACACCGGTGCCATGTACCGTGCCCTGACCTGGTACTGCGTGAGCGAGGGCATCGACCTGGCGGACACCCCTGCCGTGGAGCAGGCGTCCCGCGACTTTGTGCTGGAATTGAGCACCAGCCCGCAGGAGGAATACGTGCGGGTCGGCGGCGTGGACGTCACTGACGCCATCCGTGAGCCCGCAATCTCCTCGGCCGTCAGCGCCGTCGCCACCACCCTCGGCGCCCGGACCGAACTGATCCGCCGGCAGCGGGACCTGATTGAAAAGCATCACCGCCGCATGGTGGTGGAAGGCCGGGACATCACCACCGTCGTCGCGCCCGGCGCCGAAGTGCGCATGCTCCTCACGGCCAGCGAGGAAGCCCGCCTGCGCCGGCGCGGCATCCAACTGGGCGGCACCCAGAACGCCGAACAACTTGCCGCCCAGGTCACGCACCGGGACGCCAAGGACTCAACCGTGGTCAACTTCACGCAGGCAGCGGACGGCGTGGTCACCCTGGACTCCTCGGACTTGGACTTCGAACAGACCGTGGACGCCGCGCTCGTGATCGTCACCAAGGTGCTCAACCGTGACTGACACCGGAGCCGGCCTGCCGTCCGGTTTGACCACGGTATGGAGCAGGCCCGTGGGCTGGGTGCTGGACCACGTGGTTTACCGGACCTCCGTGACCGGGAGGAGCAACGTCCCCACCGGCGGTCCCGTCATCTTTGCGGCCAACCACATCAGCTTCCTGGACGGGCCGGTGATGTTCGGCGCGGCCCCCCGGCCGATGCACATCCTGGTGAAGCAGGAGATGTTCAAAGGCTTCCTGGGCCGGGTCCTCACCGCCTCCGGACAACTTCCCGTGGACCGGCGCGGGGACCGGGGCGCGCTGCAGCGCAGCAAGGCTGTGCTCGACGCCGGACGCTGCGTTGGGATTCTTCCGGAGGGTACGCGGGGGAGCGGGGCAGCAGCGGACATCAACGGCGGCGTGGCGTGGCTGGCCCTGAACACCGGCGCGCCGGTGGTTCCGGTGGCCATCCTCGGGACCCGCCAGGGAGCCGAACACCTCGATTCCGTTCCGCGGCCCGGGCGGCGCTTCCACGTCAGCTTCGGGACAGCCCTTACCCTGGCCCGCCGGGCCGGCGAAAGCGGGCGTGCTTCAATGGACAGGGCGGCGCAGGAAATCCGTGCGGCCCTGGCCGGGCATGTCCAGGACACCATCACCACCAGCGGGCAGCCCTTGCCTTTCGCTGGTCACCAAGACCTGACAGCAGTAGCCGGGGACGCCGGCAGATGACCACTAAGGACAGTGCAATGAGCGACACCACCCAGACTTCCGGGCATTCCGGTGCCGGCGACGACGAATACGTACCCTCCGGCAGCGACCAGGTCGCCGAACGGCTGGCGGCAATAGACGACGACGAAGCGGAGCTGCGTGCCGCCTCCCTCCGGGCCGGCCTTGAGGACTACGACCTCGACGAGGACGACGCCGCCCTGCTCAGCGGGGATTACGGCGACGAAGACCTTGAGGGCCCTCTTAAGCTGGATCCGGTCCTGGCCATTATCGGCCGCCCGAACGTGGGCAAATCTACGCTGGTGAACCGAATCCTGGGCCGGCGCGAGGCCGTGGTGGAGGACACCCCCGGCGTCACCCGGGACCGCGTCATGTACTCGGCGAACTGGAACGGCCGCAACTTCACTTTGGTGGACACCGGCGGATGGGAACATGACGCCCGCGGCATCCACGCCCGCGTGGCCGAGCAGGCCGAGATGGCCGTGGAACTTGCCGACGCCGTCCTCTTCGTGGTGGACTCCGCCGTCGGCGCCACCGCCACGGACGAAGGCGTCATGAAGATGCTCCGCCGCAGCAAGAAGCCGGTCATCATGGTGGCCAACAAGGTGGACGACTTCGCCCAGGAAGCGGACAGCGCCGCGCTGTGGGGCCTCGGCTTCGGTGAACCGTACCCGGTATCAGCGCTCCACGGCCGCGGCGTGGCCGACCTCCTGGACCACGTCATGGACGTCCTCCCCGAGTTCTCCACCGTCGAGGGCGTAGAACGGTCCGGCGGTCCCCGCCGGATCGCCCTGATCGGCCGTCCCAACGTGGGCAAGTCCTCGCTGCTGAACAAGCTCGCCGGATCCGAACGCGTGGTGGTGGACAATACCGCCGGCACCACCCGTGACCCCGTTGACGAATTCATCGAACTCGGCGGCCGCACGTGGCGCTTCGTGGACACCGCCGGTATCCGCCGCCGCCAGCACATGGCCCAGGGCGCGGACTACTATGCCTCCCTGCGGACGCAGGCCGCGCTCGAAAAGGCGGAGGTCGCCGTCGTCCTCCTCGCGGTGGACGAGGTCCTCAGTGAACAGGACGTCCGTATCCTGCAGCTGGCCATCGAGTCCGGACGCGCCCTGGTGCTGGCCTTCAACAAGTGGGACCTGCTCGACGACGAACGCCGCCGCTACCTGGAACGGGAAATCGAGCAGGACCTTGCCCACGTTGAGTGGGCTCCGCGGGTCAACATCTCCGCCAAGACCGGCTGGCACAAAGACCGCCTGGTTCCGGCCCTGGACCTGGCCCTGGAGAACTGGGACCGGCGCATCCCCACCGGGCGCCTCAATGCCTTCCTTGGCGAACTCGTGGCCGCGCACCCGCACCCGGTCCGCGGCGGCAAGCAGCCACGCATCCTCTTCGGCACCCAGGCCTCCAGCCGGCCGCCGAAGTTCGTCTTGTTCACCACCGGCTTCCTGGACCCCGGTTACCGCCGGTTCATCACCCGCCGGCTGCGCGAAACCTTCGGCTTCGAAGGCACCCCCATCGAGGTCAGCATGCGCGTGCGTGAGAAGCGCGGCCGGAAGCGTTAATTGCGACACACCTTGGGGCTGATCACCGGAAAGTGTCACAGGCACCCCTCCGGATCGTGTAAGCTCTTCTAGGTGGTTCGGCCGGACTGCTGATGGAAATCCTTGGAGGAATCCCTGGATCCGGATCAGCGGAGAACGGCGGAACCAGCGGGCTGTAGCGCAGCTTGGTAGCGCACTTGACTGGGGGTCAAGGGGTCGCAGGTTCAAATCCTGTCAGCCCGACCAAAAAGCGGAAAGCGCCGGAGATCATCTCCGGCGCTTTCCGCTTTTTTGGCGTTCCCGGCCGTTCCCGGTCCGGCCGGGTGCCTGGTTCCGGGACTGCCTATTTCAAGAACTTCGACGTCCTCCGGTCTGCCAGGATCTTGCCCTTCGTCTGGCAGGTGGGGCAGTACTGCAGCGCCGTGTCCGCGAAAGAGACTTCACGGACGGTATCGCCGCAGACAGGGCAGGGCTGGCCGGCGCGGGCGTGCACCCGCATGTGGCTTCGCTTGACGTCCTTGAGGTCTTTGGGCGGCTTGCCGCGGGCTTCCACCAGCGCCTGGCCCAGCACGCTGTGGATCGCGTCATAAAGCACCTGGACCGTCTCCCGGTCCAGGGACTTGGCGATGGCGAACGGGGAGATCCGCGCGGCGTGCAGGATTTCGTCGCTGTAGGCATTGCCGATGCCTGCAATGACGCTTTGGCTGCGCAGGAGCCCCTTGATTTGCTGCGAACTGCCCTGCAGGATCTCCGCCAGCATGCCGGCGTCGAACGCCTCCGTGAACGGATCGGGACCCAGCGCCGCAATGCCCGGCACATCCTGCGGATCGCGCACCACGTAAACCGCGAGGCTCTTCTTGGTGCCCGCTTCGGTCAGGTCCAGGCCCCGCGGGCCGTCCGGGCCGTTGAAGGTGCACCGGACGGCGATCAGCCCCTTGCCCATCCTCAGCTGGCTGTCCGCGGGGGAGTCGGTGAAGCGAACCCACCCCGCGCGCGCCAGGTGGAACACCAGCGACACGCCCGCGGCGTCGATGCTGATGAATTTTCCAAACCGCCGGACCCCGGAAACCAGCTGTCCCTCAAGGGCGCTGAAGGGCGGGTCGGCGGTTTTGAGGACGGCGAAGGACACGATCTGCAACCTTGAGATCGTGCACCCGCGCAGCTGTTCGTCCAGGAACGTGGCCAGGCCGGCCACTTCGGGCAGTTCCGGCATGGCTTACCTGCCCCGCCGCAAGGATGCTGCACCAGTGCTTGCACTCATGGGTCCCATCTTGTCAGAAACCCCGGTGCCCGCCCCGGCAGTTATGCCTATACTTTCAGCGGCGGCCCGATTTCCGGGCCCCTCGTGACCTTGGCGCGCACCCCGATGAAAGGCCCCCCATGAGCAACATTCCCGAAGACCTGTCCTACACCGCCGAACATGAGTGGGTTACGGCCCCCAATGCCGACGGCGTGGTCCGCGTGGGAATCACCGACTTCGCCCAGGACGCCCTTGGCGACGTCGTCTACGCCCAGATGCCCGAAGTCGGCACGAAGATTACGGCAAACGAAGTGGTGGGCGAAGTCGAGTCCACCAAGAGCGTGAGCGACATCTACGCGCCCGTTTCCGGTGAAGTCGTGGCGCGCAACGACTCCCTGGACAGCGATTCTGCCCTGATCAACACCGATCCCTACGGTGATGGCTGGCTTATCGAGGTCAAACTGGCCGAACCTGACGCCGTCGAGTCGCTGCTCAGTGCATCGGAGTACGAACAACAGGTAGGCTAAAGCTAACCGGTTAATCCGGTCCGGCCCCGCATTGCAGGCAGGACGTCTTCGCACGTCAGTGGCCGGATCGGGAGCCGGTGCCGGACCTGCCGGGCAGGGTCGGTGAGCAATCGTCGGTTGCGGGCCAAGGCCCTGCACATCTAAGAGGAGGAATCCATGGCTGGCCACAGACACAACCCTGCCGATGGGGATTACGGCACGGGTGCGGCTAAGGCGTCGGAGACCACCTCGATCCATCTCACGCCGGTCACCGATGAGCCCACCATCGCCCCGAAGCTTTCCTCGGACGAGCGCAATTCCGTGGAGGCCCTGCCTGCCGGTTCCGCGCTGCTGGTGGCCCACAGCGGCCCGAACGCCGGTGCCCGGTTCCTCCTGGATTCGGACGTAACCACCGCCGGCCGCCATCCGGATGCGGATATCTTCCTGGACGATGTCACGGTCTCGCGCCGGCACGTCGAGTTCCGCCGCACCGCGCGCAGCTTCGAAGTCGTGGATAAGAACAGCCTCAATGGCACCTACGTCAACCATGACCGGGTGGACAGCGTGGAGCTCAAGTCCGGCAGTGAAGTCCAGATCGGCAAGTTCCGCCTCACCTTCTACCTGAGCCCTGCCACGGCTGCAGGCCGCAGCTGACCCGGGGACCACTGCCTGTGGCAATGGCACAACCGGAACGCCGGGGCCCCCAGGTCCTGAATATCGGCGAGGTCCTCGCCCAGCTCAGTGCTGACTTCCCGGGCATGACGGCGTCGAAGATCCGTTTCCTTGAGGAAAAGGGCCTGATTAATCCGCGCCGCACACCTGCCGGCTACCGCCAGTATTCGGACGGCGACGTCGAACGCCTGCGGTTCGTGCTCGCCCTGCAGCGCGACCAGTACCTGCCCCTGAAGGTCATCAAGGACTACCTTGACGCGATCGACAGGGGAGAGCGGCCGGAAAACCTGCCGCCCGGCGTCGTGGTGTCCCCGCGTATCGTCTCGGACGAACTTGCCGCCGAGTTGCAGAACAGGGGACGGAAACTGAGCGAGGAGCAGCTTCGGACCGAATCCGGAGCCAGCGTCCCCTTGCTGCAATCCCTGCTGAGCTTCGGCCTCATCAGCCACAGCAACGGACAGTTCGACGAGCATGCCCTCCAAGTCGCCCGCGCGTGCGTGCAGCTTGAAAGCCATGGGCTCGAGCCGCGCCACCTTCGCCCTTTCCAGGCGGCGGCCGAGAGGGAATTTGGCCTGGTGGAACGTGCCGTCGCGCCGCTGGCCTCGCGCAAGGACTCGGCATCGCAGGCACGAGCGGCCGAGGCCGCCCGCGAGATCAGCGATCTTTGCCTCACCCTGCACCGGGCCCTGGTGCAAGACCACATCTCACGCATGGACATCTGATGATTGAAGTAGAGATCGTAGGCGTTCGCATCGAATTGCCGTCCAACCAGCCGCTGGTCCTGCTCAAGGAGATGCACGGCGAACGCCACGTACCCATCTGGATCGGCACCCCTGAGGCCAGTGCCATTGCGCTGGCACAGCAGGGTGTTGTCCCGCCCCGGCCCATGACGCACGACCTCCTGGTGGACGTGGTGGAGTCGCTGGGGCACTCCGTTGTCAGCGTCAACATCGTGGCTGTGGAGGACAACATTTTTTACGGCCAGCTGCAGTTCGAGAACGGCATCACGGTCAGCTCCCGCGCCTCCGACGCCCTGGCCATCGCGCTGCGGGCCAAGTGCCGGATCTGGTGTGCCGATTCGGTCATGGACGAGGCCGGAGTGCGCATCACGGAGCACGATGAGGGGGAGGACACCGAGCCGGGCCCCACGGTGGACGAGGAGCGCGAAATGCGCCGGTTCCGCGAGTTCCTCGACGATGTGGAGCCCGAGGATTTCGACGGCTAAGGTCACGTTAAGGTTAAAGTTGAGGCTGAAAGTTTCGACACGCCTCTTCGAACCCCTCAACGTCTTTGACCTCGGGACCTGCCGGGCCTAACGTCGAAGTATCAAGTTCCCTTGCTTACGGCAGCCGCGCAAGTCACACTGGAAAGTGCGCCCCGCGACAATTACACGCATGGTCTTCATGCCGAAGCTGCCTTAGAGAGTTCCTGGGAGCGTACGACAAGGAGGATCCAGGTGAGTCCCAAAGGCGAAGCAGGCGGGCTGAAACAGCCCACGGCTGGTGTTGCTGTGCCCGTGAGCGGTGCCCAGGGCCTCCTGTTCACCGAGGACCTTCCGGTACTGGATGAGGACGCAGGCTACCGCGGACCCACTGCCTGCAAGGCGGCCGGCATCACTTACCGGCAGCTCGACTACTGGGCGAGGACCGGTCTGGTGGAACCCGCCGTCCGCGGTGCCGCAGGCTCCGGCTCACAGCGGCTTTACGGGTTCCGCGACATCCTTGTCCTCAAGGTGGTCAAGCGCCTCCTGGATACCGGGGTTTCCCTGCAACAGATCCGGACCGCCGTCGAACACCTGCGGGAACGCGGAGTTGAGGACCTGGCGCAGATCACGCTCATGAGCGACGGCGCCAGCGTCTACGAATGCACCTCAGCTGACGAGGTCATCGACCTGGTCCAGGGCGGACAGGGCGTCTTCGGCATCGCCGTCGGCCGCGTCTGGCGGGAAGTGGAGGGCAGCCTCGCGTCGCTGCCCAGCGAACATGCCGCGGAGCAGTCCTTTCCCGACGACGAACTAAGCAAGCGCCGTGCGGCGCGGAAGATCAGCTGACACGGTTTCCAATAAGTAAGGGCCACCCTCCGGACGGAGGGTGGCCCTTACTCGTTGTAACGGGTCCTAGCGGGTACGGCTGCGCAGGCCGGCGCCTGCGGCCATGAGGTTGGCCAGGAGGTCGTCAAACAACGCTGCCGCGGACTTGGCCGAGTCGCCGGGCCAGTGATGCACGGGGTGGGCCGCACCCTGGATCTGCTGCCAGTTGGCCTGTTCCGGGATCCTCGGGCTCAGCAGGAGTTCGCCGAACATGGATTCCATCTCCGCCAGCCGGTAGGTGTGCTCGGAGGAGCCCGTGCGGACCCGGTTGGCCACGATGCCGGCAGGCGAAAGGTTGGGGGCGAACTCCTGGCGGAACAGCTGGATGGCACGCATGGTCCGTTCGGTACCTGCCACCGAGAAGAGGCCCGGCTCGGCGACCAGGGCAACCTTGTCGCTGGCTGCCCAGGCCATGCGGGTCAGCCCGTTGAGGGACGGCGGGCAGTCGATCAGGACCAGCTGGTAGTCCTCGGCACCGGCGAGTACGGCCGACAGCCTGCGGAGGTCGCGGCGGCCAAGGTCCGGCCGGTCGTAGATGCCCGTGTAGGCGGAGCCGACGGCGACGTCCAGGACGGCGGGGCCGGAACCATTGGCGGGGACGCGGTCAGCCCAGTTGCTTCGCACTACGTTCTCGGCCAATTTTGCCCGGCGGGGGCTCTTCAGCATCCTGCCGATGTCCAGGTGATCTCCGGGCTGGACTCCCAGGGCCGTGGTGGCGTCGGCATGCGGATCGAGGTCCACCACCAGCGTGCGAATTCCGGCGGCAAGCGCCGCAGACGCCAATCCTGTGGTGACGGAAGTCTTGCCGACTCCACCCTTAAGGCTGCTGATGCTGACTACTTGCACTTGAGAGACCAAAACCTAACGCCGGATGCCGTGTTGGGGGTAATGTTTGCCTCGGCAGAGCCGAAGCCGGACGGTCCTGCCGCCCTACTCATCATATGTTGATGCGTCGGCGAATCCTGTTTTATCGCGCGTCGGCATGGCATCGACTGTGCTGCCGGGGCGGTTTCCGCCAGCCAGGCTGAAAGCGTTCGGGACATGACGGGGAAATCTGTGATGGTGGCCACAAAGATTTGTGTTTGTCCTTGTAGGTCCTAGACACTGTGACCACTCATCGATCCACCCCGCAATGATGCAGGAGAAGTATGTTTTCCAAAGTTCTGGTGGCCAACCGCGGTGAAATCGCGATCAGGGCCTTCCGCGCCGGCTATGAGCTGGGCGCCAAGACCGTTGCCGTTTTTCCGCAGGAGGACCGAAACTCGATCCACCGCCAGAAAGCGGACGAGGCCTACCTGATCGGCGAGGAAGGACACCCGGTCCGGGCCTACCTGGACGTGGCCGAGGTGGTCCGGGTTGCCAAGGAGTCCGGCGCGGACGCCATCTACCCGGGGTACGGCTTCCTCTCCGAGAACCCTGAGCTAGCCCGCGCGGCGAAGGCCGCGGGCATCACTTTCGTGGGTCCGCCTGCGGAAGTGCTGGAGCTTGCCGGCAACAAGGTCGCGGCCCTCAAGGCTGCCCGCGAGGCCGGTGTCCCGGTGCTGAAGTCCAGCGAGCCCTCCAAGGACCTGGACGAGCTGCTGGCGGCCGCCGATGAGATCGGATTCCCCATCTTCGCCAAGGCTGTAGCCGGCGGCGGCGGCCGCGGCATGCGCCGGGTGGACACCCGGGAAGCCCTGCCTGAGGCCCTGAAGTCCGCCATGCGCGAGGCGGACGCGGCGTTCGGTGACCCCACCATGTTCCTGGAGCAGGCCGTCCTGCGCCCCCGCCACATCGAAGTGCAGATCCTTGCTGACGCAGAGGGCAACGTCATGCACCTCTTCGAGCGCGACTGCTCCATCCAGCGGCGGCACCAGAAGGTCATCGAGATCGCCCCCGCCCCCAACCTCGATGAGGGAATCCGGCAGGCCCTCTACCGGGACGCCGTGAAGTTCGCCAAGGCCCTGAACTACGTCAACGCCGGCACGGTCGAATTCCTGGTGGACACCGAGGGTGAGCGCGCCGGCCAGCACGTCTTCATCGAAATGAACCCCCGCATCCAGGTGGAGCACACCGTCACCGAGGAAGTCACGGACGTGGACCTGGTGCAGGCCCAGATGCGGATCGCCTCCGGCGAGACCCTGGCCGACCTTGGACTGTCCCAGGACACCGTCAAGCTCCGCGGCGCCGCCTTGCAAAGCCGCATCACCACCGAGGATCCCGCCAACGGTTTTCGGCCCGACGTCGGAAAGATCACCGGGTACCGCTCGGCCGGCGGCGCCGGCGTGCGGCTCGACGGCGGCACGGTGTACTCCGGTGCCGAGATCAGCCCCCACTTCGACTCCATGCTGGTCAAGCTCACCTGCCGCGGCCGGGACTACCCGTCAGCGGTGGCCCGTGCCCGCCGGGCGCTGGCCGAGTTCCGCATCCGCGGTGTCTCCACGAACATCCCCTTCCTCCAGGCCGTCCTGGACGACCCCGATTTCATCGCAGGCGACGTCGCCACCAACTTCATCGACCAGCGCCCTGAGCTGCTCAAGGCCCGTGTCTCGGCCGACCGTGGCACCAAGCTCCTGACGTGGCTCGCCGAGGTCACCGTCAACAAGCCCAACGGCGAGCTGACTGTGCACTCCAACCCGGCCGACAAGCTGCCCGACGTCAAGGGCAAGGAGGCGGCTGCGGGTTCGCGCCAGAGGCTCCTCGAGCTGGGCCCGGAGGGCTTCGCCAAGGCACTGCGCGAGCAGACGGCCGTGGCGGTCACGGACACCACGTTCCGCGACGCACACCAGTCCCTGCTGGCCACCCGCGTCCGCACCCGCGACCTCGTTGCCGCCGGGCCTGCCGTCACGGCGTTGCTCCCGCAGCTGCTGTCCGTTGAGGCATGGGGCGGTGCAACCTACGATGTTGCCCTGCGCTTCCTCGGCGAGGACCCCTGGGACCGGCTCGCTGCGCTCCGCAAGGCGATGCCGAACGTGTGCATCCAGATGCTCCTGCGCGGACGCAACACGGTTGGTTACACGCCGTACCCCGAAGAGGTGACCGAGGCCTTCGTCAACGAGGCCGCCGCCACCGGCATCGATATCTTCCGTATCTTTGACGCCTTGAACGACGTCAACCAGATGGCCCCGGCCATCCGCGCGGTCCGCGCCACCGGCACCGCCGTCGCCGAAGTGGCGCTCTGCTACACCGGCGACATGCTGGACCCGGAAGAGAAGCTCTACACCCTGGACTACTACCTGGCACTGGCGCAGAAGATCGTGGACGCCGGCGCCCACATCCTGGCGATCAAGGACATGGCGGGCCTGCTCCGCCCTGCGGCGGCAGCAAAGCTCGTGGCCGCCCTGCGGGAACGGTTCGACCTGCCCGTCCACCTGCACACCCACGATACTGCGGGCGGCCAGCTGGCCACCCTGCTCGCCGCCGTCGACGCCGGTGTGGACGCCGTGGACGTCGCAGCGGCATCGCTGGCCGGAACCACCAGCCAGCCCTCGGCGTCGGCCCTGGTCGCGGCCCTGGCGCACACGCCGCGCGACACCGGCATCAGCCTGGACGCCGTCAGCTCACTGGAACCGTACTGGGAAGCGGTGCGCCGCGTCTACGCTCCGTTCGAGTCCGGCCTGCCGGGCCCCACGGGCCGCGTATACAAGCACGAAATCCCGGGCGGCCAGTTGTCCAACCTCCGCCAGCAGGCCATGGCTTTGGGCCTGGGCGAGCGGTTCGAAGCGATCGAGGACATGTATACGGCCGCGGACAGGATCCTGGGCCACCTGGTGAAGGTGACGCCGTCCTCGAAGGTGGTGGGCGACCTTGCGCTCCACCTGGTGGGCCTCAACGCCGATCCCGCGGATTTTGAAGCGAATCCGCAGAATTACGACATCCCCGACTCCGTCATCGGTTTCCTGTCCGGCGAGCTCGGTGATCCTCCGGGAGGCTGGCCCGAGCCCTTCCGTACCAAGGCCCTGCAGGGCAGGAGCGTGAAGGTCCGCGATGCCGAGCTCAGCGCCGAGGACAGTGCGGCACTGAAGTCCGATTCGAAGACCCGCCAGCACACGCTGAACCGGTTGCTTTTCGACGGACCCACCAAGGACTACCTCAAGAGCGTGGACACGTACGGCAACATTTCCGTGCTGGACACCCGCGACTACCTCTACGGCCTCCAGCGCGGCACGGAGCACGAAATCCAGCTGGAACGCGGCGTCCGCCTTATCGCCTCCCTGGAAGCCGTTTCGGAGCCTGACGAGAAGGGCATGCGCACCGTCATGTGCACCCTCAACGGCCAGTCCAGGCCGGTCGTGGTGCGCGACCGTTCCGTGGTCAGTAACGTCAAGGCGGCCGAGAAAGCCGATCCCGGCCAGCCCGGCCAGGTGGCCGCACCCTTCGCCGGCGCCGTCACTGTCACCGTCAAGCCCGGCGACACGGTCAAGGCCGGAGACACCGTGGCAACGATCGAGGCGATGAAGATGGAAGCTTCCATCACGACGCCGGTAGCCGGCAAGGTGGCCAGGCTCGCCATCTCCGCCGTCGAGCAGGTCCAAGGCGGGGATCTGCTGCTGGTGATCGAGGAGTAGACGGGCCACAGCCCGGCAAACGAAGGGGGCCTCCCGGCAACGGGAGGCCCCCTTCGATGTGCTGACGCCCTGTTACGAACGCGGCGCGGAGTACATTTCCTCGATGACCGTTTCGAAGTCCTTCATCACCTGGGCCCGCTTCACCTTCATGGAGGGGGTCAGGTGCCCGGAGGCCTCGGTGAAGTCCGCCGGAACGATCCGGAAGGACTTGATGGCCTCGGCCTGGGACACCGACGTGTTTGCGGCGGTGATCAGGTCCTGGACGGCCGCCTTCACCACCGGATTGCCCGCGGCCTGCTCGAGCGTGGTGTCCGCTGGAAGGCCGTGGCGCTGGAGCCAGCCCGGCAGTGCTTCCTGGTCCAGGGTGACCAAGGCACCGATGAAGGGCCTGTTGTCGCCCACCACCAGGACCTGGGAGACCAGGGCGTCAGCGCGGATCTGGTCCTCCAGGAGGGCCGGGATCACATTCTTGCCCCCGGCCGTAACGATGATCTCCTTCTTACGCCCGGTGATCCATACGAAGCCTTCCTCGTCCAGCCGGCCGATGTCACCGGTGTGGAACCAGCCGTCCGTGAATGCCTCGGCGGTGAGGTCTTCCCGACGGTAGTAGCCCCGCATGACGCAGACGCCCTTGGCCAGGATCTCGCCGTCGTCGGCGATCTTGACCGCGTTGCCCGGCAGCGGCTTGCCCACTGATCCGATCTTGATCCGTGAAGGCGTGTTGACTGTGATGGGAGCGGTGGTCTCGGTAAGTCCGTATCCCTCCAGCACCTGCAGCCCGATTCCTTGGAAGAAGTGACCCAGCCGCTCACCCAGGGGGCCGCCGCCGGACACTGCGTGCGCGACGTGTCCGCCCATCGCCGCCCGCAACTTGCCGTACACCAGTTTATCGAACAGGGCGTGGCGCAGCTTCAGGCCCAGCCCCACCCGTCCGTCCTGGCGTGCCTTGGAAAATGCGATGGCGGTTTCGGCTGCCCGATGGAAGATGGCACCCTTGCCGCCGTCCTCCGCTTTGGTCAGGGCGGAGTTGTAGACCTTCTCGAAGACCCTAGGGACCGCCAGGATGAAGGTGGGTTCGTAGCTCTGCAGGTCGCCGAGGAGGTTCTTGATGTCGGGGGTGTGGGCCACGGTGGTGCCTGCGGCCATCGCAAGCACGGAAATAAAGCGGGCGAACACGTGGGCCATCGGCAGGAACATGATGGTCTTGGCGTTCTCGTGGACGATGTCGCCGATGATGGCCAGGGCGTTGTCCGAGAGCTCCACGAAGTTCCCGTGCGTCAGCTCGCAGCCCTTGGGCCGTCCCGTGGTTCCCGAGGTGTAGATGATGGTGGCGACGTCGCCAAGGTTCGGTGCGCTGCGTCGCCCTTCGAGTTCTTCATCGGTGACGTCCCGGCCGGCATCGCGGAGCGCGTCGAGTCCCTGGCCCTCAAGCTGCCAGACGTGCTGCACGTCGGTGAGCCCCTCGGCCGTAACGGCCTGGCGGACGACGTTCTCGTGGTGCGCGGATTCGGCGAAAGCGGCCACAGCGCCCGAATCGCCGAGGTTCCAGGCGACCTGGGACGGGGAGGACGTTTCGTAGATGGGGACCGACACCGCACCGGCGAACCAGATGGAGAAGTCGACCAGGGCCCACTCATAGCGGGTACGGGACATGATGCCCACGCGGTCGCCTGCAGCGACGCCGCTGGCGATCAGGCCCTTGGCCAAGGCCCTGACATCGGCCAGGAACTCTGTGGCGGCCACGTTCTCCCACGCGCCCGCGGCATCCAGGCGCGAAAACAGTGCCGGATTGCTGGCCTTGCCTGCCTGCCGCAACACCAGGTCGGTGATGTTGGATTCGGGTGGGACAACAACCAGGGGCGGAACACTGAATTCGCGCACTATAGCTCCTTTGATATCTGAAGTCCCGCGCAAGGGGTTTGCCTAAAGACTAATACCCCGGGCGGGACCGTGCAGTACACAAACCTACTGGCGAGTAACTTAGCCGTCAATGAGCGCCGCATGCGGCCGTGTATGTCAAGACAATTCCGGTGCCCGCCTAGAATGGTGGACTATGTACGGAGCGTTGCCCGGCGATCAGGCCGGCCCCCTTGGAAGACCGGCTCCCTGGCGGCGCCGTCCCGCCATCCAGCGCGCCGGACGGTTGCACGGCGCCGGCGTCCGCGGGCACCTGCGCCTCGGCCGCAAGGGATTGGCTATCGGGATCGATATCGGGGGGACCAAGGTCGCCGCGGGCGTTGTGGACGCCGAAGGCAGGATTCTCAGCGAAGCGCGCCGGTCCACGCCGGGCACCGACCCGCGGGCGGTGGAGCAGGTCATCGTGGAACTCGTCGAGGAACTGGGCCGGGGCCACCGCATCTGGTCAGTGGGAATCGGCGCCGCAGGGTGGATGGACCTGGCCGGCGGAACTGTCCTCTTCAGTCCGCACCTGGCCTGGCGCAACGAACCCCTCCGCGAGAACCTGCAGCGGCTCCTTCGCCGCCCTGTGCTCCTGACCAATGACGCCGATGCTGCGGCCTGGGCGGAATGGCGCTTCGGTGCCGGCCAAGGGGAGGACCGCCTGGTGTGCATCACCCTGGGGACCGGAATCGGCGGGGCCATGGTGATGGACGGCAGGGTGGAACGCGGCCGCTTCGGAGTCGCCGGCGAGTTTGGCCACCAGATCATCATGCCCGGCGGCCACCGGTGCGAGTGCGGCAACCGCGGATGCTGGGAACAGTACGCGTCGGGCAACGCCCTGGGCCGGGAGGCCCGGCTCCTCGCCCGGGCAAATTCGCCCGTAGCCCAGGACCTGCTCGCGGCCGTGGGCGGACGAGCGGAAGCCATCACGGGTGCTATCGTCACGGAACTGGCCCTGGCAGGCGACCGTGCGTCGCGCGAGCTGATCGAGGAAGTGGGCGAATGGCTTGGCCTGGGACTGGCCAACCTGGCCGCAGCCCTCGATCCAGGCATGTTCGTCATCGGCGGAGGCTTGTGCTCTGCGGGTGACCTGCTGGTGCAGCCGGCCCGCAAGGCGTTCTCCCGGAACCTCACCGGCCGAGGCTTCCGGCCGGAAGCGGCCATCGAACGGGCGGCCTTGGGGCCCAACGCCGGCCTGATCGGCGCCGCGGACCTCTCCCGCGTCAGCAGCCGCGTCCGCGGCTGAGCTGACCGGCAGCCCCGCTAGACCCTCGCGCCGTCGTCGTCGCCGTTCTTTTCCTGCGGCAGCTTCATGATCAGGTACACGGTCGCGAGCACGAAGACGGCAACAATGCCCACGATCGCCAGCAAGGGTGCCGACCGCCAGAACATTGCCGACAACAGAAGCGCCACGGGTCCGCCCACGGCCCCCAGCCACGCCAGCATAGTCAGCGGATCGGTGCCGGCCAGGCTGGGCGGTTCCTCGGGCACGAACTCACCGCCGTCGTCGTCCACCTCATAGTCCCGGGGTCCCTCGGACGGGCCCGCAGGCTCTGCGCCCGTCCCGCCCGCTGCTGCCGCCTGGCGCTCCGCCGCCGACAGCTCGGCGGGCGGCATCCCGGCCAGCCCCAGGGGGTCGAAGTCCTGGAACGACGGCGGCTGGCGGGTTTCCGGCGTCCCGGATGCCTTCCCCGACGGTGGCAGCTGGCCGCCCGCCGGGGTCTCCGGGCGCGTTGCCACGGTGTCCGATTCGAGCCGTGCCACCAGGTCCAGCCAGACGGCGTCGTCCTGGCTGGCCCCCGGGTCCGGCTGGTCCGGGTCATGCCTGTTCATGGCGGCCCTCCTGCCCTGCAGCGGCGGGACTGGCCGGGGGCGCGGCGTTCAGGATGCGCCGAATGAATTCCACCGAGCCCTCGAAGATGAGCTCTGCATCATTGTCCAGCGTGGCGACGTGGTAACTGTTTTCCAGCCGGACCACGTCCAGGGGCGCGTTCGCCAGCCCGCGCCGAAGGACCGCCATGCTGGCATCGGACACCACATGGTCCACGGTTGACCGGTACACCTGGACCGGGGCGGTGATCCGGGGAAGGAGCCGGACGGTGTCCTTGAACATCTTGTTGAGTTCGTGGGCGGCCGCCACCGGGGTGCGTGCGTAGGCGCCCTCGTCCACACCGGCTTTGAGGATGTCGTTGCCGATGGACGGGGTGCTCTTCAGGACCAGCTTCAGGATGCCGGCCAGCGGCGCGCGGGGGTCGTCGACCACCAGGCCGGGGTTCACCAGGACAACTCCCGCCACCGGCCTTGTGGCGGCAATCCGCAGGGCCAAGGCACCGCCCATGCTCAGGCCGGCGGCGAAAACCCGGTCGCACTGGGCGTCCAGCTCGAGGAACGCTTCATCGAGGGCGCCGTGCCATTGCTGCCAGCGGGTCCGCGAGAGGTCCTGCCACGTCGTGCCGTGGCCAGGAAGCAGCGGCATCCGGACGGCGAAACCGGCCGCGGCGAAGGCCGTGGCCCAGGCCCGCAAGCCATGCGGGCTTCCCGTGAAGCCGTGGGACAGGACGATTCCGGTGCGGGGACCTTCGCCGCTGAAGGCGCTGGAGAAGGGACTGTGGTCTAGGCCGGAGGTCATGGCGTCTCCAAGGTACTGGTGCGGCGGGCGTGGGCGGCGACGAATGCTTCCGATTCCTCGAAGATCACGGGCGCGTCCACGTCCAGAGTAGCCACATGTCCGCTGCTGGCAAGCTCCACCACCTCGGCGAGGTTTCTCCGCAGCCCCTTCTCCAGGAGGGCCAGGGATGTTGGCGGGACCACGGCATCCGTCCGCGACTTGAAGACCTGGACCGGGGCGTCCACTTTGGGCAGCCCGCGGGTGGCGGCGCCAAAAAGCTTCTTGAGCTCATGCACGGCCGCCAGAGGAGTCCGCGAATAGTCGCCGTCGTCCGTTGCTGCCGCCGTAGGTTGGTCCTCCTGGATGGGGATCGTGGTCCGCTGGAAGTACTTGAGGACACCGATCACGCGCACCCGGCGGTCATAGAAGCTCAGGCCCGGGTTGACGATGGTCACCCCCTCAACGTGGTGGCGGGAGGCCGCGAGCAGGGCGATGGCACCGCCCATGGACAGGCCGGCCGTAAACGTCATATCGGTCCGCGCGGAAAGGTCAAGGAAGGCTTCCTCGTAGCTGCGGTACCAGTCTTGCCACCCCGTCCGGGCGAGCTGGCGCCAGTCGGTTCCATGTCCCGGCAGCAGGGGAACGGAAACCGCGTATCCCTGGCCCGCCAAGTGCGTTGCCCACGGCAGCACGCTCAGCGGGCTGCCGGTGAACCCGTGGCAGATGGCGATGCCAATCCGCGCATTGGGGCCGTGGCCTGGATAGCTGAAAGCGGCCGGACGGGGCGGGGTGCTGCTTTCAGTCATGACTCCATCGTGTCACTGTTCCTGCCAAATCTCACTAGAGTAGGGTTGCATTGAATCGCTGGCCAGGCCCGACGCCGGGGCTGGAAGCCGCCTTCCGGAGAGGTTCGCCACGTGTTCTATTGGGTCATGAAAAGGATCTTCCTCGGTCCGGTGATCAAGCTGCTTTTCCGGCCGTGGGTCAAGGGCCTGGACAACATCCCGGCGCAGGGGGCTGCCATTATCGCCTCCAACCACCTGTCATTCTCGGATTCCATCTTTATGCCGCTCATGGTCCGCCGCCCCGTGGTGTTCCTGGCCAAATCGGAGTACTTCACGGGAACCGGGATCAAGGGCAGGTTGACGGCGGCGTTCTTCCGCCTGACCAACCAGCTGCCCATGGACCGGTCCGGTGGCGCGGCCTCGGCGGCGTCCCTCAACGCCGGGATGGACGTGCTCACCTCAGGCGGGCTGCTTGGCATCTACCCCGAGGGCACGCGCAGCCCGGACGCCCGGTTGTACCGCGGGAAAGTGGGCGTAGCCAGGCTTGCGCTGCAGGCGGGCGTTCCCGTCATTCCCGTGGCCATGATCGGCACTGACAAAGTCCAGCCCATCGGCAAGCGGCTGCCCAACATCCGCAGGATCGGCATGATCTTCGGCGAGCCGCTGGACTTCAGCCAATACCGCGAGCAGGCGGAAGACCGCACCGTGCAGCGGCTTGTCACGGACGAGATCATGACAAACCTGATGCAGCTGTCCGGCCAGGAGTACGTGGACGAGTACGCCGCCGTGGTTAAGCTCCGGCTTGCCGGCAAGCCCGTGGAACCCCAGGCGGCAGCCGAGCCACTGGCGGCGCCGGTCGCGGCCGAAGGCGAATTCGTCCACGGCAGCGGCACAAAGGCACCGGAGGAAGGCACTCCGGCCGCGGAGGACGACGCCGGGACAACCGCCGCCACGTAGTGGCACGGGGGTTTCCGGTGCCGTTGTGACGCCGGGGCCGGGCTGAGTGACGACGCTGTGCCCGCCGGTCCCGCCCGGACGCTAGTCTTAGATGGTGACTGAGCTATCCGCAAAACCTGCCTTTTCGCTGTCCAGTACCGCCCAGAGCGGGGCGGCCAACTATCCCGGACTCGACAACTGGCGGGACCTTCCCATCTCGCAGCAGCCCAGCTGGCAGGACCGCGGCGTCTTCGAAGCCTCGGTAAAGGAACTTTCCGTCCTTCCCCCGCTGGTGTTCGCCGGTGAGGTGGACGTGCTGCGCGAGCGGCTCGCCGCTGCGGCCCAGGGCAAGGCCTTCCTGCTGCAGGGCGGCGACTGCGCCGAAACGTTCGAGGCCGCCACCGCGGACAAGATCAGTGCCCGCGTCAAGACCATTCTGCAGATGGCAGTGGTGCTCACGTATGGGGCGGCCATGCCGGTCATCAAGATGGGCCGGATGGCGGGCCAGTTCGCCAAGCCCCGTTCCTCAAACGACGAAACCCGCGACGGCGTCACGTTGCCCGCCTACCGCGGCGACATTGTCAACGGCTACGATTTCACGCCCGAGTCCCGCGGCCATGACGCCGCCAGGATGCTCCGCGCCTACCACACCTCTGCTTCCACCCTGAACCTCATCCGGGCCTTCACCCAGGGCGGATTCGCGGACCTCCGCTCGGTACACCAGTGGAACAAGGGGTTCACCGAAAACCCGGCCCACGCGCGCTACGAGTCGTTGGCCCGGGACATCGACCGCGCCATCAAGTTCATGGACTCCTGCGGCGCCGACTTCGAAGCCCTCAAGCGGGTGGAGTTCTTCGCCAGCCACGAGGCACTGCTGCTGGACTACGAGCGCGCCCTGACCCGCATCGACTCCCGCACCGGTTTCCCTTACGACACCTCGGCCCACTTCCTGTGGATCGGGGAGCGCACCCGGGAGCTGGACCACGCCCACGTCGACTTCCTCTCGCGGGTGCGCAACCCCATTGGGGTCAAGCTCGGCCCGTCCACCACCGGTGATGACGCCCTGCGCCTCATCGACAAGCTGGACCCTGACCGCGAGCCCGGCCGCCTGACCTTCATTACCCGCATGGGGGCGGGCAACATCCGGGAGAAGCTGCCTGCCGTCGTCGAGAAGGTCACAGCGTCCGGTGCCCAGGTGCTGTGGGTCACCGACCCCATGCACGGCAACACCGTCACGTCCCCCAACGGCTACAAGACGCGCAATTTCGACGACGTCATCGACGAAGTGCGCGGCTTCTTTGAAGTGCACCACGGGTTGGGTACGGTACCCGGTGGCCTCCACGTGGAGATGACCGGCGACGATGTGGCCGAGTGCCTGGGCGGTGCGGACCCGATCGACCAGGATGCGTTCCTGGACCGCTACGAGTCTGTGTGCGATCCCCGCCTGAACCACATGCAATCGCTGGAAATGGCGTTCCTCGTCGCCGGCGCACTCGCCAAGAACTAGGCCGGGAGGCGGGCCGGCGCTGCCGGCCCGCCTCCACCTACACCTACACCACGGTAATGGTGATGACTGACCCCTCGGGAACCTTCCGGTTCACCGGTTCCTGGTCCCGGACGGTGCCGAAGAAGCCGCCGAGGATGTTGTTGACCCGGACCTGAAAGCCCAGCGCCTCCAAGGCCTTGCGCGCTTCTGTTGCCTGCTTGCCGATGTAGCTGGGGACATCCACCAACTTGGGCCCCTTGGAAATGGTCAGGATGACCGTCCCGCCGCGGGTCAGCGTGCCCGTGGCCGGGGACTGGCTGACCACGGCGCCCTCGGGAACGGTCTTGTCAAACACTGCGTCGGGTGATGTGTCGGCAGAGAGCCCCGCGGCCTTGATGGCGGCCACGGCGTCGTCCTTGGCCTTGCCCACCACAGAGGGTACGGGTATTGGCTGTGGTCCCTTTGAAACCACCATCCCCACAGGGGTGCCATGCCGGGCGGGCGTGCCGGCAGCGGGATTTTGCGACAGCACGGTTCCGGCGGCGGCCTGGTCGTCGTATTGTTCTGTGACCGGGCCCAGCGCCATTTCCGCCGCGTTGAGGGCGTTCTTCGCGTCCGTCAAGGTTCCGCCGGTGAGTTTGGGCAGGGAGAAGAGCTGCGGGCCCTTTGAGACCAGCAGGGACACTGGCTGGAATTTGCGGATCTCTGTTCCGGCAGACGGGTCGCTGCCCACCACCAGTCCGGTCGGCACCTGGTCATCGAAGACATCGCTGGTGGTGGAATGGAAACCCACCCCGTTGAGCAGCTGTTGGGCCTGCGCCACCGTTTTGTTGGCGACGGCCGGTACGGCGGCCGCGGCGCCTGGGCCCATGCCGAAAAACCATCCGGCGCCGGTGGCCAGGAGGGCGGCAATAATAAGGACGACGATCCACAGGATGCCACGCCGGCGGGGGTTGCCGTCCCGGAGCGTCCGCGCCGGAGTGGCGGCTGCCCGCGCGCGGACCTTTTCGTCCTCCCTGTCCGACCGGCGCTGCGCGCGCTTGCTGAGCCGTGGCGGCGGGGGAGTCCAGGCGTCGTCGTCGGGGAGTGCGAGGTCCGGCCGCCGGGAGTGGAACATCAGGGCTTCGGTAGCAGCCCCGCCGGCCGGGCTCTCCTGCTGCAGCGGTTGCCGTCCGGGCGGATAGCCGGGGGCCGTCGGCCGTGCGGGAGGCATAAGCGTTGTTGGATTGCTGGCGCGGGCCAGGACCTCGGTCTGGTGCTGGGCCGTTGCGGCTGCAGCGGCGGGCGGCTGCAGGTCAAGTTCGGCATCCGTGAGGTTGGTCCGGATGTGGCGCAGTTCCTGGAGCAGCGCATTGCCGTCGACCGGCCGGTTTTCGGGATCATTGGCGGTGCACCACTGCACCAGCTCATCCACTTCCGCTGCGAGGCCGGGAACCAGGGCCGACGGCGGCCCGACCGTTCCGTTGACATGCTGGTAGGCGACCTGGATGGGGACGTCACCCTCGAACGGCTGCCGCCCCGTCAGCATTTCGTACAACATGATGCCCACGGAATAGACATCGCTGCGTTCGTCCGCCGGTTGGCCCAGGACCAGTTCGGGGGAGATATAGGCGACGGTGCCGATCAGTGCACCGGTGCTGGTGGAACTGGTAACAGCGCGGGCCAGGCCGAAATCGCCAATCTTTATCCTGCCGTCATCGGCGATCAGGACATTCTCCGGTTTGACGTCCCGGTGGATAAAGCCCGCTGCGTGCGCGGCTCCCAGCCCCTCCACCACGGGGTCGATCAGGGCCAGTGCCAGCCGCGGCGAAAGGGCGCCCCGTTCCCTGAGGACGTCCCGAAGCGTGTGGCCCTTGATGTACTCCATGACGAGGTAGGCCGTGTTGCCGTCGTTGCCCTGGTCCAGTACACCCACCACGTGCGGGTGCGAGAGGCGCGCTGCGGCCTTCGCTTCGCGGCCAAGCCTGCCAAGGAAGCTTTCGTCGGCTGCGAGGTGCGGGTGGAGCACTTTGAGCGCCACTTCGCGGTCCAGCCTCTGGTCGACGGCCAGGTAGACGGTGGACATTCCGCCGCGGGCAAGCCTGGAGGCCACTGCGTAGCGGTTGTCCACCAGTGTCCCTGCAAGGGGGTCTGTCACGTGTTCCTGCACCTTACGATCCTAATCCCGCGGCGAAAAGCATCCGAAACGGAAGCGGGTCCGAACCGGTAACGGTTCGGACCCGCGGCGTTTCATCCGTAGGCGGTGATGCCCGGGGGCTCAGCGGTAGTTCTTCTGGTTTGCCTTGATGGCTGCGACATAGGCCTTGGTGTCGTCGTACATCCCGTACTTGCTGACCGAGTACTGGCCTTGGTAGTACCCGGCGATGGCCGTGTCCTGGTCTTTGCTGGTTGCCAGCAACTGCCGGAGGATGGCGATGCCTGCCGTCGCGTTGTCGTAAGGGTCGAGCAGGTTCAGCTTGCGCCCGACCAAGTCGGATGCCCACTGCCCCGAGCTGGGAATGACCTGCATGGTGCCGATCGCATTCGCCGGTGACACGGCCCGCTGGTTGAAGCCTGACTCCTGGTAGGCAAAGGCGAGGGCAAGGGAAGTATCCACGCCCATCCGGCGGGCGGTATCCGCCACGATGTTCTTCATTTCATCCCTCGAAGGGACAGGAGAGGCGTTGAGGAGGGCTTTATTCTCGTTGGCCGAACTCACGACCGCAGCCGGGTAGCTGAAGCCAAGGAACGTGCTGGGAACCAGGGGAGCGGCGGCAGGCTGGGGGGCTGCGGGGGCGGGCTGCGGGCTTGCCTGTCCGGCGCCGCCCGGGATGACCAGTTTGCTGCCGGGGTAGATGACGGTGGTCATGCCCAACTGGTTCGCGGAGAGCAGGTCCGACAACTTGACCCCGTGACGGGACGCAATGGCTGAGAGGGTGTCACCGGCCTTGATCGTGTAGGAACCGGAGGCCGGGGCGGACGTGACAGCCAAGGCGGGTGCGGGAGCCGCCGGTGCCGGCGCAGCAGCCGCGGGAGCGGCGTCTCCGGCGCTGACCTTGATCTTCTGGCCGGGGTAGATGATGGAGCGCATCGACAGGTTGTTCCAGGCAAAGACGTCGGAGAGGCCAACATTGTGCCGCGCGGCAATGGCACCCAAGGTGTCTCCAGGCTTCACCGTGTAGGTGGCGCCGCCCGGGGCGGCCGGCGCCGCAGGGGCCTGCGCTGCGGGAGCCGGCGAAGGGGCTGCCGGTGCTGCCGAGCCGGACAGTTTGATCTTCTGGCCGGGGTAGATGATGGTGTTCGGCTGGAGGTTGTTGAGCTTGAGGATTTCCCCTGTGTCCAGTCCGAAGCGTCCGGCGATCGCGCTCACTGTGTCGCCCCGGACGATGGTGTATTCCGCGGGGGCCGCCGGCTGTGCGGGCTGCAGGGTGGCAGGAATGGTGGTGGAGACAGAAGAGGCGGGGATGAATGCGCCGGAAACCTGGGCCGCTGCCTGGGCCTTCATTGCCGCTGCGAGGCTGCTGGGAATGGTGCGTAGGGGCTGCGCTGCCGCTGCGGGTTGGGCAAGGGCCAAGGATGACAGGACGACCGCTGGCAGTGCCGCGGTGGTGGCGGCAATCATCGGCAGGCTCGGCTTGGGGGGCTGCTTGGGCGAGCGGGACATCGACATGGAAAGAATCCTCTTCTCAACTGCGGGCGCGGACGCGGGCGGGGATGCCGCTGTCAATCTTGATACTACTGTGACTTAAGTTATTCGTGTTACAACTGTGATCAAAGTGAATCTCTCACGAATTTGCGATTAGCACAAGATTCTTGGGATTGTCCGGAATGCCCGGTTTCACGGAGTGTCTCGGGGCGCGCCGGCAAATGAATTGCGCCGACTAGGCGACAGGGTACGCAGCGTGGCAACCTTGGTCCGTGAGTAATGTAGAAAACCTTGTGGGCGAATGGTTGCCGCTGCCCGACGTCGCACGTTTGTTGGATGTTTCCGTCACGAAAGTCCATGGCCTGATTGACGACCATGCTTTGGCCGCAGTGCGGGTTGGGGAGCGGAAGATCCGTTCGGTTCCCGCAGAATTCATCCAGGATGGCCAGGTAGTGGACAGCCTCAAAGGCACCATTGTGGTGCTCTCCGATGCAGGTTATTCGGATGAAGACCTCATTGTGTGGCTGTTTACTGCCGACGAATCTTTGCGCGGCCGCCCTATTGATGCATTGCGTGAAGGCCGCAAAACCGAAATCAGGCGCAGGGCCCAAACTCTCGCCTGGTAAATTCCCGCTTTAGGAGGCTCGGCTGACGGTCGCTTCAGCCAGCTTCCGCAGGGCGGTCTTGGGCAGGTCCTCCAACTCGAGTTCGTCGAGGGCATCAAATGCCGCCGCACCGAACTCTCCGATCAGGACCTCCGTCGCCTGCAGCGCACCGGAATCCTCGATGATCCGCCTGATTTCGAGGATGTCCGCCTCGGAAAGGTCGGGGCTGCCGAGGCTGGCGTCTATAAAGGCAGACTCGGCAGGGGATGCCTGGTCCAGGGCCAGCGCCACCAGGACAGTGCGCTTGCCTTCCCTCAGATCGTCCCCCGCCGGCTTGCCTGTGGTCAGCGGATCACCGAATACCCCCAGGACGTCGTCGCGGAGCTGGAATGCTTCGCCGAGCGGCAAGGCGAACGCAGAATAGCCGCGGAGGAGCTCGTTGGACGCCCCGGCCAGGGCCCCGCCCAGCGCCAGCGGATGTTCGGTGGAGTACTTGGCGCTCTTGAACCGGATGATGGACTGGGCCCTGCCGACCGCTCCGGCGCGGTCCCTGACCGGCCCCGCCACTTCCTCCAGGATGTCCAGGTACTGTCCGGCCATTACCTCTGCGCGCATGAGGTTGAAGATCAGCCGTGCCCTGCTGCCGGAGGCAGCACGCTCGCCGATGTCAGTGAACGCTTCCTCGCTGAAGGACAGGCAAAGGTCGCCGGCAAGGATGGCTGCTGCCTGGCCGAAGCGTTCGCTGTCCAGGGCCCAGCCCTGCGCGGTATGCAGCTGGCTGAAACGCCGATGCACACTGGGACCGCCACGCCGGGTGTCTGAACGGTCGATGATGTCGTCGTGGATCAGGGCAGCGGCCTGGAACAGCTCAAGTGCGGCACCTGCCGTCACAACCTGCCTGGCTCCGGCCTCGCCGCCGGCGCCCCGCCAGCCCCAGTAGCACATGAGCGCCCGGAGGCGCTTGCCGCCGGTGACGAGGTTCGAGATGGAGCCCATGATGGGCTCGATGTCCGGCGAGATGCCGGACATGATGGACTGTCGCTCGGTCAGGAAGCCGGTCAGTTCGCCCGCAACTCCCGCCACGAAGTCTGCCTGTTCATTCCTCAGCTGCTCCGCGGCCGTCACTTGGCCGACTCAGCTGCGACGTTCGCACCGATCGTGAACGTGGAGACGCCGGAAGCCTCCACCACCGAGAGGTTCACCGTCTCATTGTCACCGCGGACGAAGTCCTTTGAGGCAACCCCGCCCACAGTATCGCCCGGCACGGCCTTGAAGCCCTGGCCTTCGAGGGCCTTGGTGTAGAAGTCGATGACGGCGCTGGTGGGAGCCGATACCGTGCCCACCAACGCGGCCGTTGCCGGGGTGGATGCCTTGTCAAAGCTGCTGGACACCACCGTGGCCCCGGTCATCAGGGGAAGAAGCTGTTGGGGGAACCCTTCGACGACGGCGCCCACCGTTGCCGACGTGTTCGGGGATGCCGATGGGCTGGGTGAGGCCGTGAGGGTGGACTGCGTGGCGGCAATGGAAGCGGTCTGGGAGGACTCTGACTGGCCTGACGGGGCTTGGCTGCACGCGGCCAGGGCGAGTACCCCAACGGCGGCAAGCGTGGCCAGGCCAGCTGGCTTGAAGTTTCCAATAACCGTCACAGAGACTTTCCTCCTGGTGTTGTGGGCGGAATCAGCCTCCAGTTTAGCCAGCCTCCGGAGGGGGCGGCGCAAACCGATAGGATTGCAGCCGTGGTGCCCGCAGGTTTGAACCAGCCAGCCGCCGCGCCCCTTCCGGGCCGCCGGCGTTCCTGCATCATGCATGTGGACATGGATGCCTTCTTTGTCTCTGTCGAACTCCGGACCCGCCCCGAACTCCGCGGGAAGCCCGTGATTGTCGGGTTCCCGGGGGAGAGGTCGGTGGTCCTGTCGGGTTCCTATGAAGCCCGGGCTTTTGGCGTGAAGTCTGCGATGCCCATGGCCGTGGCGATGCGGATGTGCCCGCAGGCCGTGGTGATTGAACCCCGGCACAAGCTTTACTACGAGGTCTCCGGGCAGCTGATGGCGATTTTCGAATCCATCACCGGGCTCGTGGAGCCGTTGAGTGTCGACGAAGCCTTCCTTGACGTCACCGGTGCATTGCGCCGGCTGGGGCCGCCCCGGGGGATCGGGGAGCTGATCCGGCGCAGGGTGGCTGCGGAACTGGGGATCACCGCCTCGGTGGGGATTGCGGAAACGAAGTTCGTGGCCAAGATCGCCTCCACCCGGTGCAAGCCCGACGGGCTCCTGATGATTGGGCCTGACGAAACCGTTCCGTACCTCCACAGCCTCCCGGTGGGCGCGCTGTGGGGCGTCGGTGCCAAGACGGGTGAGGCGCTGGCGAACATGGGCATCAGGACGGTGGCCGACGTCGCGGCAACCCCGGTCTCGTCGTTAAAGAAGGTCCTCGGCGCCACAGGGGAACATGTGCACCAGCTCGCCTGGGGCATTGACCCCCGTCCAGTGACCCCGGTGCGGCTGGAAAAGAGCATCGGGGCTGAAGAGACGTTCGCCGTGGATACTGCCGACGACGCGCTCCTGAGGCGCGAACTGCTCCGGCTGTCCCACCGGACGGCGACCAGGCTGCGCAGCTCGGGCATGGTTGCGCGGACCGTAGCCCTGAAGCTCCGGTTTGCAGACTTTTCCACCATCACCCGCAGCAGGACGGTCCACACGCCCGTCGACAGCGCCCAGCTGATCTACGCGGTGGTACTCCAGTTGTTGGAGTCCCTCGGAACCAGGGCTATGACCGTGCGGCTCGTGGGGGTCCGGGCTGAACAGCTCGAGGAAGCGGCACGGACCTCGCTGCAGCTGAGCATTGACCGCAGGGATGAGAACTGGCGGGCCGCCGAGCAGGTGCTGGACGAGGTAACGCGCAGGTTCGGCAGCAAGTCCGTCCTGCCCGCACGGCTGATGGAGCCGGACATTCCGTCGGGGGATGAAACGGCAGGGCCGGCCTGACCGCCGAAGTCATTGCCGTCTTTCAGATCAGGCCTCAACAATCTATCCTTAGATATACATAGTTTTCGAGTGAATGGACTTACTGCCGGACCCTCTTGGACATGCTCCCGCCCCCGCGACTGCATGTAAGGTTCCCGTCTTGGCCGCCGCCGGCCTGACGGGAACTTTCCAGCTACAGCAGACGTTCTAGGGGTCAGAAGTAGTGGCTGGGATCAGCCCGGACGTTGGCCTACAAAAGGAGGTCGTGATGCCGCTGTCGGAGCACGAACAGAAGCTGCTTGAGCAGCTTGAGAAGCAGCTTCACGAGGACGATCCGAAGTTCGCGAACTCGATGGGTTCGGACCCCGGGCGTTCATGGTCCACGAGGCACGTGGTCATCGGAGTCCTGTGCGCGCTCGCCGGCGTCTTCCTGTTACTGGTTGGCGTCACCCTCCAGAACATTTTCGTCGGCGTCCTGGGCTTTGTGGTCATGGGCGGCGGAGTCTATTTTGCCACCATGCGCAGTTCCCGGGGCCGCCCAGGTTCCAAGGCCGGAAACGGCAAAGCCGGCAAGCCCCGGAGTTCCTTCATGAGCAGCCTCGAGGAACGCTGGGACGAGCGCCGCAGGGGAGAGTCCTGAGCGGCCTTCCGGCTAAGCCGCTCCGCCCCTCCATTTCGCTCCCCTGACGTCAGGGGAAACACACGTAAAGGCCCGCTTCGGCGGGCCTTTCCTCGTTTAACCGGCGATGGGCCGCTTTATGGTCCCGGCTGGCCCAATTTTGGGTAAAAGTCCTCCACTTTCCACCACCAAGGCATTTTCCGCATCTTTTCAGGGGTCGCATCCCATAAACGCCGTGCTGGAATGGCTGTTTTGCGTTGACTGTGGTGGAAAGTGGAGTAATGTGGAGGACATAAGAGGGTGGTTGCAACACAGGGGATGTGCAGTTCCTGACGGCGGACAGGCGGTGGGCCAGTGTTTCTGGGCACTCACTCGCCACGTCTGGATGAAAAGGGACGGATCATCCTCCCCGCAAAGTTCCGGGAGGAGCTTGCCAGCGGGCTGGTGCTCACAAGGGGCCAGGAACGTTGCATCTACGTCTTCAGTGAGAAGGAATTTGCACGGGTCCACGAGCAGATGCGGGAGGCGCCAATCTCCTCCAAGCAGGCACGTGACTACATCCGTGTATTTCTCTCTGGAGCCTCGGACGAGGTACCTGACAAGCAGGGGCGCGTGACCATTCCACCAGCGCTCCGGGAGTATGCAGGACTCGGAAGGGAACTTGCCGTGATCGGCGCCGGTACCCGCGCCGAGATCTGGGACGCCCAGGCTTGGAATGAATACCTTGCGGAGAAGGAAACCGCCTTCTCCGAAACTGACGATCCCATTCCTGGCATTCTCTGAATCCGGAACGGGCAGCAGGTGGCTTCTTGGATGAGATCTCCAGCCGGCCCACCGGCTGCCAACCTGGCTCAACTTCCCCTGAGCCAGGCGGGCAGGACGGTAGGCGCGGATGGGGATCTGGTCCCAGAAGCAGCAGGCCAGGTGACAACGACGGCGGGAAAGGACCAGGCATGACAGATGAACCAAAGCCCACGTCCGAACGCCATGTGCCGGTCCTGCGGGACCGGTGCATCAATTTGTTGGCACCGGGATTCGAAGCGGCGAGGCTGCGGGGACAGACTCCAATAGCCGTTGACGCCACCCTCGGCATGGGCGGGCACTCCGAGGCAATGCTCCAGCGGTTTCCCGACCTCCACCTCATCGGGATCGACCGCGACGAAGAAGCGCTTGCCCTCGCGGGGGAGCGGCTGGCCCCATTCGCGTCACGGACCGACCTCGTCCACGCCGTCTATGACGAAATCCCGGACGTGCTGGCGGACCTCGGCGTAGCCGAAGTACACGGGATCCTGATGGACCTGGGCGTCTCCTCCCTGCAGCTGGATGAGCGTGAGCGCGGCTTCGCCTACTCCTTCGACGCACCCCTTGACATGCGGATGGACACCAGCCGGGGACAAACTGCGGCGGATGTTGTCAACACCTACAGCGAAGCGGACCTGGTAAGGATCATCCGCAAATGGGGCGAGGAAAAGTTTGCAGGACGCATCGCCAACCGGATTGTCGCGGCCCGCGCCGTCAAGGAGTTCACCACCACCGGCGAGCTCGTTGACCAAATCCGCTCGGTTGTCCCTGCCTCTGCCGCGAAGTCGGGCGGACATCCCGCCAAGCGGACGTTCCAGGCATTGCGGATCGAGGTCAACGAGGAACTGGACGTCCTGGAACGGGCTGTACCTGCCGCCGTCGACTCCCTGGCCATGGGCGGGCGCATCGTGGTCATGTCCTACCACTCGCTGGAAGACAAGATCGTCAAGGGCGTTTTCCAGGCGCGGTCCAAGTCATCGGCTCCCCTCGGCTTCCCGGTGGAGCTGGAGGAGCACAAGCCCGAGCTGAAAACCCTCACCAAGGGCACTGAGGTGCCCACCGCCGTCGAAATCGCCGAAAACCCGCGCGCTGCCTCCGCCAGGCTTCGTGCCGCAGAACGAATCAGAGCCAGGAGAGCTGCATGAGCACCGCCGCCGTCAAGAACTTTCCCGTCGTTTCCGGCAGCTCGGCGCCCGCCAGCAGGCCCGCGGGCCGGCCTGACGAAGGCCGCAAGGGACGGACCCCGCTCTCTGTGGTCCGAACGGCACCGCGCAAGCGCCGGGCCCCCTTCGTCGTGATGTGCTTCGCCATGCTGGCCGTCGCGCTGGTGGCAGTGCTCGTCCTCAACATCTCGGTCTCCACGGCCCAGTACCAGCTCGTTGAGCTGCGGGCCAAGCAGAGCTCCTTGACCAAGGCAAACCAGGACCTCACCCAGCAGGTGCAGAACTTCGAGGCACCCCAGAACCTGGCCGCCAAGGCAACGGAACTGGGAATGGTGGCCTCCACGGTCAAAGGCCAGATCGACTTGTCCACATTGTCCGTGACCGGAAAGGCGACGCCTGCGGTCAAGGGCGCACCGGCAGGGGCAGTCATCCCGTCGCCGGCTGTGGCGGGCCAGCTCATCGTGCCCCCGGCTGCCAAGGACGCAACCGCCGGCAAGGCGACGCCGCCGGACGCCGGCAGGACGTCCTCGGCCCCGGCAGCGGAGGCGGCCCAGGCGGCAGCACAGGCACAAGCCGCCGCGCAGGCCGCAGCAGCGGCTGCGGCGGCAGCTCCGGCGCCTGAACTGCACGGCGGCTCCATCCCGGCCCCGCAGCAGAAGGTCCCCGGACAGTAAGTCGCCAGGCAGGACAATCAGCAGGTCGAACAGCAAGGAATATCACGGTGGCGCAAACGACCGGCAAAGCAGGAAAAGGCAAGGCACCCAACGCCACGAAGCGCTTGCGCCTGGGGCTGGGCATCATGCTCACCCTCCTGCTGGTGGTGGGCGGGAAGTTGTTCCTGGTCCAGGGACTCGACGTCGGCGGCATGGCGGAAGCAGCCCTGAACAGCCGGATGACCTCGGCGATCCTGCCGGCCGAACGCGGCAGCATCCTGGACTCCCGCGGCACCGTGCTCGCCAACAGCGTTATCCGCTACAACATCGTGGTGGACCAGCGAGTCAACACCAAGACCGACTCCTACAAGCGCTATGAACCGCAGGCTGACGGCCACGACAAACTGGTGGACGTCAGCCGCGACCAGGCGATCTCGGAACTTGCTGCGGCCCTCGGAATGGACACCGCCGCCGTCCGGGATGCGGTGACCGGCCAGCAGCCCTATTACATCGTGGCCAAGGACGTGAAACCCGACGTCGAGGACCGTATCTCCAAGCTCCAGGTCCCGGGCATTGTTGCCGAGGGCGTCAGCAAACGCGTCTACCCCAACGGCGCGGTTGCCGGCGGCGTGGTGGGATTCCTGCAGGACGGCACCACCGGCCAGGCGGGCATCGAGCAGACACAGGACGACAAGCTGAAGGGCACGGACGGCAAGCGGCTGTTCGAGATCGGCGCAGACGGACTGCGCATCCCCGTGGGCCTGGACCAGCTGACCCCGCCCCAAAATGGCAAGGACGTCAAGCTCACCCTCAACTCCGACCTCCAGTACTTCGCCCAGCAGGCCATCCAGAGCCAAACGGACAAGCTCAGTGCCGAATGGGGCGTCATCATCGTGATGGATGCCAAGACCGGCAACCTCCTTGCCCTGGCGGACACCAACGCCCCCGATCCCAACAACCCGGGGCTGGTGGCCGCAAAGGACCGCGGCACACGCTCAGTGACCGCTGCCTACGAGCCTGGATCGGTGGAAAAAATGATGACCGCGGCGGCGGTCATCGATGAAGGGCTGGCCAGCCCGCTGGACAAGTTCACTATTCCGCCTACGTACACCGTGGACGGCCAGACTTTCAGTGACGCCTTTACCCACGGGACAGAGGAACGGACCCTGGCTGGCATCATCGGGTATTCCATGAACACCGGAACCGTCATGGCCGGCCAGCGGCTCAGCAAGGAACAGCGCTACGACTGGCTCAAGAAATTCGGCATCGGCGAAGCCCCTGACATCGGACTGCCCGCGACGGCAGCGGGCATCCTTTCGCCGGCTGACCAGTGGGACGGACGCCAGCAGTACACCGTCCTGTTTGGACAGGGCGTTTCCCAGTCCACGCTCCAGACCGTCCGCGCCTACCAGAGCATCGCCAACAACGGTGTCATGCTGCAACCGCGGCTGATCGATTCGTACATTTCCCCCGACGGCACGGAAGAGAAAGTCCCGGCCCAACCCTCACGCCAGGTGGTCTCGGGCAGCACCGCGCAGCAGGTCAAGGACATCCTTGAAAGCGCCGTCACGGAAGGCGAGATCAAGGACGCCGGTATCGACGGTTACCGGGTGGGCGCCAAGACCGGCACGTCGGAATCGCCCTGTGACGACGGCAAATCAGGCTACTGCGGCTACACGGCCTCCATCGTTGGAATGGCGCCGATGGATGATCCGCGGTTTATTGTGGAGGTGGTGCTCCAGCGGCCGAAGGGCAGCATCTACGGCATCACCAACGGGCCGGTCTTCCGGTCCGTCATGAGCCAGACGCTGCGGACCTACAACGTCCAGCCTTCAACCGGGGAGCCGGCCAGGTTGCCCCAGTACGCGAAGTAGCCGCTGCGCCACGCTGGAAACACCAGCAGCATCCAGCGCATCACAGTGCCCGGCGCGAACCATGGCGGGCACGCACTAGCACCATCGGAGATCCCCTTGTCAGAGTTCACCACGCCCGGCGGCGACGCTGCCCGGGATGAAAGCCCGGCCCGCTTCCGGCCGGCTGCCGTAGCGCCCGTCCCGCTGGCCGCCGTCGGCAATGCCCTGGGAGCGGCAGTTCCCGCTCCGGCCGCCGAGGTCCAGGTCACCGGCATCTCCATTAACTCCCGCACCGTGGAACCCGGTGACCTGTATGTGGCACTCCCCGGGGCAAGCCGGCACGGCGCGGACTTCGCCACGGACGCCATAGAAGCCGGTGCGGCCGCGGTGCTGACAGACGACGCCGGCGCCCGTCTCCTTGCCCTCGCCGCGGACGCGCCCGTCCCGGTACTGGTCGTGGACAGCCCGCGGAACGAGGTGGGGCCCCTCTCCGCCCTGATCTACCGGAGCCAGTCCGCGGATGGCCGTCCACTGCAGCTTTTCGGGGTTACCGGAACCAACGGGAAAACCACCACCACTTACTTCATCACCTCGCTCCTGCGAGCCCTGGGACGGCAGGCGGGCCTGATCGGCACCATCGAAATCCAGGCCGGGGGTGAGCCCATTCCCAGCCTGCTCACCACGCCGGAATCACCCGAGGTCCACGGACTGCTGGCGCTCATGCACGAGCGCGGGCTGGACGCGGCAGCCATGGAGGTGTCCTCGCACGCCATCTCCTACCAGCGGGTGGACGGGCTGCTCTTCGACGTTGCCGGATTCACCAACCTCACCCAGGACCACCTGGACCTGCACCGCACCATGGACGGCTACTTCGCCACGAAGGCGGAGCTGTTCACCCCCGCGCGCGCCCGGAAGGCCGTGGTGACGGTCGACGACGAGTGGGGCCGCCGGCTGGCCGGCAAGGCCCAGGTGCCGGTCACCACGCTCAGCACCGGCGGCGACACGCCCGCCGACTGGCGCGTGACATCGACTTCGCCGCGCGGGCTCGGAACCGACTTCACCCTCACGGGGCCGGCAGGGGCCGTCCTGAACCTCCACACCGGGCTGCCGGGCAGCTTCAACGTTGCCAACGCCGCCCTTGCCGCACTGATGGTCCTCGCCTCCGGCGTGGACGCCGCAGACCTCCAAGCCGCACTGGACAGCGCCGACCCCTTTACCGTTGCAGTCCCGGGCCGCATGCAGCTTGTCTCCGACCGGCCCGCCGCCGTCGTCGACTTTGCCCACAACACCGACGCACTGGCGCGGGCACTGGAAGCGGTCCGCTCACCCGAGCCCGGCTCACGGCTGATCGTGGTGTTCGGCGCCACAGGGCAGCGGGACCAAGGCAAGCGTCCGGCAATGGGCGCCATCGCCGCGCGGCTCGCTGACACTGTGATCATTACCGATGACGACCCGCACGACGAAGATGCCGCGGCCATCCGCGCGGACGTGCTGGCCGGGGCCCGGGAGGCCGTGCAGAATGAATCGCTCGAATCAGAGTTGCTGGAAGTCTTCCCGCGGGCGGAGGCCATCCGCCGCGCCGCAGAACTCGCACGACCGCAGGACACCGTTCTTGTCGCAGGCCGCGGCCATGAGGTCTGGCAGGAGGTAAAGGGCGTCAACCTCGCCCTGGACGACCGGGTGGAACTGCGCAGCGCCTTGACAGCCAGGGGATTCAACGTTCTCCATGACGACCGGATAGAGTCCTAGACCGAGATGATTGCATTTACTGCGGCGGAAATCGCCGAAATCACCAACGGGCGCCTGGACGCCGATCCCGGAATTACGCCCCTTTCGGTGGTGACGGATTCACGCGAAGCCACCCAGGGTTCGCTCTACGTCGCGAAGCCGGGCGAACAGGCCGACGGCCACGACTTCGTGGACGCCGCCTTTGCCGCCGGAGCCATTCTGGCCCTCGTTGAACGCCCGGTCGCTGCGCCGGACGGCCGGGGCTACCCGACGGTCCTGGTTGCCGACGCCGTCCTCGCCATGGGCGCCCTCGCCGCCGAAGCAGTACGCCGGATTCGCGCCGCCCGCTCGGCAGCAGGTGACCTGCTGACGGTCGTTGGCATCACCGGTTCAGCGGGTAAGACCACCACCAAGGACCTCCTGGCCGGGATACTCTCCACCCAGGGGCCAACCGTAGCGCCCCAGGGTTCGTACAACGGTGAGGTTGGCGTCCCGCTGACGGTGTTCCGGGCCGGGACCGACACCCGCTACCTGGTCATTGAAATGGGTGCCACAGGGATTGGCCATATCCGCTACCTGGCGGAGATGGTCAAGCCCGACGTCGGAGTCGTGCTCGCCGTCGGAACGGCCCACGCAGGCGAATTCGGGGGAGTGGAGAACATCGCACTGGCCAAGGGCGAGATGGTTGAAGGACTTACCGGCGCGGGCACCGCAATCATCAACCTCGACGACGAACGCGTGGCTGCGATGCGCGGCCGGACCTCCGCGACGGTCCTCGGCTTCTCCGCGGAAGGCCGCCCGGATGCCGTAGTGCAGGCGCTGAATGCCGACACGAACGCTGAGGGCTGCCCGGAGTTCGACCTCCAGTTGCCGGACGGCGAAGCACCACGGCACGTCCGCAGCCGGCTCATCGGCGCGCACCACGTGGGTAACCTGCTGGCGGCGGCCTCAGCCGCCTGGGCCGCAGGGGTGCCGGGGGACCACATCGCTGATTCACTGAGCAAGCAGGCCGCCGCCAGCCGCTGGCGGATGGAACGCACTGAACGCCCGGACGGCGTCACCATCATCAACGACGCCTACAACGCCAACCCCGAATCAATGCGTGCCGCCCTGCGCACCCTGGCCGACCTTGGCCGGGGCCGCCGGACCTGGGCTGTGCTGGGGGCCATGCTGGAGCTCGGCGAAGACTCCATCCGCGAGCACACTGCTGTGGGCACCCAGGTGGTGCGGCTCAACATCTCCAGGCTGCTGGTGGTTGGCCGCGAAGCCCGCGCACTTTACGTTTCCGCCGTCCAGGAAGGATCCTGGGGCGACGAATGCCTGTTCGCCGAAACCGCCGAAGAGGCATACCAGATCCTTGACGCAGAACTGCAGCCAGGGGACCTGGTGCTGTTCAAGTCATCCAACAGCGTTGGACTCCGCCATTTGGGCGATCGGATAGCATTACCCACATCCCCGACACCTGCCGATGAAAGGAGCACTCTGCTGTGATTGCTCTCCTGATCGGTGCGGGCCTTGCCCTGCTGTGCGCCCTCGTCGGCACCCCTTTGTTCATCCGGCTGCTGGTCCGCCGCGGCTATGGCCAGTTCATCCGGGACGACGGCCCCACCTCGCACCACACCAAACGCGGCACGCCCACCATGGGTGGCACCGTCGTGGTTGCCGCTGTGCTGCTCAGCTACGGGCTCACCCACCTCATCATGCTGATGATGAACCCCGACTCGCCCGGTCCGTCCGCCTCTGCCCTGATCCTGCTGTTCCTGATGGTAGGCATGGGCCTGGTCGGATTCCTGGACGACTTCATCAAGATCTCCCGGCAGCGGAGCCTTGGGTTGAACGCCAAGGCCAAGCTGATCCTCCAGGCGGCCGTAGGCATCATCTTCGCCATCCTGGCGCTGAACTTTCCCAACGACGCAGGGCTCACTCCGGCGTCCACCAAGATTTCCCTGGTCCGGGACCTGCCATGGCTGGACCTCGCCTTTGGCGGGACCGTCCTCGGGGCGATCCTGTTCGTCATTTGGTCCAACCTGATCGTCACGGCGGCCACCAACGGCGTCAACCTCACCGACGGCCTGGACGGCCTGGCCGCCGGTGCCTCGATCATGGTGTTCGGTGCATATACGCTCATGGGCATATGGCAGAGCAACCAGGCCTGCGGCTCCCCCCGGGAAGCCGGCAGTGGCTGCTACCTGGTCCGGGATCCGCTGGACCTCGCCCTCCTTGCCGCCATCCTGAGCGCAGCACTGGTGGGGTTCCTCTGGTGGAACACCTCGCCGGCCAAGATCTTCATGGGCGACACCGGCTCGCTTGCCATCGGTGGAGCGGTGGCCGGATTCGCCATCCTGTCCAGGACGGAACTGCTCCTGGGCATCGTTGGCGGCCTCTTCGTGCTGATCACCCTGTCCGTCATCATCCAGGTGGGCTACTTCAAAGCCACGGGCGGAAAGCGCGTCTTCAAGATGGCACCGCTCCAGCACCACTTCGAGCTGAAGGGGTGGGCCGAGGTCACCGTTGTGGTCCGGTTCTGGATCCTGGGCGGCCTCTTCGTCGCCGTGGGCCTGGGCATCTTCTACGCTGAATGGGTTGTATTGCTGTGACCGTTTCCCCCCGCCTGGCCAACCTCGTCTCCTGGGACTCCGACTGGGCTGGCCTGCGTGTTGCAGTCACCGGCATCGGCGTCTCCGGGTTCGCCGCGGCAGACACCCTGATCGAACTCGGCGCACGCGTGGTGGTGGTGGACGCCGCCACCAGCGACACGGCACGGGCCCACGCCGACACCCTGAAGATCGTGGGTGCGGCCGACGTCCTGCTCGGCGCGGAAGCCGTCAACCATATTCCGCTGATCGACGGCGAACTCCCCGAACTCATTGTCACCTCACCAGGCTGGCGCCCGGACCAGGCCCTCCTCGCGGCGGCGGCCCGTGCCCACATCCCCGTGTGGGGGGACGTCGAACTCGCCTGGCGGGTCCGGATCAGGGAAGGCCGCAAGACTGCCGACTGGCTGGCCATCACGGGAACAAACGGAAAGACCACCACGGTCGGCATGACGGAATCGATGCTCCGGGCCGCCGGGCTCAAGGCCATCGCCGTCGGCAATGTCGGGACGCCCATCCTCGATGCCCTCCGCGATCCGGTTGACTACGACGTTTTCGCCGTCGAGCTCTCCAGCTTCCAGCTGCACTGGGCCGAATCGCTCTCGCCGGTGGCAAGCGTGTGCCTCAACGTGGCCGAGGACCACGTGGACTGGCACGGCTCCTATGACTCGTACCTGGCCGACAAGGCCAAGGTTTACGAGCACACCCAGAAGGCCTGCATCTACAACGCCGAGCAGATTGAAACCGAGCGCATGGTGGAAAACGCCGACGTCGTTGAGGGCTGCCGTGCAGTGGGCTTCACCACGGTCACGCCCGCCATCAGCATGCTCGGCGTGGTGGAAGGGCTGCTCGTGGACCGGGCGTTCATCGAAGAACGCCGCGACAGCGCGGCGGAACTTGCCTCCATGGCCGACCTCGGTCCGCTGGCACCGCGCCACATGGTAGCCAACGCCCTCGCCGCCGCCGGCCTGGTGCGCGCCTACGGGGTTGAGGCCAAGGCCGTCCGCCAAGGCATCCTTGACTATGTCCCCGGCGACCACCGCATCCAGCCGGTGGCCCGGATGAACGGCGTCCTCTGGGTCAACGACTCGAAAGCCACCAACCCGCACGCCGCGTCGGCATCCCTCTCCGCCTTCACCAAGGTGGTCTGGATAGCCGGTGGACTCTCAAAGGGCGTCAGCTACGACGACCTTGTTAGGCAGCACGCCGACCGGCTCAAAGCGGTGGTCCTGATCGGAACCGACACCGGCCCACTGCGTGAGGCCCTGCGGCGACACGCGCCGGATGTCCCGGTCATCGAGCTGGGGGCGGGCGACACTGAAGACGTGGAGACTGCTTCGGCGCCCGGTGCCACACCGGCCGGTTCCCCGGCCAACGGAGAACTGGTGATGACCCGGGCCGTTGCGTCAGCAGCCCGGATCGCCGAATCAGGCGACACCGTGCTGATGGCTCCGGCAGCGGCCTCCATGGATCAGTTCTCTTCCTACGCTCACCGTGGTGGTACATTCATCGACGCTGTCCGCGAGCTGGTGGAAGGGCAGGCCCAGACCGGCGAGGAGTAACGATGGTCAGCACGCCCACCCGGCCACCGGGCAGCAAGCCGCGCACCGGCTCCGCAGCCAAGGAGGCGCGGCGGCCGGCTTCAGCCCGGATGAGGCTGCAGGCACTGCACCGGAAATTCTGGTCCGCCCTGGAGGGGACCGGAACCTCCAGGAACGGTTCCACCTACTATCTGATCCTCGGCGCCACCCTTGCGCTGACCGCCATCGGCATCATGATGGTCCTCTCCGCTTCCAGCGTCGAATCGATCGCAGCCGGCAAATCCCCCTATGGGGACGCCATGAAGCAGGGCGTTTTCGCGGCGATCGGGATCTTCACCATGTTCGTCCTCTCGCGCGTCAACGTCGTGTGGCTCAAGCGGCTGGCATGGCCCGCCGTCGGTGCCGCCGTCCTGCTGTTGGGGCTGGTCCAGGTCGTGGGCTCGGAAATCAACGGCAACCGTAACTGGATCGACGTCGGCGGCATCACCTTCCAGCCCTCGGAAGCGGCAAAGCTGGCGCTTGCCCTCTGGATGGCCACGGTCCTGGCGAGGAAGGGCAGGCTGCTCAGCCGCTGGCAGCACGTGCTGGTTCCGGCGGTGCCCATGGCCGCGGTCGTCATAGTCCTGATCCTGGTGGGCAACGACCTCGGCACGGCCATGATCATCATGATGATCGTGGCCGCGGCCCTCTTCTTCGCAGGCGTACCGCTCTATCTGTTCGGGATCGCGGGCATCATCGCCGCCGCCGGCACCGCCTTCATGGCCATCACCAGTTCCAACCGCATGTGCCGGATCACCTCCTGGTGGACCGGGCAATCCTGCGCCGACGGCATCGACGCCAACTACCAGGCAACCAACGGCCTCTACGGCCTCGCCTCCGGAGGCTGGCTCGGGGTGGGGCTGGGCCAGAGCCGGCAAAAGTACAGCTGGATCCCCGAAGCCCACAACGACTTCATCTTCGCCATCATCGGCGAGGAACTCGGACTGGTGGGGACCGTCGTCGTACTGGTCCTGTTCGCGATCCTGGGCGCCGCGATCTACCGCGTGGTGGTGGCACAGGAAGACATGTTCCACCGCGTCCTGGCCGGCACCATCATGGTCTGGCTGCTGGGGCAGGCCACCGTCAACATGTCCGTGGTCACCGGGCTGATGCCCGTCATCGGCGTGCCGCTGCCGTTCATTTCCTACGGCGGCTCGGCCCTGCTGATGTCACTGTGCGCCATCGGCGTGGTTCTATCCCTCGCCCGGGAACAAATGGCCCCTGCCATCCGGCCCAAACGGATGCTCAAGCTCAAGGCCCGGAAAGACCGCGACAAGAGCCAACCCAAGAATTCCAGAAAGCGTGCCTAACCTCAGATGACACCTGCCACACCCTCTATCGTCCTGGCCGGCGGCGGAACAGCCGGCCACATCAGCCCGCTGCTCGCCATCGCCGCGGCACTCCGGAGCGAAGCACCGGGGGCGGACATCCTCGCCGTCGGAACGCCATCAGGGATGGAAACCCGCCTGGTGCCCGCTGCCGGCGTCCAGTTGGCTACGATCGACCGCGTGCCCTTCCCGCGGAAACCGTCAGCGGACCTGTTCCGCCTGCCCGGCAGGCTGGCCGGCGCTGTCCGCCAGGCCGGTGCCATCCTGGACCGGGCCCACGCCGATGTTCTGGTGGGAGTGGGAGGATACGTCTGCACCCCCATGTACCTGGCCGCACGAAAGCGCCGCATTCCCGTGGTGATCCACGAGGCCAACGCGCGCCCGGGACTGGCCAACCGGGTCGGGGCATTCCTCAACGGCAGGGTGGCCGTGGCCTTCGAAGGCACCTCGCTCCGGAACGCTGTCCACGTGGGAATGCCCATGCGGAAGGAAATCTCCGGGCTGGACCGTAAAGCTGCCAGGACTGCGGCCAGGGAAGCCCTGGGGCTCGATCCACAGCAGCCCACCTTGATCGTGACGGGCGGGTCCTCCGGAGCGCAAAGCATCAACCGGACCATCGCCGCCGCCGTTGGCCGGCTTGCCGACGCCGGCATCCAGACGCTGCACGTCACTGGCCGCGGCAAGACCGTGCTGGACGAGGCCGGCCAACCCCTCGCCGCGAAGGGGTACCGGCAGGTGGAGTACATCGACGGTATGGAGCTCGCCTACGCCGCGGCGGACCTCCTTTTGGCACGCTCGGGCGCCGCCACGGTCTGCGAGGTCGCCGCCGTCGGAGTTCCCGCGGTCCTGGTGCCGCTGCCCATCGGCAACGGCGAACAGGCCCTTAACGCCGCTGGGCTGGTGGCCGCAGGCGGCGCGCTGCTGGTGGCCGACCGTGATTTCACGCCCGACTGGGTGGAACGCGAACTGATCCCCCTGATCACCGACAAGGCCCGGCTCGCGGCCATGGAAGCCAAGTCCTACCGTCTCGGTATCCGAAACGCCGACCAGCGGATGGCTGGTCTTGTCCTGGAAGCGGTATCCGCATGAACCCCCACACCAACGCAGGCACGGACATCCTCGGCAAGGTGCACTTCATCGGCATTGGGGGCGTAGGCATGTCCGCCGTGGCACGGATTATGGTGGCCCGCGGTGTCCCGGTCAGCGGATCCGATGCCAAGGACCTGCCCGTCATGGCGGACCTCGCGGCGGCCGGTGCCCGCATTGCTGTCGGGTACGACGCGGAGAACCTGGGGGACGCGGAGACGGTGGTGGCCGGGTCGGCCATCAGGGATGACAACCCCGAACTGGCTGCCGCGAGGCAGGCAGGGCTGCCAGTCCTGCACCGCTCCGAGGCCCTCGCCGCCACCATGGGGAATGACGCCGTGGTGACGGTGGCCGGAACGCATGGAAAATCCACCACGACCTCCATGATTACCGTACTGCTGCGGGCCGCCGGGCTGGACCCCTCCTTCGCCGTGGGGGCCAACATTCCGGCGCTTGGCGTCAACGCCGCCCACGGGACATCAGGCATCTTCGTTGCGGAAGCCGACGAGTCCGATGGCTCCTTCCTCAACTACCGGCCACGGATCGCCGTCGTCACCAACGTCGAGCCCGACCACCTCGACTATTACGGCACAGCCGAAGCCGTCTACGAGTCCTTCGACCGGTTCACCGCCCTCCTGCCCGCTGACGGGCTCCTCGTTGCCTGCGCTGACGACGCCGGGGCGCTGGCCCTCGCCGGCAGGACCAAGGCCCGCGGCGCCACGCGGGTGGTCCTCTACGGCACGAACGAAGCCGCGGATGTTCGGCTGCTCGACGACGGCCCCGGCCGCGTCGCCGTGGCAAATCCCGCCGGGCAGTTTCCGCTGGCCCTGCAGGTTCCCGGCCGCCACAACGCGCTCAACGCCGCGGCGGCGTTTGCCGTGGCCCTGGAACTCGGGGTGGAGCCGGCGGCCGCTGCGGCCGGCCTTGCCAGCTTCTCGGGAGCGTCCCGCCGCTTCGAACTGAAGGGCACAGCCAGGGGGGTGCGGGTCTTCGACGACTACGCCCACCATCCCACGGAAGTTCGCGCTGCCCTTGCCGCGGCCCGCTCCGTCGCCGGAGACCACAAGGTGCACGTCCTGTTCCAGCCGCACCTGTTCTCCCGGACCCGGGAGTTCGCCGCCGAATTCGCCGATGCCCTGAACCTGGCAGACACCGCCCTGGTCCTGGACATCTACCCGGCCAGGGAAGACCCCATTCCGGGCGTCACCAGCCAACTCATCGCCGACCACCTCACCGGGGGAGGACATCTGGTGGCCGCCGGTGACGCCGTCCCCACCCTCGCGGCAGCCGCGGGCGACGGCGACGTCATCCTGACCGTCGGTGCCGGCGACGTCACGGCCTACGGCCCCCGGATAGTGGAGGCGCTCCATGCCTAGCTCGCGCCGCCCAACCTACGCCCCTCCGAAGCGGAGCAATCGTGCCGACACCGCGGCGGGCACCCCTTCCCGGAAGGACCCGGCGAACGGGGCGCCCCCTGCCACCGGT
Source organism: Pseudarthrobacter sp. efr-133-R2A-89 (assembly GCF_030209315.1). NCBI lineage: Bacteria > Bacillati > Actinomycetota > Actinomycetes > Micrococcales > Micrococcaceae > Pseudarthrobacter > Pseudarthrobacter sp. efr-133-R2A-89. Next base: position 145,663 of record NZ_JARVSE010000011.1, on the reverse strand, counting down.
GGCGACGTCATTACCGCCTCCCGCGGGATCCAGGACCCGGCCCCGGAAAAAGCGGCCACAGTCCAGGAACCCGCCGGCGCGACGGTCCTGGCGTTCCCGGAGCCCAAAGCCAAGCGGCGCCGGAAGAGATTCCTCATTGCCCTCGGAACCGTGGTGGTCCTGGTGGCGGGCATCCTGGCCGGTGCCATCTATTCACCCGTCCTCGCCCTGCAGACGATCTCTGTCAGCGGCACGCGGCTCCTGACGCCCGCCCAGGTCCAGGCCGCCTTGGAGCCGCTCCGCGGCAAGCCTCTGCCACAGATCAGTGACGACGACGTACGCGGCCTCCTCGGGCCCCTGGTCCAGGTCAAGTCCGTCTCGGTCGAGGCGCGGCCGCCCTCCACGCTCGCCATCGCCGTGCATGAGCGGGTTCCGGTAGCCCTGGTCAAGCAGGGGGAGCAGTACCAGCTGGTGGACGTCGACGGCGTCCAGCTGGGAACCACGGCCGACCCGGCATCGGCCTCCCTGCCGGTGATCGACGGCGGCGCAGGAGCGATCGGCCAGGATCTGTTCCGTGCCACGGCAGCAGTCCTGGGTGCGTTGCCCGCAGATGTGCTGGCCAAGCTGTCCAACGCCTCAGCCCAGTCCGTGGACGCCGTGGAACTGAAGCTCGTGGACGGCCAGACGATCGTCTGGGGCAACGCCTCGGAGAAGGAACTCAAGGCCAAGGTGCTGGCCGCGCTCCTGAAGGTTCCGGCGGATCCGAAGAACCCCGTCAGGGTCTACGATGTCAGTGTGCCCCGGCACCCAGTGACGCGCTGAGCGCTTTCTTTCCCGGTATTAATCCGACACGCGGACCCGGTTATTGAATGTCGGAACCAGAGGAAATACCGTCACAGACATGAGTTACTTGACATAACTATAACCTTCAAGTCGAAGGTTAAGGTTGCAGGCTTCAAGCTCACCATCAGTTTTCGCAATACAGACACGAACAAGGGACACGTAACGTGGCAGCTCCGCAGAATTACTTGGCCGTCATCAAAGTCGTCGGCATCGGCGGCGGTGGCGTGAACGCAGTCAACCGCATGATCGAGGTCGGCCTCAGGGGTGTTGAGTTCATCGCCATCAACACCGACGCCCAGGCCCTGCTGATGAGCGACGCCGACGTCAAGCTCGACGTCGGGCGCGAGCTGACCCGCGGCCTGGGGGCCGGCGCCAACCCGGAGGTGGGCAAGCAGGCTGCCGAGGACCACGCGGACGAGATCGAAGAAGTCCTCCGCGGCGCCGACATGGTCTTCGTGACCGCCGGCGAAGGCGGCGGAACGGGCACCGGCGGCGCTCCCGTCGTCGCCCGGATCGCACGCTCCCTGGGGGCCCTGACCATTGGCGTGGTCACCCGCCCGTTCACCTTCGAGGGCCGGCGCCGCGCCGGCTCCGCCGAGGCCGGCATCGACGCCTTGCGCGACGAGGTGGACACCCTGATCGTGATCCCCAACGACCGCCTGCTCTCCATCAGCGACCGCAACGTTTCGGTGCTGGATGCTTTCCGCTCCGCCGACCAGGTCCTGTTGTCCGGTGTCCAGGGCATCACCGACCTCATCACCACCCCCGGCCTGATCAACCTCGACTTCGCGGACGTCAAGTCCGTGATGCAGGGTGCCGGCTCCGCGCTCATGGGCATCGGATCGGCCCGCGGCGAGGACCGCGCCGTCAAGGCTGCCGAACTGGCCATTGCCTCCCCGTTGCTGGAAGCCTCCATCGACGGCGCCCACGGCGTGCTGCTCTCCATCCAGGGCGGCTCCGACCTGGGCCTGTTCGAGATCAACGAAGCCGCACGGCTGGTCCAGGAAGTGGCCCACCCCGAGGCCAACATCATCTTCGGTGCCGTCATTGACGACGCCCTGGGCGACGAAGCACGCGTCACCGTTATCGCCGCAGGCTTCGACGACGTCAAGGCCACCTCACCGTCCATGGACCAGTCACAGCCGCAGGCCGCCCCCCAGCGGCCCGCTGCTCCCGCTGCGGCCCCTGCCTCGGCCCACTCCCAGGGCGGAAACCACCAGGGCAACGGAAGCCACCAGCAGAACGTCCAGCCCATTCACGCCGGCGTCGGTGCGGCGGGCCTGAGCAACTGGGGCCAGCAGCGTCCGTCTGCCGTCCCGGCCGACTCCGGCTTCGACGTCGACCTCCCTTCCGTCGTGGAGCCGGACCTGACCGGCAACCACCCGGATGACCTGGATGTCCCCGACTTCCTGAAGTAGGCACCGGCTTGTTCCTTTGGCGCGCCGACATCCTGCCCGGGGTGTCGGCCGCATTCACTGACGCGAGTGCCGGAAACCTGGCCCTCCACGTGGGAGATGATCCCGCCCGGGTCATGGAGCGCCGGAGCCGCCTGGAGGAATCCATCGGTGCCGCTCCGCGGTCACTGCGCTTCATGAACCAGGTCCACGGTACCTCCGTCGCTTTAATGGCCGCGGGCTCTCCCGCTCCCGAAGCCGACGCTATGGTGTCCCAGGGCATTCCCCTGGCCGTCATGGTGGCGGACTGCATCCCGGTCCTGCTCGCGGGGGAGTCGTCCAACGGGCCCGTCCTCGCCGCCGTCCACGCCGGCCGTCCCGGGACCGCCAACGGTGTGATCCCCGCGGCCGTGGAGGCGATGGAAACCCTGGGGGCGTCCCGGATCCGTGCCTGGCTGGGGCCCTCCATCTGCGGAGCCTGCTACGAAGTACCCGCTGCCCTGCGCGAGGAGGTGGCCGGCAAGGTGCCCGCAACCTGGAGTACCACGTCCTGGGGGACCCCCGGGCTGGACCTCCCGGCCGGTGCCCGGAGCCAGCTCGAGGCCACCGGAGTGGAAGTGGCCTATTCCGGTCCCTGCACCCTCGAGACCGATACGCTGTTCTCCTACCGCCGCGACCGGAATACCGGACGTTTCGCCGGGCTGGTGTGGTGCCATGACTGAGTATCCGCAGGACGGCGGGGACCCGGCGTCCGATCCCCGCGCCGCGGAACTCGCCATCAGGCTCGCCGCGGTACGCAACCGGATCGAGGCCGCTGCCGAGGCGAGCGGCCGCGGCCGCCGGCCGCCGTCGCTCATCGTGGTCACCAAGTTCCACCCGGCCGCGGACATCCGCCGGCTCGCGGCCCTCGGGGTCACCGATGTGGGCGAGAACAGGGACCAGGAGGCGGCCGCAAAAGCCGCCGAACTGGCCGGGCTGGCCCTCAACTGGCATTTCGTGGGCCAACTGCAGAGCAAGAAGGCCAAGTCGGTAGTCCGGTACGCCGCCGCCGTCCACTCAGTGGACCGCCTCCAGCTCGTGGACGCCCTCGCCAAGGCAGTGCGGAACGAGATGGATTCCGCCGGGCGGGACCCTTTGGCGTGCTTCATCCAGGTCAGCCTGGAGGACGACGGCGGCACGCACCGCGGCGGGGCGGCGCCGGCCGACGTGCCACTCCTGGCGGAGCGGATCGCCGCGTCAGCCGGCCTCCACCTTGCCGGCGTCATGGCCGTTGCGCCGCTGGGCGCGCCGCCGGAGCCGGCCTTCGAGAAGCTCGCCGCGGTATCGGCCCGTCTGGTGGCCGACCACCCGGGGGCAGCTGCCATCTCGGCCGGCATGAGCCAGGACCTGGAGGCGGCCATCAAGTTCGGGGCGACACACCTGCGGATCGGTTCCGATATTCTCGGTTCGCGTCCCGCGGTGGGGTAGCGTCGGACCTGTTGGAAGTGATGGGCGGGGGACTCCAGTGCTGTCAAGTCATTGGGCGGCCCGCTTACGGGACACGATTAGGAGTCGACCATGGCCGGCGCTCTGCGCAAGACAATGATCTATCTTGGGCTCGCCGACGGCGATGAGCATTACGAGTCCGAGCAACAGACCACACGTAAGGATGAGGACGAACCCATGGAAGTCGACCGCGAGGAACGCCGTGCTCCGGCACCGGTCCGCGAAGTCAGCCGTGAGGCGTCCTACACCCCTGAAGAGGAATACCGCGCCCCAGTGACCCCGATTAAGCGTGCGGCCTCGAGCCGTGAAGAGAACACCGGACTTCGGCAGATCACCACCATCCATCCCCGCTCCTACAACGATGCCAAGCTCATCGGTGAGAGCTTCCGGGACGGTATCCCGGTGATCATGAACGTCACGGACATGGGCGAGGCAGACGCAAAGCGCCTGGTGGACTTCTCGGCCGGACTCGTCTTCGGCCTCCGCGGCAGCATCGAACGGGTGACCAACAAGGTGTTCCTGCTCTCACCGTCCTACGTCGAAGTGATCGGTGACGACAAAAAAGTCAGCGACACGCAGGCCAGTTTCTTCAACCAGAGCTGACGGCCAAGGCCTACGACAGATGCCAGGCAGGGACACCTGTCTGGCATCTGTGCTGAAATAGACAAGACAACTGCAGCGCACCGCGGCATCCGAACGGGATGGTCCGCACGAAATATGGAGATATGAAATAAGTCATGGGAATTGTTTTCGGACTTCTCTATCTCGTGTTGCTGCTGTTTTTCGTGGCCCTCATCATCCGCTTGGTCTACGACTGGGTGCAGATGTTCGCGAGGGAATGGCGGCCACGCGGCGCGGCCCTCGTGGTGGCGCACGCTGTGTATTCCATCACTGATCCGCCGCTCAAGGGGCTGCGGCGGTTGATCCCGCCCCTCCGGCTTGGCGGCATCTCCCTGGACCTGGGCTTCCTGATCCTGTTCATCGGCGTCAGCATTGCGATGAGCATCACCAGGAACCTGGCCTGATCCACCAACAAAGACTTGGCAATGCAGGATGATCCTCCCGGGAACAGCTACTGTAAAGCGAAGAAACCTCCCGTTTGACACCGCGGTGTTGAATTAGAGTAAGCAGACCAAATTTAGGTACCGTAGTTTTGACGGCCGGAAGGCCTACTGACTAACCAGACCAGTGAGGTGACCAGATGGCTTTGACGCCAGAAGACGTTGTCAACAAGCGCTTTCAGCCCACCAAGTTCCGCGAGGGCTACGACCAGGACGAGGTTGACGACTTCCTGGACGAAATCGTCGTCGAACTCCGCCGCCTGAACCAGGAAAACGACGAGCTCCGCAAGAAGCTCGCCGACGCCGGCTCCAGCGTCCCGGCAAGCACCACCGCCGCGCCTGTGGTTGAGAAGGTCCCCGCCCCGGTCAAGTCCGACAAGGATGAGGCCCGCGAGAAGGCTGAAGCCGAAGCGAAGGCCGCCGAAGCCAGCAAGAAGAAGGAAGTCGAGCCGGCCGCTCCGGTTGCAGCCGCCCCCGCAGCGCCCGCCGCCTCCACTCCTTCCGCCGAGTCCGCTGCCGGCCTGCTGGCCATGGCGCAGCAGATGCACGACCGCCACGTCGCCGAAGGCCAGGCCCAGAAGGACAAGATCATCGCCGAGGCGCAGATCGAAGCCAGTAGCCTCGTCAACGACGCACAGGAAAAGTCCCGCAAGATCCTGGGCGCGCTGGAGCAGCAGCGTTCGGTCCTCGAGCGCAAGGTGGAGCAGCTCCGCGGCTTCGAACGCGACTACCGTTCACGCCTGAAGGCCTACATCGAAGGCCAGCTCCGCGACCTGGACGCGCGTGGTTCCGTTGCAACGCCGGAAGTCAGCGAAGCGAACTAACCCTGGCAACACGTATTCTGAAAGCCGGTGGCTGAGGATTCCTCGGCCACCGGCTTTTGGCATTGACACCTAAGTTTTTCGAAGTGAAAGCACCATGACTGACGAACTTGCAGCCGACGCCGCACGGCCGGCCCCCTCCTCTCCGCGCCCCCGACGGGCTGTGCTGCTGTCCCTCTTCGGCGGGTTCGCGGTCTTTGCCTACGTCCTGGACCAGCTCACCAAACTCTGGGTGACATCCAACATGGTGGAAGGCGAAAGGATTCCGGTCCTGCCGCCCCTGCTGCACTGGTACTTCATCCGGAACTCAGGTGCCGCGTTTTCGATTGGGGAGAACGTCACCTGGGTGTTCTCGATCATCATGGCCGGCGTCGCCGTCGCAATTCTCTTCCAGGTCCGGAGGCTGGGCTCGGCCTGGTGGTCCCTTGCTCTTGGGCTGCTGCTGGGCGGTGCCCTGGGCAACCTGACCGACCGGCTTTTTCGTGAGCCCTCCTTCGGCATGGGCCATGTGGTGGACTTCATTCAGCTTCCCAACTTCGCGATCTTCAATATCGCGGACTCCGCCGTCGTGTCTGCCGTCGCCATCATCTGCATCCTGACCATTCGCGGAATCGCCCTGGACGGAACGCGCCTCGGTTCTGCACACAAGGACAAGCCCGGCCATGAGTGAGCGAATCGTCGTGGCCGAGGAATTCGGCGGGACCCGGGCCGACGCCGGACTGGCCGGCCTCTTGGGCGTGTCCCGTTCCGTGGCTGCCTCCTTGCTGGCCGAGGGCCATGTGCTCACCCGGGGGAAGGCGCTGGGGAAATCGGCAAAACTTGTGGCGGGGGATGTCCTTGATGTCACCGTCCCGGAGCGGCGGGACCCGCTGGAAGTCGTGGAGGAAGTTGTGGAAGGCCTGAAGATCCTGCTGGATGACGAGGACTTTGTCGTCGTCGACAAACCTGTGGGCGTCGCGGCGCATCCCTCGCCGGGCTGGGTTGGCCCCACCGTGGTGGGCGGACTGGCCGGGGCGGGCTACCGCATCTCCACCTCCGGCGCACCGGAGCGGGCGGGGATCGTGCACCGGCTCGACGTCGGAACCTCCGGGGTGATGGTGGTGGCGAAGTCCGAGCGGGCCTACACAGCCCTCAAGCGGGCCTTCAAGGAGCGCACCGTGGACAAGGTGTACCACGCGGTGGTCCAGGGCCTTCCGGACCCGCTGACAGGCACCATCGACGCCCCAATCGGTCGGCATCCCGGCCACGACTGGCGCTTTGCCGTCATCGAGGACGGCCGCCCCTCGGTAACCCATTACGAAGTCCTGGAGGCCTTCGGGAAGGCCAGCCTGGTGGAAGTGCACCTGGAGACGGGCCGGACGCACCAGATCCGCGTCCACTTCTCAGCCCTCCGCCATCCCTGCGCCGGTGACCTCACCTATGGCGCCGACCCGCGCCTTGCGGCCACCCTGGGGCTTACCCGGCAGTGGCTTCACGCCCGCCAGCTGGGATTCGACCACCCGGTGACCGGGGAACGCGTCACCGTCACCAGCGACTACCCGCAGGACCTGGCCTACGCCCTGGAAGTGCTGGAATCGGGACAGGCCTGACACGGTTGACTGGCCGGGGAGACAGCCGCCAGCGCTTAGAATAGTGCGGTGAGTTCCAGCAAAGATTCGTTTGTCCACCTGCACACCCACACCGAATATTCCATGCTGGATGGAGCTGCCCGCCTGGGCGAGCTGTTCGATGAAACCGAGCGCCTGGGCATGCCGGCCCTTGCCACCACAGACCACGGCTACTTGTTCGGGGCGTTCGATTTCTGGCGCAAGGCCACGGACAAGGGCATCAAACCGATCATCGGCGTCGAAGCCTACGTAACCCCCGGTACGGCCCGCACGGACAAGGAACGCGTCCGCTGGGGCGACGAATCGCAGCGCAAGGACGACGTCTCCGGCGGTGGCTCGTACACCCACATGACGCTCCTGAGCTACAACAACGTGGGCATGCGGAACCTCTTCCGGGCCTCCTCCATCGCTTCCCTCGATTCCGTGTTCGGCAAGTGGCCTCGGCTTGACCGCGAACTGCTCAACACCTACGCCGAAGGGCTGATCGCCACCACCGGATGCCCCTCCGGCGAAGTGCAGACCCGGCTCCGGCTCGGCCAGTACCGCGAAGCGCTGGAAGCAGCCGCCGAATTCCGGGACATCTTTGGCGCGGAAAACTACTTCTGCGAGCTGATGGACCACGGACTGGACATTGAGCGGCGGGTCACCGGCGACCTCCTCAGGCTCGCCAAGGACCTCAACCTGCCGCTGGTGGCCACGAACGACCTCCACTACACCCATGAGCACGATGCCAAGGCCCACGAGGCCCTGCTGGCCATCCAGTCGGGCTCCACGTTGCTCGAACCCACGTACGACAACGGCGGTTCGCGGTTCGCCTTCTCCGGCAGCGGCTACTATCTCAAATCCCCGCAGGAGATGCGTGAGCTTTTCCGCGACCACCCGGAAGCCTGCGACAACACCCTGCTGATCGCTGAGCGGTGCGAGGTGTCTTTCAACACGGACGCCAACTTCATGCCCCGGTTCCCCTGCCCACCCGGCGAGGACGAAACCTCCTGGCTGGTCAAGGAAGTGGACAAGGGCCTGCAGTACCGCTACCCGGGAGGCATCCCGGACGAGGTCCGCAAGCAGGCGGACTACGAGCTCGGCGTCATCACGTCCATGGGGTTCCCGGGCTACTTCCTGGTGGTTGCCGACTTCATCAACTGGGCCAAGAACAACGGCATCCGCGTGGGCCCCGGCCGTGGCTCGGGTGCAGGTTCCATGGTGGCCTACGCCATGCGCATCACCGACCTGGACCCCTTGCGCCACGGCCTGATCTTCGAACGCTTCCTGAACCCGGACCGCGTGTCCATGCCCGACTTCGACGTCGACTTCGATGACCGGCGCCGTTCCGAAGTCATCGACTACGTGACCCGCAAGTACGGTGACGAACGCGTTGCCATGATCGTCACGTACGGCACCATCAAGACCAAGCAGGCCCTCAAGGACTCCTCCCGCGTCCTGGGCTACCCGTTCAGCATGGGTGAACAGCTGACCAAGGCCCTGCCGCCTGCCGTGATGGCCAAGGACATTCCGCTTGCGGACATCCAGAACCCCGAAGCCAAGCGCTACAGCGAGGCCGGCGATTTCCGGCAGTTGATTGCCACTGATCCGGAAGCCGCCAAGGTCTTCGAAACGGCCCTGGGCATCGAAGGCCTGAAGCGCCAGTGGGGCGTGCACGCGGCCGGCGTCATCATGTCCTCGGACCCCATCATCGACGTCATCCCCATCATGCGCCGCTTCCAGGACGGCCAGGTGATCACCCAGTTCGACTACCCGACGTCCGAGGGCCTCGGCCTGATCAAGATGGACTTCCTGGGCCTGCGGAACCTGACGATCATTTCCGACGCCCTCGAGAACATCAAGATGAACCGTGGCATCGAACTCGACCTGGAAAACCTCGAGCTCGACGACGCCCCATCCTACGAACTCCTGGCCCGCGGCGACACCCTGGGCGTGTTCCAGCTCGACGGCGGCCCCATGCGGTCCCTGCTCAAGCTCATGAAGCCTGACAACTTCGAGGACATCTCCGCCGTCCTGGCGTTGTACCGGCCCGGCCCCATGGGCGCCAACGCCCACACCGACTACGCACTGCGCAAGAACGGGATCCAGGAAGTCATTCCCATCCACCCTGAGCTGGAGGAACCGCTCAAGGAGATCCTCGGCGGAACGTACGGCCTGATCGTGTACCAGGAGCAGGTCATGGCCGTGGCGCAGAAACTGGCCGGCTACTCGCTGGGCCAGGCAGATATCCTCCGGCGTGCCATGGGCAAGAAGAAGAAGTCGGAACTGGACAAGCAGTTCGCCGGATTTTCCCAGGGCATGCAGGACAACGGTTACTCCATGGAAGCCGTCAAGACCCTGTGGGACATCCTCCTGCCCTTCTCCGACTACGCCTTCAACAAGGCCCACTCCGCCGCCTACGGGGTGATCTCCTACTGGACGGCCTACCTGAAGGCGCACTATGCGCCCGAATACATGGCTGCACTGCTGACCTCCGTCGGTGACGACAAGGACAAGTCGGCCATCTACCTGAACGAATGCCGCCGCATGGGCATCACGGTGCTTCCGCCGGATGTCAACGAGTCCGCCCTTAACTTCACCCCGGTGGGCAACGACATCCGCTTCGGTATGGGCGCCATCCGCAACGTGGGTGCGAACGCCGTCGAGGCCATGGTCACCGCACGCGAGAGTGAAGGTGCCTACACGTCCTTCAAGGACTACCTGATGAAGGTGCCGGCGGTGGTCTGCAACAAGAGGACCATCGAATCCCTCATCAAGTCAGGGGCCTTCGACTCCCTGGGCCACCACCGGCGTGCGCTGGCCATGATCCACGAAGAGGCCATCGACTCCGTCATCACCTTGAAGCGGAACGAGGCTATCGGCCAGTTCGACCTCTTCGCCGGCTTTGAGGAAGCCGAATCGGAAGCGTCGCTCAGCATCGAAATCCCGGACCTGCCCGAGTGGGAGAAGAAGGACAAGCTGTCCTTCGAACGGGACATGCTGGGCCTGTACGTCTCGGACCACCCGCTGCAGGGCCTCGAGGGGCTGCTGAGCCAGCACGCGGAGATGAGCATCACCACCATCATCGGCGAGGACGGACCGCAGGACGGCGCCATCATCACCATCGCCGGCATGATCACCTCGCTGAGCCGCCGCATCGCCAAAGCCAGCGGCAATGCCTACGCCCGGGCCGAGATCGAGGACCTGGGCGGTTCCATCGAAGTGATGTTCTTCGGCCAGGTCTACGGGCCCATCGCCTCCGTGCTCGCCGAGGACCTGATCGTGGTGGTCAAGGGCCGCCTGCAAAAGCGCGACGACGGCGCAATCACCCTGAACTGCATGGAGCTGTCCGTTCCGGACCTGAGCGAAGGCCTGCACGGGCCGCTGGTCATCACCATGCCCACCTACAAGGCAACCGAGGCCGTGGTGACGGAGCTGGGGGACGTGCTGCGCACGCACCGCGGCAACTCGGAGGTGCGGCTGCACCTCCAGGGCGACACCCGCACGGAAATCATGGGCTTGCCCGTCCACCTGCGGGTGAACCCCAGCCCGTCCCTGTTCGGCGACCTGAAAGTGCTGCTGGGGCCCGCCTGCCTGGACGCCTGACACAAGGGAGCACGACGCCGGAAGCCGGCTTCCGGCGTCGTCCGCGCCCTTGGCTCCGGGTCGCTTCAGCCCGGACCCGGAACGGCGGAGTGCGCTAGATTTCGTAGTCCAGCGGGACAGGCTGCCCGTAAGCGCCCCCGTGGTAGAGCAGCGGCGCACCGTCGCCGCCCACCTGGCCGTCCACCACCTGGACCACCACCACGGCGTTGTTTTCGAACGACAGCCGCATCTGCACCTCGCCGATGAGCCAGCCGGCCACATCCTTCAGGATGGGCACCCCGTGCGGACCGATTTCCCAGTGGTTCCCCTCGAACCGGTTGCCGGGCCGGGCGAACCGGGCTGCCAGTTCCTGGTTTTCCAGGCCCAGCATGTGGACGCCCAGGAACTGGGTGTTGGCAACGGCAGGCCAGGACCTGGAACTGCGGGCCATGTTGAACGTGAAGCGCGGCGGTTTGGCGGACAGGGAGGCCACCGATGTCGCGGTGAACCCGTAGGGCTCGTCCTGGTAGTTCACGGTAATGATGGCGACGCCCGCGGCATGCCGCCGGAACATCTCCCTGAACGTCTGCTCAAAGGGCTCGCTGTTGTCGGTCACCGGAACTCCTGCACTAAGTGGCATATCTCTTTCCCCAAGCGTATTGGCCCCCGGGCCAGGCGGGAAAACACAGAGCCTTGGAACCGCTGGCGGGCTCCGCAGGAACCTTTGTTAAGGTGTCTGTCATGACGAACTTTGGCCGCCCCGCGCGGCGGCTGCCTTGGTCCCTGCTGCTGGTCCCGGCCGCGGCAGGAGTCCCGGCCGGACTCCTCTGGTGGCTGCTTGCCCCGGGCGGCCTGAACCTGATCACCCGGAACGCCTCCCTGGCATCGGGAACGGCACCGCTGGTGTGGCTGCCACGCGACCTGACGCTCGCCGGAATCATGGTCCTGGCCGGCTGCCTGCTGGCCGTGTTCCTGGCCGACGGCAAGCGTCCGGACCCCCAGGCGGCGCTGCTGGCAGGCCTGGTCGGTGCGGTGGCCGGCAGCCTGGCGGCTTGGGGAACCGGCCTCCTTGCAGCCCGGCTCTGGGGCCCGGCGGTGGACGCCTCGGCCAATGCCAGCATCGCCTTTTCACTCCGGGCGTTGCCGGTGCTGCTGCTGTGGCCGGCTGCCACGGCGGTCTCGGTTTTTGTTTTGGAGTTGGTGGGGATGGCAGGCCGGAAGCCCGCCGGCAGCGGCGGCGGACCGGCGGGCAGGAACAGCGCCGTAAAATAGTCCGGTGACCACTTCCCCGCAGCCTCCTGCCCCCGCGACAACCGCCGTCGACTTCCGCACCATCGACCTTCGCGGCCGCACCCTGACCCTCGCGGCCCTGCGCGCCGCCGTTCCGCGCGCCAAGGGCCAGACCGTGGCGGACGCCGAGGAAAAGGTCCTGGACATTATCGCCACCGTCCGGCAGCGCGGTTTCGCGGCGTTGTCGGACCTTGCGTCAAGGTTCGACGGCGTGGAGCAGCGCCATCCGCTGGTTCCCCGGGAGGCGATCGCGGCAGCCCTGGACGGTCTTGACCCGGAGGTGCGGGCAGCACTGGAGGAATCCATCAGCCGGGCACGGAAATTCGCCGACCGGCAGCGGCCCCGCAACGTTGACGTCGAACTGGGCGACGGCGCCGTCGTCAGCCAGAACTGGGTACCCGTAGCGCGCGTGGGACTGTACGTTCCGGGCGGCCTGGCAGTGTACCCGTCATCGGTGATCATGAACGTGGTGCCGGCACTGGCGGCAGGTGTGGAATCCATTGCCCTTGCTTCGCCGCCCCAGAAGGAATTCGGTGGCCTGCCGCACCCCACCATCCTCGCTGCAGCGGCGCTGTTGGGTATCACCGAGGTCTACGGCATCGGCGGCGCACAGGCCATCGCCGCGTTTGCCTATGGGGTGGACGCCGGCGACGCCGGCCCCGCACTGGAACCGGTGGACGTGGTGACCGGGCCAGGCAACATCTTCGTCGCCACCGCAAAGCGCCTGGTCAAGGGAGTGGTGGGCATCGATTCGGAGGCCGGAACCACGGAGATCGCCATCCTTGCCGACGACTCCGCCCAGCCCGCGCTGGTGGCCGCCGACCTGCTCAGCCAGGCCGAGCACGACCCCAAGGCAGCATCGGTGCTGGTCACCGATTCGGAGCCGTTGGCCATGGCGGTACGGGACGAGCTTGAGCGGCAGGCCGCCGCAACCAAGCACTCCGCCCGCGTCCGGGAGGCCTTGTCCGGGCCCCAGTCCGGCGTCGTCCTGGTTGACAACCTGGACCAGGGAATTGCCGCGTGCGATGCTTACGCTGCCGAGCACCTGGAGATCATGACGCGGGACGCCGCCGCCGTGGCAGCGCGGATCCGGAATGCCGGTGCGATCTTTGTGGGCGACTACAGCCCCGTCAGCCTGGGGGACTACTGCGCAGGCTCGAACCACGTGCTGCCTACCAGCGGGACCGCTGCGTTCTCGTCCGGGCTGAACGTCACCACGTTCCTGCGCGCCATCCAGGTGGTCAATTACAGCCGGGAGGCCCTGGCGGAGGTCAGCGGCCACATTGTGAGCCTGTCCCGTGCCGAGGACCTGCCGGCCCACGGGGACGCCGTCAGCGCGCGGTTTCCTGCACGGGACTAGCCACTACATGTAGGCCGGCGGGCACAACATGTAGTAATTACAGGCTTGTTATTACCCGGGCCTCAGCCGTAAACTGGGACCCTAACAACAGTGTCCAGCGGCACTGCCGGTTTCGTTGCCGTTCAACGCCGGAAGGGAAGGGGAAACGCCATGTACTGTCCGTTCTGCCGCAACCCCGATTCCCGCGTCGTTGACAGCCGGATGGCTGATGACGGCTCGGCTATCCGACGCCGTCGCCAGTGCCCCGAATGCGGGCGCCGGTTCACCACCGTCGAAACCACCAGCCTGTCCGTCATCAAGCGCTCCGGCGTGGGCGAGCCGTTCAGCCGCAGCAAGGTGATCAATGGCGTGCGCAAAGCATGCCAGGGCCGCCCGGTCAGCGAAGACGACCTCGCCATGCTGGCCCAGGAGGTGGAAGAACAGATCCGTTCCTCCGGCGCCGCCGAAATTGACGCGCACGAGGTCGGACTGGTCATCCTCGGACCACTCCAGAAGCTGGACGAGGTAGCGTACCTGCGGTTTGCCAGTGTGTACCAGGCGTTCGAGTCCCTGGAGGACTTCGAATCGGCTATTGCCCTGCTCCGCCACGAAGCCGTGGAAGGCGCCAAGGGCGCCCCCGGCCCGAAGAGCTCCGAGAAGAGCCCGCTCTAAGCTCCGGTGGCGGCAGCGGAGGGGAAGCCGCGGCCGCCACCGGCACCACCTTTACTTGGTGAGTTTGTGCTGCAATGCGATTTCCAGGGCCGCGCCTACGATCCCGGCCTCGTTCCGCAGGACGGCCGGAACAATAGGCGTCCTCAACTTGAGGTTGGGAAGGTACTCGTCCGCGCGCTTGGAGATTCCGCCGCCGACGATGAACAGCTCAGGGGAAAACAGGAACTCGACATGCGAGAAGTACCGCTGCAGCAGCACGCTGTATTCGTCCCATGAAAGCCCGTCCCGTTCGCGGGCCACGGCGGAGGCCTTGGATTCGGCATCGAAGCCGTCGATCTCCAAGTGCCCCAGTTCGGCGTTTGGTACCAGTTTTCCGTCGAAAATGAAGGCGGAGCCGATGCCCGTGCCCAGGGTGATGACCAGGACGGTGCCGGCGACTCCTTCGCCGGCACCGTACCGGGCTTCGGCCAGTCCGGCGGCATCGGCGTCGTTGATGACCTCGACGGGGCGGCCCAGTCGCTCGGTGAGGAGGGCGTCAATGTCCGTATCCAGCCAGCTCTTGTCCACGTTGGCGGCGGAGTGGACCACGCCGTGCTGGATGATGCCGGGGAAGGTTACGCCCACGGGGGAGCCGGCTTCCGGGGCCTCGGGGCGCGCAGAAAGCTCGGCGACTACCAGGGCCACTGCTTCGGCAACGGCCTCGGGCGTGGCGGGCTGCGGGGTGGGCACCCGGAAACGCTCACCCAGAAGCTTGCCCTTCTTCAGGTCGACAATGCCGCCCTTGATGCCCGTACCGCCGATGTCGATGCCGATCAGTGGTGCGTTCTTGTGCGACTTCTCGTCCTTCTTGGCCAATGGGATTCCGTTCTAGGCTGGGGCGGGCAGGGAAGGGGCGGCCGGGGGCAGCCCCACAACAGGGTGGGTCCTGCACCGGCATCGGATGCCGTGTGCGGGCAGGGGACAGACTACGGCAGGGTGAGGATTTCCGCACCGGTTTCGGTAACCAGCAGGGTGTGCTCGAATTGGGCGGTGCGCTTGTGGTCGCGGGTCACCACGGTCCAGTCATCGCTCCACATGTCCCACTCGACGGTGCCGAGGGTGAGCATCGGTTCGATAGTGAACACCATCCCCGTTTCGATCACGGTGTTGTAGGCGGGGGCGGCGTCGTAGTGCGGGATGATCAGTCCGGTGTGGAAAGCCTCGCCGACACCGTGGCCGGTGAAGTCCCGCACCACGCCGTAGCCGAAACGCTTGGCGTACGACTGGATGGCGCGGCCGATCACGTTGATTTCCCGGCCCGGTGCCACCGCCTTGATGGCCCGGTTGAGCGACTCCTGGGTGCGCTCCACCAGGAGCCGTGATTCCTCGTCCACGTCACCCACCAGGAACGTGTAGTTCGTGTCGCCGTGGACCCCGTTGATGAAGGCGGTGATGTCGATGTTCAGGATGTCGCCGTCCTGGACCACGGTGCTGTCCGGGATGCCGTGGCAAATGACCTCGTTCAGCGACGAGCACAGGGACTTGGGGAATCCGCGGTAGCCGAGCGTGGAGGGGTACGCGTGGTGGTCCAGCAGGAATTCGTGGCCCACCCTGTCCAGCTCATCGGTGGTGACACCGGGCTGGATATGCTTGCCGACCTCCACGATGGCCTGGGCCGCGATCCGCCCGGCGACGCGGATCTTCTCGATCGTTTCGGCGGACTTGACCTCCGAACCCATGAATTTGGCCGGGGCAGGCTTGCCGACGTACTCCGGACGGGGGATGGACGCCGGGACGGAACGCTGCGGGCCTACGGTACCCGGGGTGAGGGTTCCGGTGGGTGCAGTAGAGGCAAGGGAAGGCATAGATTGATCATATAAGGCACCGCAGAACGCCTAACAACCGACAAGCGGCGGAGGGCACACGTAAGTATTTGTGTTACGTGGATCACCCCGCTGCTTTCCTGTCGCCGGAACGAGGAGCAACGATGACTGAGTACTGGTTCAACGTCAACACCCACGAAGTGGAAGAAGACCGGCTCTCCGACTGGAGCCAGCTCATTGGGCCCTACAAGACCCGGGAAGAAGCCGAACACGCCATCGAGAAGGTCAAGGCGCGCAACGAGGCCTGGGAAAAGGGCGACGACGACTGACCGGTTGGGTGGCCAGGCCGGCCGGGTGCCGGCCCGCCTGTTCCGTCGGCGCCTTTAGAAAGAGTGTTCCGGGCCGGGGAACTGGCCGGAGCGGACGTCGTCGCCGTAGGCGGTGGCGGCGTCGAGCAACGTGGTGCGCAGGTCCGCATACTGTTTGACGAACTTGGCCATCCGGCCGCCCCGCAGGCCGGCCATGTCCTGCCAGACAAGTACCTGGCCCGTGGTCGCGTTCCCGGCGCCAATGCCGATGGTGGGAACGTCCACGGCAGCGTCCACCGCGGCCGCGGTGTCGGCCGGGACCATTTCCATGAGCACGCAGAAGGCGCCTGCGTCGGCCAGGGCGCGGGCATCATCGATCAGCCGCCGGGCGTCCTCGCCCCGGCCCTGCACCCGGTATCCGCCCAGTGCGTGTTCGCTCTGCGGCGTGAAGCCGATGTGGGCCATCACCGGGATGCCCGCCTGAACCATTGCGCGCACCGTTGGGGCGTAATAAGCGCTGCCCTCGATCTTCACCGCATGCGCCAGGCCTTCCTTCAGGAAGCGGACGCCGGTGGCGACGGCCTGTTCCGCGCTGACCTCGTAGCTGCCGAAAGGCAGGTCCGCGACCACCATGGCGCGCTTGGCGGTCCTGGCCACGGCCCGGCACAGCGGCAGCAGTTCGTCCACGGTGACCGGAAGGCTGGTTTCGTTGCCGTAGACGTTGTTCGAGGCCGAATCACCGACCAACAGCACCTCAATGCCGGCGGCGTCAAAGATCTCCGCCGTGTATTGCTCGTAGGCGGTGAGCATGGCAAACCTGGTGCCGTCCCGCTTGGCCTGCTGCAGGTGGTGGATCCGGACCTTGGCTGGTTTCCGGCCGGCGGCCGGAGCCTCGTGCTGGCCGGGTCCGCTGCCGTACGGGGCGGGTACTTCGGCGGACGCGCTGGAGTCGGAGCTGTTGCTGGTGGCCATGGGATGAGCGTAGTGCGGGACCTGCCGTGCTTTCTACCGCAGCCCGTTCCGGGCAAAGGTGATTAGCGTCATAGCGGCCGTCCCGGGACGCCGTCGATATCCCGCACGAAAGCCGCCAGGGCGCTTCCCGGACCGCTCCGGAGGTTAATGCTGTGTTACGCACGGCTCAGGCTCAAGCATCGGCGCCGAATGATTAGTACAGTGTTGATGAACTGCTGCCGGCTTTCCCCTTTGCGCGGGCCCCGGAGCATGAACGTTGACCGGAGAAGAGGCCATCATGGACCGCCAGCAAGAATTTGTCCTGCGCACGATCGAAGAGCGCGACGTACGTTTCGTGCGCCTGTGGTTCACCGACGTCGTGGGATCGCTGAAGTCCGTAGCCCTGGCGCCGGCCGAGGTCGAGGGCGCCTTTGAAGAAGGCCTTGGCTTCGACGGCTCCGCCATCGAAGGGCTGGCCCGGGTCTTCGAATCCGACATGCTGGCCCAGCCCGATCCGTCCACGTTCCAGATCCTGCCTTGGCGTGGCGAGACGGAACAGACCTCACGCATGTTCTGCGACATCCTCACCCCCGACGGCGAACCCTCCGCAGCGGACCCCCGCAACGTCCTGAAGCGCACGCTGGCCAAGGCCGCGGACATGGGCTTTACCTGCTACACCCACCCGGAAATCGAGTTCTACCTCCTGAAGTCCCAGGAACCGGGCCCGAACGGTGCACCGGTGCCGGTTGACGAGGGCGGCTACTTCGACCACGTCCCGGGTGGCGTGGCGCAGGATTTCCGCCGCACCGCGGTAACCATGCTGGAATCGGTGGGCATTTCCGTGGAGTTCAGCCACCACGAGGCCGGACCCGGACAGAACGAGATTGACCTCCGCTACGCCGACGCCCTCCAAACGGCGGACAACATCATGACCTTCCGCACCGTGATCAAGGAAGTGGCGCTGCAGCAGGGCACGTACGCCACCTTCATGCCCAAGCCGTTCACCGACCACCCGGGCTCCGGCATGCACACGCACTTCTCCTTGTTCGAAGGCGACACCAACGCGTTCTTCGAAGCCGGCGCCGAGTTCCAGCTGTCCAAGACGGCCCGGCAGTTTATTGCCGGCATCCTCAAGCACGCCCCGGAGTTCACCGCCGTCACCAACCAGTTCGTCAACTCCTACAAGCGCCTTTGGGGCGGGGGCGAGGCACCGAGCTACCTGAGCTGGGGTCACAACAACCGGTCCGCGCTGGTCCGCGTGCCGCTGTACAAGCCGGGCAAGGGCCAGTCCGCACGGATCGAATACCGTGGAATCGACTCAGCGGCCAACCCTTACCTGGCCTACGCCGTCCTGCTCGGTGCGGGCCTGAAAGGCATCGAGGAAGGCTACGACCTGCCTGCGGCCGCAGAAGACGACGTCTGGTCGCTGAGCTCGGCAGAACGGCGCGCCATGGGCCACGATCCGCTCCCGGCGAGCCTGCACGATGCCATCCGTTCCATGGAAGATTCCGAGCTGATGCCGCAGATCCTCGGCGAACAGGTCTACGAGCACTTCCTGCGCAACAAGCGAGCGGAATGGCAGGACTACCGCCTGCAGGTGACGCCCTACGAGCTGCAGCGCAACCTCGGCATCCTCTAGGTGCCCGGCGTGAGCCTGGCACGCCGCCTCATCGCGGCCGGATTCAGCGACCTGGAGAAGGGCGAACGGTTCCTGGCCGCGCGCGAACTCGAGGGGCTGGACCAGGACAGGCTCTTCGCCGGACTGCAGCTTGCGGCCAGCCCGGATACTGCACTGCAGTCCTTGGTCCGGCTGATCGAAAAGCACCCGCAGCTCCGGGACCTGGCAGCCGCCGAACCGGAGGCCAGCGAACCGCTGTACCGCGTCCTGGGGGCCTCCGAGGCGCTGGGGGAGTTCCTCATCCGGCACCCCGAACACCTGGACGCATTCTGGGTCCGCGCCAGTCCCGAACCGCTGCCCGCCGATCCTGACAGGCTGCGGGCCACACTCCTGCAGTCAGTGGGCGCAGACCCGCGCGCCGCCCGTCCCGTCGCCGCCGTGACCGGCGTCGACGCCTATGCCGCCCTGCGCACGGCGTACCGGCGCGGTCTGGTGGACCTGGCCGTCAAGGACTTCTGCGCCGCCGATCCGCTGGACTTCCTGCCGTCGGTGGGCCGTGAACTGGCGGACCTCGCCGCCGCCGCCATCGAAGCCGCCCTCGCGGTGTCCCGCGCCGAGGCGGCCGGCCAGTTCGGTGCCGCCGACGTCGCGGACGTGGGCCTGGCCGTCATCGGGATGGGCAAATGCGGAGCCCGCGAGCTTAACTACATCTCCGACGTCGACGTCATCTACGTGGTGGACGCCGGAAGCCTGGACGACGCGCACGCCAACACCATCGGCACCGCACTGGCCAGCGGCATTTCGCGGGCCATCTCGTCCGTGGCCCGGGAGCCCGGGCTGTGGGAGGTGGACGCGAACCTCCGTCCGGAAGGGAAATCCGGTCCGCTGGTGCGCACCCTTGCCTCGCACGAAACGTACTACGCCCGGTGGGCTGAAAGCTGGGAATTCCAGGCGCTGCTGAAAGCACGGGCCATGGCCGGCGACGCCGCGTTGGGCCGGCGGTACGAGGAAGCCGTGGCACCGCTGATCTGGAATTCGGCGGGGCGCGAAGGCTTCGTTGAATCCGTCCAGGCCATGCGGCGCAGGGTGACCGAACACATCCCGCCCGCGGAGGAACAGCGGCAGATCAAGCTGGGCCGTGGCGGCCTGCGTGACGTCGAATTCACCGTCCAGCTGCTTCAGCTGGTGCACGGCAAGGCTGATGAGTCATTACGACGACGGGACACCACCTCGGCGATCGCCGCATTGTCCGCCGGAGGGTACATCGGCCGGTCTGACGCTGCCGCGTTCGACAACGCCTACCGGTACCTGCGCCTGCTGGAACACCGGATCCAGCTGTTCCAGCTGCGCCGTACCCACCTCATGCCCGTGGCGGAACCGGCCCTGCGCTCCCTGGCCAAGGCAGTCCTGGGACCGTTCTCCAACGAGCGCCCCGGACCCGATGCACTGTTGTCCGCGTGGCAGCGGACCAAACGTTCGGTCCGGGAACTGCACGAACGCATTTTCTACCGGCCGCTGCTGAACACCGCAGCCAAGCTCAGCACCGAAGACGCAAAACTGACGCCGGAAGCCGCCCAGGGGCGCCTTGCCGCCCTCGGCTACCGGGACCCGCAAGGGGCGATGCGCCACATCGAGGCGCTGACGGCCGGAGTCAGCCGCCGCGCGGCGCTCCAGCGGCAGCTGCTGCCCATCCTGCTGGACTGGCTCGCTGAGGGGGTCGACCCCGACGCCGGCCTCCTCGCGTTCCGGCGCGTCAGCGAGGCGCTGGGTACCACGCACTGGTACCTGGGCATGCTCCGGGACTCCAACGCCGCCGCCGAGCGGCTGTGCCACATGCTGTCCAATTCCCGGCTGATCGCCGACCTGCTGGAGGTCTCGCCGGAGTCCGTGGCATGGCTCGGGCAAGACAAGGACCTGGTGCCGGTGGGCTTTGAAGCCCAGTGGCATGAAATCACCGCCAAAATGTCCCGGCACGCGGACCCGGAGAGCGCCATGCGCCTGATCCGCCTGATCCGGCGCCGGGAGATCTTGCGCATTGCCATCGCCGACTCGGCGGGCCTCCTTGACCAGGACCGGGTGGGCAGGGCACTGGCGGACACGGACCGTGCCGCCGTCCTGGGCGCACTCAGGGTGGCCGAGGGGATCGTTTCCGCCGGCGGCCCGCTGAAGACCACCGTCCTGGTGGTCGCCATGGGCCGCCAGGGCGGCAGGGAGATCGGTTACGGCTCCGATGCCGACGTCATGTACGTGCACCGGGCACTCCCGGGCTTCACGGAGGCCGAGGCACAGGAGCAGGCCACCCGCCTCGTGGCAAAGGTCTCCAGCCTGCTCACCCAGCCGCTGAAACCGGCCATCATGGCCGAACGCGTGCTCCAGATGGATGCCGACCTCCGGCCCGAGGGCAAGAACGGGGCCATGGTGCGCTCCCTGGACTCCTTTGCCGAGTACTACCGCAGGTGGTCCCTGGTGTGGGAGGCGCAGGCACTGCTGCGGGCACGGCCGATGGCCGGCGACGATGCCCTCGCCGCTGATTTCCTGGACCTGATCGATCCCATCCGGTATCCGGCGTCGGTATCCGACCAGGACGTGCGCGAGATCCGGCGGATCAAGGCCAGGGTGGAATCGGAGCGGCTGCCGCGCGGCGCCGACCCCGCACGGCACCTGAAGCTGGGGCGCGGCGGCCTGAGCGACGTCGAGTGGCTGGTGCAGCTGCTGCAGCTCCAGCACGCCGGGAAGCATCCGGAGCTGCGAACCACCTCTACCCTGGAAGCCCTGTCCGCAGCGGCCGGCCTGGGGCTGCTGGATGACGCCGACGCGGTGCTCCTGGCCGACGCCTGGCGGCTGGCAAGCCGGATCCGGTCCGCCAACGTTATCTGGAGCGGCAAGGCGTCGGACCTCCTGCCATCCTCCCGGCGGGACCTGGAAGCCGTAGCGCGCTGGTGCGGCTACGAGCCGGGCCGCGCCGCAGCGCTCGAGGAGGACTACCTGAGGGTGAGCCGGCGGGCCCGGGCGGTCTTTGAACGCGTCTTCTATGGGCAGTGAGGATCCGGGCTGGGTCTGGCTCATCCCGCTCCGCGACCTGGACCCGGACGCCCGCGCCATCCAGCTCGGTGCCGTTGCCGGTCTGGGACTCCAGCCAGGCCAAGAACGCTTCGTCGGCGACCCCCTGCGCATGGCACTGGCAGGGCTGGAAGAAGACTCCCGGCGCCCGTACGTGGTGGAGGCCTCCGGGTCCGCCGTCGGGGTGCTGACGCTGCAGCTGGGCGCTGCGGGGCTGGCCGGTTGGCCGGACGACGATTCAGCCTGGCTGCTCCGGGGTTTCCTCATTGACCGCAGGTATCAGGGCAAGGGGCTGGGGACGCTCGCTGCCGTGGCCGCCGTGGATGCGGCCCGGCGGCTGACCGCCCGGCACCAAGGCGGTGAGGCCGGCGTCGTGCTGTCCGTCAATGAGGCAAACCTGGCGGGCCTGTCCGCCTACCGGCGCGCCGGTTTCGTCGATGCCGGGAAGTACCTGGGTGGATCCGCGGGGCCGCAACGGACCATGTTCCACAGTTTCGGCTGCGTGGCGCGGCCGTAACTCGCCGGACCGGCATTGCGCTCAGCAAGCGTTTGCCCGATCATGTGGATTGGCGGTGTTCTTCAACCTTGTTGGGGGGAAGGCTGTACTGAGTCTTCGTCTCGGGGGGCATTCGTCAGGGGGTCCGGTTCCCGGTCTCAGCACGTCTGGAGCCGGGCCCCCACCTTTTTGCCCACCGTTCCCGCGGGCTTCCGGCCCGGGGCAACGGAAAAGGCGGCCACCGGATGATTCCGGCAGCCGCCTTTTCGTTGGGTCAGCAGGCCTGGCAGGCAGGCTGCCTGCTAGACGCCGTAGTAGAGCTCGAACTCGTACGGGTTCGGGCGCAGCGAGAGCGGACGGATCTCGTTCTCGTACTTGTACTCGATCCAGGTGTCGATCAGGTCCTGGGTGAACACGCCGCCGGCCTGCAGGAACTCGTTGTCTTCGGCCAGTGCCTCCAAGGCCTCCTCAAGGGTGCCCGGTGCCTTGGGGATGTCCTTGGCCTCCTCGGCGGGGAGCTCGTAGAGGTCCTTGTCGATCGGAGCCGGCGGTTCGATCCGGTTGCGGATGCCGTCGATGCCGGCCATAAGCTGTGCGGCGAACGCCAGGTACGGGTTGGAGGAGGGGTCCGGCGCGCGGAACTCGATGCGCTTGGCCTTCGGGTTGGAACCCGTGATCGGGATACGGATACCGGCCGAGCGGTTGCCCTGCGAGTAGACCATGTTGACCGGGGCCTCGAAGCCCTTGACCAGGCGGCGGTAGGAGTTCACCGTCGGGTTGGTGAAGGCCAGGACGGCGGAGGCGTGCTTGAGCAGGCCGCCGATGTACCAGCGGGCGGTGTCGGACAGGCCGGCGTAGCCCTTCTCGTCGTAGAACAGCGGCTCGCCACCGTTCCACAGCGACTGGTGGCAGTGCATGCCCGAGCCGTTGTCACCGAAGACCGGCTTCGGCATGAAGGTGACGGACTTGCCCCAGGCGTCGGCGGTGTTCTTGATGACGTACTTGAACTTCTGCAGGTCATCGGCCGCGTGGGTCAGGGTGGTGAACTTGTAGTTGATCTCGGCCTGGCCGGCGGAGCCGACTTCGTGGTGGCTGCGCTCGACCTCGAGGCCGGCTTCGTCCAAGGCCACGCACATGGCATCGCGCAGGTCGGCCTGCTTGTCGGTGGGGGAGACCGGGAAGTAACCGCCCTTGACCGGGGTCTTGTAGCCCAGGTTGCCGCCCTCTTCCTCGCGGCCGGTGTTCCAGTGGGCTTCCTCGGAGTCGATCTTGTAGAAGCTGCCCTGCGGGGAGGACTGGTACTGGACGTTGTCGAACACGAAGAACTCGGCTTCGGGAGCGAAAAACGCGGTGTCGGCGATGCCGGTGGAGGCCAGGTAGGCCTCTGCCTTCTCGGCCACGCCGCGGGGATCGCGGTGGTACGGGTCGCCGGTGCGCGGGTTCACGATCGAGAAGTTCAGCGCGAGGGTCTTCTCCATGCGGAAAGTGTCCAGGAACGCGGTGGTCACGTCCGGGATCAGCTGCATGTCAGATTCGGCGATGCCCTGGAAGCCGCGGATCGAGGAACCGTCGAAGAGCTGGCCGTTGACGAAGAAATCGGCGTCAACACTCTTGGCGGGGACGTTGAAGTGCTGCTGGACGCCCGGAAGATCGGTGAAGCGGATATCGACGAACTTTACATCTTCGTCCTTGATGAACTTGAGGACTTCGTCCGCAGTCTTGAACATCTATGCTCCTAACGCATATGTAAATATCTGGCATGCAAGCCATGTGGTCCAGCGCAATCCAAAGGCAGGGAGAACGCAAGGTTTTCCCTGCTGGTACACCTGCCGTGGGGATTTGCTTGAAACTTCTCACAGCCTATGGATCAGGCATTTCCCGTCCGTGTCCGCATTGTTTCGGGCAGGTTACAGAATGCCCTGCTATGGAAACGCTATCGCCCGTCCACAGTGTGGTCCAACCCCATCCACACTGTGGGCGCCCCTGCCGGCCGCAGGGCCGGTAGGCTTGGACGGTGGTAGATCGCAAAGACATTGGCTCCTGGCTCAGCGGACCGGACACCTCCGGCGTCTCCAAATATCCGGGGGAGCGGCTGGGCCTGCCGGAGTCCGGTCCCGGCTCCATCGCGCGGGCAGGGCGGAGGATCGTCGCGATCATGATCGACTGGGGCATTGCGCTGCTGATCAGCAACTTCGCCTTCGGTGGCGACTCCTGGGCGACGCTTGCGGTCTTCGCCATCGAGCAGATCCTGCTGGTGGGAACCCTCGGCTACAGCATCGGCCACCGGGTCATGGGCATTGCCGTGGTGAGGCCAGGCGGCGGCACCCCGGGACCGCTCGCGGCCCTGGTGAGGACGGTGCTGCTGTGCCTGGTCATCCCCGCCGTCATATTCGACCCCGACCAGCGCGGCCTTCATGATAAGGCCATGAATACGCTGCTTATCCGCCGGTAGCCGCTGCGCTTGTCAGGTGCGGTTGGACGTGAGGGTGCCCGGCGTACTCTCCGGCATGGGCGCACCAAGGTAGCCGCGGCGTCCGGCCCAGCGCTCGAAAAGGATGGTCGCGAACGGGAAGATCGCCGAGAAACCTGCCAGCGCCGCCACCCTGAAGGGCCACCGCTGCACGCGCCATAGCGTGAGCGCTGCCAAACCGTAGCCGATGAACAGCGCGCCATGGACCGGGCCCGCCACCTGGACGCCAAGTTCGGTGGTTCCGGCGATCCATTTGAAGTACATCCCGGCCAGCAGTGCTGCCCAGCTGCAGGCTTCGGCGATGGCGAGGATCCGGAAAGCCCGGATCACGGTGGTCCTCAGCGGCATGGTGGTGTTCCTGTCGTTGGTAGGTTGTCCGGTTCGTCGTACGGTGGACGCCGTTTCGGCGGCATGCAAAAACGCCCCGGCGGCCGGCTGTGCCGGTACCGGGGCGTTCGGCCAGCTAGCGTCCGCGGTTGGGACGGGCCTTGTACGGGTCGATGCCCTTGGGGATCGGCAGCCGGGTGCCCATGGATGCGATGCGCTTGGACACGGTGCTGACCTCCAGCTTGGTCAGTTCGTTCTTCATCTTGCCCATCTTCTTGGCCACCTGGCTCAGCGGCACCTGGCCTTCGCCGTGCCCGGTCTGGATCGTGTGGACCGGAACGTTGGGCAGGATCCGTGCGAGGCGCTTGCGCTCGGCATCCAACAGGGGCTTCACGCGGTGGGTGGGGCCTTCACTGACAAGGACGACGCCGGGACGGCCTACCGCGCGGAACACGGCATCCTGCGTGCGGGGGTTGACAGCCACAGGCTGTTCCTCGGTGATCCAGCCACGCCGCAGCGTGCCCAACGCGGCACCGGAGGCGCCGGGCTGGTTTTCGATTTGTGCGAACGCTGCGCGTTCTGCGCGGCGGGAGAGAATGAAGGTTGCTGCCAGCAGGCCCAGCGGAATACCGATGATCAGGCCGGTGATCCAGTTATCCAGCCAGAAGCCCACCAGGAAGCTCACAGCCACAACGCCCAGGAACACCAGGAGCATCAGCCACGGAACCATGGGGTCGTGGCGGCGGGTCATGGTGAAGACCTCGCCGATCTGCTTGAGCCTGCTGGGCTTCTTGGCCTTCGCTTCCTTCGGCTTGCGCGAGAACAGGCCGCGCTTCACCGCGCTTGGGCCCGCCGGGGTGGAGTTGCTGGAGTCAGGGGATTTAGCCATAGTGCCTCAATTCTACGTGACATAAACGCCAGGGCCGGACGCCGGAATCCTCCGGTGTCCGGCCCTGTGTCCAATCAGCGCGGGGTCACGTCAGGACCGTGCTCCCAGGAGGGTGCTGGCTTCTTGGCGGGTGGTGCCGGAGTCTTGGATGCCGTCGGCGATGTGGGTGAGTTCGGCGGGGATGTCGCGGCCTTTTTTGCGCATGGCGGTGGCCCAGAGGCGGCCGGCGCGGTAGGAGGAGCGGACCAGGGGGCCGGACATGACGCCGAGGAAGCCGATTTCCTGGGCTTCGTGCTGGAGGTCGACGAATTCCTGGGGTTTGGCCCAGCGGTCCACGGGGAGGTGGCGTTCGGAGGGGCGGAGGTATTGGGTGATGGTGATCAGGTCGCAGCCGGCGTCGTGGAGGTCGCGGAGGGCTTCGGAGATTTCTTCGCGGGTTTCGCCCATGCCCAGGATGAGGTTGGATTTGGTGACCATGCCCAGGTTACGGCCTTGGGTGATGACGTCCAGGGAGCGGTCGTAGCGGAACGCGGGCCGGATGCGTTTGAAGATCCGGGGCACGGTTTCGACGTTGTGGGCGAAGACTTCGGGGGCGGAGTCGCAGATCGCTTTGATGTGGTCGGGGTTGCCGGAGAAGTCGGGGATGAGCAGTTCGACGCCGGTGCCGGGGTTCAGTTCGTGGATCTTGCGGACGGTTTCGGCGTAGAGCCAGACGCCTTCGTCTTCGAGGTCGTCGCGGGCGACGCCGGTGACGGTGGCGTAGCGCAGTTGCATGGACTGGACGGAGCGGGCCACTTTGGTGGGTTCGAACATGTCCACGGGGGAGGGTTTGCCGGTGTCGATCTGGCAGAAGTCGCAGCGGCGGGTGCATTCGGACCCGCCGATCAGGAAGGTCGCTTCCTTGTCTTCCCAGCATTCGAAGATGTTGGGGCAGCCGGCTTCTTCGCAGACGGTGTGGAGGCCTTCTTTTTTGACCAGGTTCTTCAGCCCGACGAACTCCGGGCCCATCTGGACCTTGGCCTTGATCCATTCCGGCTTCCGCTCCACCGGAACGGCAGCATTGCGCTGCTCGATCCGCAGCATCTTCCGGCCTTCAGGTGCCAATGTCACAGTAGAGCTCCTTCAGGGCTCGAAACCAATGCTTCTTCGTGCTTGTGGAATTCCTCCACGAACCGGTCCACGATGTGGGCCGGACGGATGTCCTGTCCTGTTTCCAAGGACATGGTGGTCACGCCTGCGTCGGTGATGCCGCAGGCAATAATCTGGCCGTAGGGGGCGAGGTCGTTGCTGCAGTTGATGGCGATGCCGTGCATGGTGACGCCGTTCAAGACCCGGATGCCGATGGCGGCGATCTTGCGGTCGGGACCGTTGGCGTCCGCCTTGATCCAGACGCCTGCGCGCCCCTTGATGCGTTCCGCCGTGATGCCGTAGTCCGCCATGACCGTGATCATGATGTCTTCGAGGCGTTCCACGTAGTCGCGGATGCCGGCGCGGTTCTTCAGCTTCAGGATGGGGTAGGCCACCAGTTGCCCGGGGCCGTGCCAGGTGAGTTTGCCGCCGCGGTCCACCGCGACGACCGGCGTGCCGTCAAACGGCCGTTCGTGGTCCTCGGTGAGCTTGCCGGCCGTATAAACGGCTGCGTGCTCCAGGAGCAGGACTGTGCTGGGGGCAACTCCGGCGACAACCTTGTCATGGAGCTCGCGCTGGGCTTCCCAGCCTTCCATGTAGTCAACGAAGTCGGGGGCAAGACCCAGCCGTGAAAACTCAAGAGTCATGGGATCCAGCTTAGACCCCGAAGCCGTCCCGGCCCGGTTTAGTGTCCAAGCTCACCGGCGGCACCCAATGTGACTGCAGCGGCCAAGGCCTGTGGATAACTTCTGCAGCGCGCCCGGGATTCCGATAGACATGGAGCATGGATGGTGCACAGGCTCCGGAAGTCCCCGGCTACGACGTCGGCCGGCTGCTGGGCCGCGGCGGCAGCGCGGATGTGTGGCTGGCCAGGGAACAGCGCACGGGCAGGGACTTCGCGCTGAAATGCTTCCGTGCCCCGGCCGGCCGTGCCCCGGACGAGGCCCTGCCGGAGGAGGAGATGCGCAGGGAAATCCGCATCCTCTCCGTCTTGGACCACCCGCACCTCATCAGGGCCCACGATGCCGTGCGCGTCGCCGGGCCCGCACCGCGGACAGCCCTGACCCTGGACTTCGCCGCGGGCGGTTCGCTGGCGCAGTTGGTGGCATCCCGGGGCAGCCTCAGCGTGGGGGAGAGCATCACCGTGCTGACTCCCATTGCGCAGGCCCTGGGGTACCTGCACGCCCAGGGGTTCACGCACTCGGACGTGGCGCCCGGGAACATCCTGTTCACCGGGCAGGGGAAACCGATGCTTTCCGACGTCGGTGTCGCCCGGATGCTCGGCGATCCCGGCCGTGCGGTAATGCCTGGAACCGGCGGCTTCGTTGACCCGTCGCCGGTTGATGCCGCCCGCGCGGGGCTTCAGCCCGGGCGCGATGTGTTCTCGCTGGCTGCGATTGGCTGGTTTTGCCTGACTGGCGAAGCGCCCGGCCGCACGCTGGACCGCCCGCCGCTGTCCTTGCTGGTTCCCGGTGTACCTAAGGAGCTTGCCGCAGCCCTCGAACAAGGGTTGAACGAGGACCGCCGGCTGCGGCCCACTGCCATGGCGCTGGGTACTGCCGTCTTCCGCAGTGCGGAGGCGCTGCCGCTTGACCTCTCGGGTGCCGTCCATCCAACGGTCCTGCCGGAGCTGCTCACCCGCCGCAGTATCCCCGCCGAAGCGAAGGGTACCGCGCTGGGTACGAGGCTCCGGAGACTGCGGCGGAGGGTCTCCATCGTGCGGTGGCCGGGCCCGGCAGCGCGCGCCCGGATCCGCCCCGTGCGTTCGCCGCAGGCCGAAGCAACGTCGCATGGGAAGCATGCGGCCGGCCCTGCAGGGGTCCGGGCACTGCATATTCCGCGGCTGCCGGCCCGGCTTGCCTTGCCGGCAGTGGGCGTGGCGGCGGCTGGGATGTGGTGGCTGGCCGCTTCCGCCGGTGCAGGACCGGGGCTCGGCGACGCCGCGCCGGGCCTGCCGTCCGCTGCTGGCGTTCCCCATTTACCGGCCGCGCCAGGCCATGACGCCGGGCGTGGCCCTGTCGACGCGCTGGCCGAGGCCCGGCAGCAAGCTGCGGCTGCCGATCCTGCGGTGGCTGTGCGGGGGCTCGCCGCGCTGCGGGATTATGCCTTCTCTGCCGGCAGCCTGGATCTGCTGTCCGCCGTCAACGCGCCCGGTTCGCCCGCGGCGGCCGCTGACCAGGACATTGCCGGGCCTCTGGGTGCTTCCCGCCAGCGCCTCGACGGTTTCGCCACGAAGGTCTCGGATGTCACGCCAGAACCCGGGTCGACGCAGGACTATGCCGTCGTGCAGCTGACCTCCGCCTCCTCGGGTTACCAGGCCGTGGGCCCGGAAGACGAGGTGCTGGCTACAGGGCCGGCCAGCCCGGCGCAGCGGCTCAGGCTGGTCCTGGTGTCCGTCGACGGCCGGTGGAGGATCAGCGACATCCTTCCGGGTGGCTGACCGCCCGCGGGCAGGGGCTGCCGCACCGGAGCACCGGGTCAGCCGGCGTTGTCCTTCCCGGCCACCCAGCGGGCTGCGGCGTCAAGGTTCCCGTGCTGCCACCGGAAGCCGGCAGCCGACAAAACTGCAGGCTCCATCCGCTGGCTGAACAACAGAAGCTCTTCGGCGAGGCCGGGCATGACGGTCCGCAGCACGGGCGCCGGAACCCGCAGCACGGCAGGCCGGTGCAGGGCCCGCGCCAGTGCCGCGACGATCGCATTGACGTCCGCCTGCCCGGGTGCCGCGACGTTCACGGGCCCTGCCACCTGGGATTCTAGGAGGAACAGGAAGGAGGCCGAGACATCCGGAAGCGTCACCCACGGCCAGAACTGGCGGCCGTTGCCGAACGGGCCGCCCACGCCCAGGCGCAACAGGGGGAGCAGCTTGCCCAATGCTCCGCCGGAACGGCTGAATACCACCCCGGTGCGGGGCGTCACGACGCGGACACCCGCTGGCGCCAGGTTGGCTTCGCGTTCCCACTCGATGCAGATCTGTGCCAGGGTGCCTGAACCGGCAGGTGCGTCCTCGCGCAGGACCGTGTTGCCGGCGTCGCCGTAATAGCCTGAGGCTGATTGGCTGATGAAGGTGGCGGGCGGGGCCTCCAGCCGAGCCATGGCCTGCACCAGGGTCCTGGTGGGCGCCAGCCGCGAACTGAACAGCTCCTCGATCCTGCGCCGTGTCCAGGGCCTGTCGCCGATGCCGGCTCCGGCCAGGTTGACGACGGCGTCGGCGCCGGCAAGTGCGCCGGGGTCCAGGACGCCGGCCGCCGGATCCCACCTGATCTCTGATGCGCCCGCGGGCTCGCGGCGGACCAGCGTCACCACCGAGTGGCCGGCGTAGCGGAAGGCTGCGGACATGGAGGTGCCGATGAGCCCGGAGGCGCCGGCCATGACGATGTGCATGGTCCATCTCACCACGCCAGCGCGGCTCCGGCACCTCCCGCAGGGGCAGGCGGTGGTTGACTATGATCGAACGATGACTTCCTCGAGCTACTTCCGTTTCCCGCATCTGCACGGCGACCTGGTCACTTTCGTGGCCGAGGACGACGTCTGGATCGCGCCCCTGGACGGCGGCCGGGCCTGGCGCGTCTCGTCCCTCCAATTACCCGCCCGCAACCCGCGGTTCACCCCGGACGGCAAGCGACTGGTGTGGACAGTGGTGCAGGGCACGGCGCCGGAGGTTGTCTCGGCACAGGTCGACGGCGGCGAATACCGGCAGCTCACGTACTTCGGGCACAGCAGCACCAGGGTCAAGGGGTTCACCGCCGGCGGCTCCGTGGTGGTTACCAGCGCCTTCCGGCAGGCTGAAAGCCGGCACACCTACGCTTACATTGTCCCGTTGGACGGCGGGTGGGCGGAGGAACTGCCGTACGGTCCGGTTGAATCCGTGGCGTTCGGCCCCGAGGTGGGCGACGAACGTCCGGTGGTGCTGGGGACCGTGCTGTCCCGCGAACCGGCATGGTGGAAGCGGTACCGCGGCGGTACGGCCGGAAAGCTGTGGATCGACAACGACGGCAACGGGGAATTCGAGCGCCTGCTGCCCGACCTGGACGGCAACCTCGCCGACCCCCTGTGGGTGGATGGCCGGATCGCCTTCCTCTCCGACCATGAGGGCTACGGCAACCTCTACTCGGTGCTGCCCAACGGACAGGACCTGCGCCGGCACACCGACCATCAGGACTTCTACGTCCGGCACGCGGCCACCGACGGCAAACGGGTCATCTTTGAATCCGCCGGTGAACTTTGGGTCTTGAACGACCTCGGTTCGGACGCGGTCAAGCTGGAGATCTCCCTGGGCTCTGCCTCGCAGACCAGGCGTCCGGCCCTCCTGGACGCGGCAAAGCACCTCGGCGCCGTGGCACCCGATACCACCGGCGCCGCCAGCGCTGTCGAATCGCACGGAACCATCCACTGGGTGCGCCACAAGGACGGGCCTTCACGCATCATCGAGGCAACCCCGGGTGTCCGCGGGCGCCTGCCCCGGCCCTTGGGCGACGGCCGCATCGCCTACGTTGCCGATCACGACGGCGTCGAGGCGCTGCACATCAAGGACATCGCAGGACCCGTCCCGCACGGTGCCCAGCAGGTGACGGCAGGGGGCCAGGAAGCTGCGGCGGACCACCCGGCCGACGCCGGAACAACAGGCGCCGAAGGCCCGGAAACGCCCAGCCTGCCGCAACCGGTCCCGGCCTCCGGCGCCGCAGTCCTTGCGGACGGAAACCAGCATGTTCCCGCCGACGACGACCAGCAGGCAGACGTCGCCCCGCAGGACTCGACGGCCGCCGCGGAAAACACGGAGGACACGGCGCCCCCCGGCATCACCGTCCCCACGCCGTCGCGCGCCAGTTCGCTCGAAGCCAGCCCGGACGGCCGGTGGATAGCACTCGGGACCTCGTTCGGCGACGTCCACGTGGCCGACACCCGAACCGGCAGCCTCACGCGCGTTGCCAGCATCGGCGAAGGCAGCATCTCCGAGCTGGCCTGGTCCGCGGACTCGCGCTGGCTGGCGTGGTCGGAACCGGTCACCTCCTTCGGCTCGCGCAGCCGCCTGCGCCTGGCCACCGTGGACCGCCTCGATGCCGACCCCGTGGAGGTTACTGACGGCCGTTTCCGTGACGCCTCACCGTCGTTCACCCCGGATGGCAAGTTCCTGGCGTTCCTGTCCAACCGCAGCTTCGATCCGGTCTACGACGGGCACTCGTTCGACCTTTCCTTCCCCAGCCCCATCAAGCCCTACCTGGTGGCACTCGCGGCTGACACGCCGTCGCCCTTTGGCCCGTCGGTGGATCCTGCCGGCGAGGAGATCGCACACGAAGCCGTCAAGGACAGCGCGGATGCAAGTGAAGGTCAGCAGGACGGCGCGGCAGCGGTCCACGTCGACCCGGAAGGCCTGGCGCACCGCGTCATTGGGGTTCCCGTACCCCAGGGCAACTACAGCTCACTGAAGGCCGTGGACGGCGGACTGCTGTGGCTCGACTCCGTCCTGGCCGGCGTGACCGGCGACGGCAAGGCCAGCCAGGAGGACAAGGACGCCCGCCCCAGCCTGGTCCGCTACGACGTCGCCCGCCGCAAGCAAGCCACGCTGGTGGACGCCGTGGACAGCTACCGCCTCTCCGGGGACCGCAGCAAGGTGGTCCTGGTCTCCGACAAGCAGGTCACTGCCGTTCCATCCGATGCCAAGGCGGATGAGGAATCCGGTAAGGCCGTCAAGGTGGACCTGGGCAGGATCAGGGTCCTGCTGGACCCGCTGAGCGTCTGGGGACAGGCGTTCGATGAAGCCTGGCGCCTGCAGCGCGACTTCTTCTGGACCGAAGACATGGCCGGCCAGGACTGGGAGTCGATCCGCGCCCGGTACCGTCCCCTGGTGGACCGCCTCGGCTCGCACGATGACCTGGTGGACCTGCTGTGGGAGCTGCACGGCGAACTCGGCACGTCCCACGCCTACGTGCGCCCGGCCGCAGTGACCGAGCGGGGCAGCCGCGGGCAGGGCCGCCTCGGCGCCGACCTTACCCACACACCGCAGGGCTGGGAGATCACCCGCATCCTGGCCGGTGAGTCCTCCGACCCGCTCGCCACCTCGCCGCTGACCCGGCCCGGTGTCAGCGCCAAGGCAGGGGACATCCTCCTTGCCATCGATGGTGTCCCCCTGTCACAGGCCGTCACCCCCGCCATGCAGCTGGTGGGTGCGGCCGGACGCGCAGTGGAGCTGACCCTGCTCAACGGCCCGGGACACGGCGGCGCTGCAGGCACCCAGCGGCGGGTCGCCGTCGTGCCTGTCAAGGACGAGGAACGGCTGCGGTACCAGGAATGGGTCGCCGGCAACCGGCGCACCGTCCGCGAGGCCTCGGACGGAACATTCGGCTACCTCCACATTCCGGACATGATGGCCAACGGCTGGGCCCAGCTGCACCGGGACCTGGACACCGAAACCGCGCTGGACGGACTCATTGTCGATGTGCGCCGGAACCGCGGCGGACACACGTCCCAGCTGGTCGCTGAGCTGATCGGCCGCAAGGTCACCGGCTGGAGCATGCCGCGCGGGGAGAAGCCCCGGACGTATCCGCACCACGCTCCGCGCGGGCCGGTCATCATCCTCGCCGACGAATTCGCCGGCTCGGACGGTGACATCATCACCCAGGTCTCCAAACTGCGGGGGATCGGGCCGGTCATCGGGACGCGGACCTGGGGTGGCGTGGTGGGAATCGACAACCGGTTCTCCCTGGCCGACGGCACGGGAGTCACCCAGCCCCGGTACGCCACCTGGTTCGGCGGCGGTGTTGGCTGGAGCGTCGAAAACTACGGCGTGGACCCGGACATCGAGGTGACTTACCCGCCGCACGCCTACGCCGCCGGCCGCGATCCCCAGCTGGAGTACGGCATCGGTGCACTCAAGGAAATGATCCAGGAACTGCCCACCGACCGTCCGCCGGCCCGCTCTGGATACCGCCGCCTGAAGCCTGCGCCGCTGCCAGCCCGCCGGCAGGCCGGCCAGGCGGAGACGTCTGCCTAGGTTCTTCGGGACACACCAAAAGGCCCTGCCCCGCCGGACTTCCGGCGGGGCAGGGCCTTTTGGTGTGTGGTCTATGCCGGCAAGGCTTAGGCCTGCAGCGTGGCATCCAGGGTGATCTCGATCCCGGCGAGGGCCTGGGAGACCGGGCAGCCCTTCTTCGCGGCCTCGGCGATCCGCTGGAAGTCCTCCTCCGAAATGCCGGGAATGCGGGCATTCAGAGTCAGGTGGCTGCCCGTGATGCCGGTCCCCGGCTGGAAGCCGACCTCGGACTTGGTGTTGACTTCCTCGGGCGTGAAGCCGGCCTGGCTCAGTTCGTGGCTGAACGCCATGGAGAAGCATGCCGAGTGTGCGGCGGCGATCAGCTCTTCCGGGCTGGTCTTTCCGCCGGCGGCCTCGGTGCGCGCCTTCCAGGTGACATCGAAGGTGCCCAGGCCGGAGCTGTCCAGGGTGGTGTTGCCCGAACCCTCCGTCAGGCTTCCGGTCCATACAGTGTGCGCGTTGCGTGTTGTCGCCATGTCTCTCCTCAACGTCGGTTCGAATCCGGGCCGGGCACCCGCGGCCGGGCCCGCCGTTTCCCATCCTAGGGACCACGTCCTTCCGGTGCACGGGTTGTCCGCTCTCAGAGGATAATGACCGGACGGATGCGTAGGGCCGGCTGGTGCGGGGCTACTGCCAGATAGTGGCGATGGCCACGTTGACCAGTGCCAGGCCGCCCACGCCGTGGGCCAGGCCGGTAGAGACGGGCTGCCCGTTCTTGACCTTGCGTGTTCCGATGACGGCCAGGACTGCCACGACGACGGCAATGACGAATTTGATGCCCAGCTTGGCGTAGTTGGGATCCTTGTCCGGGAGGAACGGCAGGATGCCCATCATGGCGATGCCGGTAAGGAGCTGCAGGAACGCGCCGTCGCGCTGGCGGGGGTGGACGGTGGGGGTCCGCATCGTGGCAATCCAGTAGCCCACGATCATGGCGGCTCCCACGACGTGCAGGAAGACCAGGATGTTGAAGAGAATAGTCATGGCACCAGCTTAGCCAGTCAGTTCTACGGCCCGTAGCAAAGCCACGCCACGGCAGCTCCGGGAACGGGTGCGTTGGTTAAAACCGCGACGGCGGCACCGGCACGGATGGTTTCCCACCTGCGCCGGCACCGCCGTCGTTGTCTTTGCCGTGGAGGCTAGAGCCCCAGGTCGGCTTCGAAGGCGCCCTCTTCCAGGCGCGCCTTCAAGGTCTGGAGGAAGCGGCCGGCGTCGGCACCGTCCACCAGGCGGTGGTCGTACGTCAGGGACAGGTACATCATGGAGCGGATGGCGATCGAGTCGTCACCGTTCTCGTCAGAAACCACGACGGGCCGCTTGACGATGGCGCCGGTGCCCAGGATGCCCACCTGTGGCTGGTTGATGATCGGGGTGTCGAACAGGGCACCAACGGAACCGATGTTGGTGATGCTGAACGTGCCGCCGGACAGTTCGTCCGGGCCGATCTTGCCGTCGCGGGTCCGGGACGCGACGTCGGCGATCTTGCCGGCGAGGCCAGCAAGATTCAGGTTGCCGGCGTCGGCGATGACCGGAACCAGCAGGCCCTTGTCGGTGTCGACGGCGATCGCCAGGTGCTCGGCGTTGTGGTACGTGATTTCCTGCTTGTCTTCGTCGTACGCAGCGTTAAGCTTCGGGTGCTGCTTGAGGGCCTCGGCCACAGCCTTGGCAATGAAGGGCAGGAACGTCAGCTTGGTGCCGTTCTGGGCCTGGAAGGAGTTCTTGGCCTTGAGGCGGAGTTTGGCAACCTTGGTCATGTCCACCTCGTGGACCTGCGTCAGCTGCGTGGAGACCTCAAGGGATTCGCGCATGCGGCGGGCGATGACCTGGCGGATGCGCGGAGCCTTCTGGGTGGTGCCGCGCAGGGAGGAAGCAGCAGCACCGGAAGCGGCCGGAGCGGACGCGGCAGGTGCTGCAGCCGGAGCTGCTGCGGGAGCGGCTTTTGCCTCTGCCGCGGCGAGGACGTCCTGCTTGCGGATGCGACCGCCGACGCCGGTGCCGGACAGCGAGGAGACGTCAACGCCGTGCTGGTTGGCGAGCTTGCGGACCAGGGGAGTGACGTAGCCGGACTCGGAACCGCCGGCCGGGGCTGCCTCCTGGGCTGCGGGTGCAGCGGGTGCTGCAGCCGGGGCGGGAGCCGCCGCAGGTGCAGGGGCGGGAGCCGCAGCCGGTGCAGGAGCTTCCTGCTTGGGGGCTTCCTGCTTCGGCGCCTCCTGCTTAGGGGCCTCGGGAGCGGGTGCGGCAGCCGGAGCCGGAGCCGCAGCAGCGGGAGCGCCGGAGCCAATAACGGCGAGCACGGAGCCGACCTCGGCGGTTTCGTCCTCGTTGACCCGGATTTCCTGCAGGGTGCCTGCCACCGGAGACGGAATTTCGGTATCCACCTTGTCGGTGGACACCTCGAGCAGCGGCTCGTCCACCTCAACGGAGTCGCCTACGGCCTTCAGCCAGCGGGTGACGGTGCCCTCGGTGACGCTTTCGCCGAGCGCGGGCAGGGTGACGTCGTGGCTCTCGCCGCCGGCCACCGGTGCCTGCTGGGCAGGAGCTTCCTGGGCCGGTGCTTCCTGGGCCGGTGCTTCCTCGGCAGGTGCGGGTGCTTCCTGGGCCGGTGCTTCCTGCGCAGGGGCTTCTTCGGCGGGTGCGGAACCGCCGCCGGAGCCGTCGCCGATGCGCACCAGGGGTGCGCCTACCTCGGCGGTCTCATCTTCAGCGACCAGGATTTCTTCAATCACGCCAGCTACGGGAGAGGGGATTTCAGTGTCTACTTTGTCGGTGGAGACTTCGAGCAGCGGCTCGTCCACCTCTACCCGGTCACCTACCTGCTTGAGCCAGCGGGTGACGGTTCCTTCGGTGACACTCTCACCGAGGGCGGGCAAGTTAACGGATTCAGACATGTCGTCCCCGTTCTCCTTATTGATCTTTAGTGCGAATGATTGCTGCCATGGTGGAAGCCTAGTGCACCCGGCCTGCGCGGCCGGGCGCACCGGGCCTGGTAATACTGTGGAAAATCAGCCGTGCAGCGGCTTGCCGGCCAGCGCCAGGTGGGCTTCGCCGAGTGCCTCGTTCTGGGTGGGGTGGGCGTGCACCAGCTGGGCGACGTCCTCCGGGTAGGCTTCCCAGTTCACGATCAGCTGGGCCTCGCCCACCTGCTCGCCCATGCGGGCGCCGATCATGTGGACGCCAACTACGGGGCCGTCCTTCTGGCGGACCAGCTTGACCAGTCCGGAGGTGCCCAGGATGGAGCTCTTGCCGTTGCCGGCCAGGTTGTACTCCTGGGTCTGGACCTGGTCGTCGCCGAACTTTTCCTTGGCAGCCTTCTCGGTGTAGCCAACCGTGGCGATTTCGGGTTCGGAGTAGGTGACCTTGGGGATGTTGATGTCCTCGACGACCACCGGCTTCAGGCCGGCGATTTCCTCGGCAACGAAGATGCCCTGCTGGTAACCACGGTGCGCCAGCTGCACGCCGGGAACGATGTCGCCCACCGCGTAGATGTTGCCGACGCCGGTGTGCAGGCGCTCGTTGGTGATGACGAAGCCGCGGTCAATGGTGATCCCCGCGTCCTCGTAGCCCAGGTTGGCGGTGACGGGGCCGCGGCCAACGGCAACCAGCAGCAGGTCGGCTTCGAAGGTCTTCCCGTCCACGAGGGTGACCTTGACGCCGTCGTCATTCTGCTCGACGCCCTGGAAGAACACGCCGGTGGAGAACTTGATGCCGCGCTTCTTGAAGGCACGCTCGAAGTTCTTCACGATCGTGGCGTCCTCGTTGGGAACGAGGGAGGGGAGGCCTTCGACGATGGTGACGTCCACTCCGAACGACTTCCAGACTGAGGCGAACTCGACGCCGATGACGCCGCCGCCGAGGATGATGGCGCTCTTGGGGATGTAATCCATGGTGAGGGCCTGGTCCGACGTGATGACCTTGCCGCCGATTTCCAGGCCCGGCAGGGTACGGGAGTAGGAGCCGGTTGCCAGGACGATGTTCTTGCCCTTGTAGGCGGTGCCGTTCACAACGACGGTGTCGGTGCCCTGCAGCTTGCCTTCACCCTCGATGACGGTGATGCCCTTGGACTTGATGAGTCCCTGCAGGCCCTTGTACTTGCCGGCGATGATGCCGTCTTTGTAGGCGTTGACAGCGTTGATGTCGATGCTGTCGAGGGTGACGTTCACGCCGTACTTGGCGGAGTCACGGGCGTGGTCGGCCAGCTCTGCAGAGTGCAGCAGGGCCTTGGTGGGGATGCAGCCGTTGTGGAGGCAGGTGCCGCCCAGCTTGCCCTTCTCCACGAGGCCGACGGTAAGGCCCAGCTGTACCGCCCGCAGCGCCGCGGCGTACCCGCCGCTGCCGCCACCGAGTACCAGGATGTCGAATTCTTGCGCAGTTGCCTGATCGGCCACTAAAACGCTCCCTCGCGTGAACGATGACGCGATCAGCGCGCATCATCTGGTCTTGGAACTTGCACTGCCGTGATTATGTCAGCAGGGCAACTCTCTTGCATTTGTGACTACCGTGGTTCACCTTAGCGAACCACCTATCCATGCTCCACCTTGGCGGCGCGTTTGTGGAGCGCTTGTGGCCAGTGTCACGCGGCTTTGTGGCGGAGGGATCACCCCCGCCGCAAAGCCGCGCGGCACGGCCCGTCAACCCTTGGTCAGGCCGCGGCGAGGATGTCCTCGACGTACGCAACCAGGGTCCGGACGGTGCAGCCGGTGCCCTGCTTATGCGTGTAGCCGTACGGGCTGCCGTTGTTGAATGACGGCCCGGCAATGTCGATGTGCGCCCAGGGGATCTGCGTGCCCGCCTTGTCCTTACCCACGAACTCGCGCAGGAACACGGCAGCGGTCATCATGCCGCCGTGCCGCTCTCCGATGTTGGCAAGGTCCGCCACCTGGGAGTCCAGGCTGGGGCGCAGTTCCTCCGGCAGGGGCATCGGCCAGACCAGCTCGCCGGCGCGGTCCGCGGCAACCTTGAGCGCGCCCGTGACACTGTCCGAGCCCATGATGCCCGCGGTGCGGTTGCCCAGCGCAATGAGCTGCGCGCCGGTCAGGGTGGCGACGTCAATAATGGCGTCCGGGTATTCGCCGCTCGCTGCGACAATGCCGTCCGCCATGACCAGCCGGCCTTCGGCATCCGTATTAAGTACTTCCACGGTCTTGCCACCGAACATGGTCAGGACATCGGCGGGGCGGGAGGCGGCACCGCCGGGCATGTTCTCGGCGATGCACAGCCAGGCCGTCGCCTTGACGGGCAGGCCCAGCCCGGCGATGGCCAGGACAGTGTTAAGGACGACGGCGGCGCCCGCCATGTCGCTCTTCATATCGCCCATGTTCAGGGCCGGCTTGAGGGAAATTCCGCCGGTGTCGAACGTGATGCCCTTTCCGACGAGGGCGATCTTCGACGTCGCCTTGGCGGGGGAGTATTCGACCTTCACCAGGCGCGGCTGCCGCGAGGAGCCCTTGCCAACGCCCATGATGCCGCCGAAGCCTTCCTTCTCCAGGCGCTTCTCGTCCCAAACAGTCACCTTCACCGGGAGGCCCTTGGCGAGATCCTTGGCGGCCTCCGCGAAGGATTCCGGGTACAGGTGGCTGGGCGGGGTGTTGACCAGGGACCGGGTCGCATTCACGGCCTTGGCCACCAGGCCTGCGCGCTTCAGCGCGGAGTCCACCCCTGCGGTGCCGGCCAGTTCGGTGAAGATCACGGCGTTCCGGACCGGGTCCTTCACCCCGTCCGTCGAGGACCGGAACTCGGTGAAGGAGTAGGCGCCCAGTGCCGCGCCCTCGGCGACGGCCGCGACGTCCTGCACGGTCGCCGTCGGAAATGCCAGGGTGACCGTGGCCAGGCCCGCAAGCTGGCGGACCGCCGAGCCTGCCGCGCGGCGAAGCGCCTCGCCTGCCAGCGGCTCCGTGGCCGCAACCTTGCCAACCCCGGCCAGGGCCAGGATTCCGGCTCCGGTTTCGGGCAGGCCCGGCAGGCGTACAAGCTGGTCAGCGGCGCCGGTGACGCCGAGCGCCTTGAGGGATTCCGTCAGGGCTTCCGCCGACTTTGCCGTCAACGGGTTGTCCAGGAGGACGGGCCCGTCGGTTCCCTGCCCCACCCCGATGACCACTGCCTCGCTGGCGCTCTTCTTCAAGTCCCGCGAGACGGTACTAAGGTTGATTTCAGTATTCTTGACCACAGGGATGAGTCCTCAATTCTCGAAACGTTCGGGCAGGAATGCATGTTGGGCGCTCTGCCATGGTGGCCCGGCTCCGGCCGTTGTGGACCGCTCCGGGTGCGTGCCAGCCCGCCTGGCAGGCCAGTTCCGATCGTAGCCCTTCCGCGCCACGGCGGGAGAATTTCCTGAGATGTGCGCCACACGGGGTGCCGGAATGCCCGGCCCGTCCGCCGCGTTATGCAAGATGTCCACCCGAACCCCTGAAAGGAACACGCCGTGCTTGAACGGATTTCCGGCTCCCTGCTGGACCCCGACGCGCTCTACGCCAGCAACATCGAGCTGTTCCACAGCCCCGACCTGCGGGGGCTGAACCTGGTCATGGGTTTCACGGGTTTCGCCGACGCCGGCCACGTGGTGAAGCAGATCAACAATGAACTGCTGGACACCCTCGATGCCCAGCCGGTGGCGGTCTTCGACGCCGACCAGTTGATCGACTACCGGTCCCGCCGTCCGCACCTGAGCTTCGTGGAAGACCACATCCAGGACTACCAGGAACCGCGGCTGGCCCTTTACCGCCTCGTCGATGGCCTCGGAAAACCGTTCCTCCTCCTGGCTGGATTCGAACCCGACCTGCAGTGGGAGCGGTTCGCCCGCGCCGTGGTCAACATTGTGGAGAAGCTC
This sequence comes from Pseudarthrobacter sp. efr-133-R2A-89, assembly GCF_030209315.1. NCBI lineage: Bacteria > Bacillati > Actinomycetota > Actinomycetes > Micrococcales > Micrococcaceae > Pseudarthrobacter > Pseudarthrobacter sp. efr-133-R2A-89. The sequence continues at coordinate 104,709 of NZ_JARVSE010000011.1, read as the reverse complement.
GATGTCAACCTGGTCACGTGGATCCACTCGATCCCCATGCCGGTCCCGCACACCCGTCCCGTGGGCGTCACCGTGCACGGAAACCGGCCTGAGCTGATTGAAGGCATTTCGGTGTGGAAGCCCACCGTGGAAGTTCCAGCCGCCGTCGGCCACATCCTGGAATTGCGCCTCGTCGAAGCCGGACGCAACGTTGCCGGCTACGTCATCCATGTGCCGCACTACCTCGCGGAGGCCGAGTACCCCACAGCCGCCGTCGCCGGCCTCGAATACCTCGGGGCTGCGACGTCGCTCATGCTGCCCACCGACCGGCTGCGTGAGTCGGGCCGTGACGTCAGCCGCCAGATCGCTGAACAGATCGAGGCGTCCGAGGAAGTCCAGCAGGTGGTTGCCCGCCTGGAAACGCGCTACGACGAGAAGGCCGACGGCATGGTGCGGCGCTCGCTCCTGGCCAACGAAAATGACGAGCTTCCCGACGCCGACGACCTCGGCGCCGCCGTGGAGGCATACCTGGCCAGGGAGAATCCGAAGCCGTAGCGGCGCGTCACGGCTTCGGGGGAGCCTGCCCGGGCCGGGCATAATGAACAGGTGACTGCTCCCCGCGCCTGGCTGATTTGGACCGTTGGAATTTTTGGGTACCTGGTGGCCGTGGCGCAACGCACCTCCTTCGGGGTGGTGGGCCTTGAGGCCACCGAGCGCTTCCATGCCACGGCCTCGGCCATATCGTTCTTCACGGTCCTGCAGCTGCTGGTCTACGCCGGTTTGCAGATCCCGGTCGGATTGCTGGTGGACAGGTTCGGCTCCCGGGCAATGATCGCCGGTGGCGCCGTGCTGATGGGGTTGGGCCAGTTGCAGCTGGCCTTTGCCGAGAGCATCCCGGGCGGTGTCCTTGGGCGCGTGCTGGTGGGCGCCGGCGATGCCATGACCTTCATCTCGGTGATCCGGCTCATCCCGCTGTGGTTTGCCCCGGTACGCGTCCCCCTGGTCACCCAGCTGACCGGCATGTCCGGCCAGTTGGGGCAGCTGTTCAGTGTCGTTCCGTTCGCGCTCGTCCTGCATCTTTCGGGCTGGACTCCCGCTTTCCTGATGCTGGCCGGGATGTCAGCCCTCGCCGTCGTGCTGGTCCTCCTGCTGCTGCAGGACGTTCCGCCGGGCACCGAACGCCCGGATGCCCGGCAGGGGCTGAAAGCCACCGGCGTTTCGCTGGCACGCGCCTGGCGCCAGCCCGGAACCAGGCTGGGAATGTGGAGCCACTTCACCATCCAGTTCAGCGGCACCGTGTTCGCCATGACCTGGGGCTACCCGTTCCTGATCTCCGGTCAGGGCCTGGACGCCGGTACTGTTGCCGCCCTGATGGCGCTGTATGTTGCCGCTGCCATGGCCGTGGGTCCCTTTATTGGCCGTTTCGTGTCCCGCCACCCGCTTCGCCGCTCCACCATGGTGCTGCTCATTGCCGGCTTTACGGCTGCCGCGTGGGCTGCGGTGCTGTTGTTGCCCGGCCGGTCTCCGCTGTGGCTGCTGGCCATGCTGGTGGTTGTCCTCGCCATCGGCGGCCCGGGGTCGATGATCGGGTTTGACTTCGCACGGACTTTCAACCCCGCGCACCGGATCGGGACGGCCACCGGCATCGTCAACGTTGGCGGTTTCATTGCCGCCTTGGTGTCCATTTTCCTGATTGGCCTGGTGTTGGACCTGCTGTATGCCACCGGCTTCTCGCAGGGCGTCCTGTATGGCTTGGACCCGTTCCGGCTGGCCCTGAGCGTCCAGTTCCTGCTGCTCGCGATTGGTTCGGCAGCGATTGTTGCCTCCCGGCGTAAGGTGCGCCGGCAGATGGCGGCGCAGGGAATCGTCGTGCCGCCCCTGCGCAGTGCCTTGGCGCGGCAGCGCCGGGAGAGCCTGGCGCGCCGCCGGCAGCCTGCGCCCACCGACGACTAAGGGTGCGGGCCACTGGTCCTCCACTGCTCAGGTTTCCCACATAGCTGAACTGCCCGGTGCGCGCTGCGCGGCCGGGGGCGAATGCTGGAGCCATGACAGCTCCGGAACGAATGACAGTGCACGGCCCCGAAGACATCCTCGGCTTCATCCCCCATTCGCTGGGATACTGGCCGGCGTCGAGCCTCGTGGCCATGACCCTGCGCGGCACCACGCTGGGAGCCACGCTGCGGCTTGACCTTCCCGGCCTGGAAACACAGGTGGACCCGTCGCGGTTCGCCCGCGCCGTCCGCCGCTACCTGCAGTCGGACGTCGAGGCCGACGGTTCACTGCTGGCGATTTTCACCACCGACGCCGGGGCGGCGCCGCCTACCGCCTACGACCAACTGGTCCGCGAGGTGCAGGCTGTCCTGGAACAGGCGGGCATGCCTGTCCGTGACGCCTGGTTCGTGGGCGACGAGTATTGGCGGGACGCCCTGTGCCGGGACTCCTCGTGCTGCCCACTGCCCGGCCGCCCCGTCCAGCAGATCAGGGACAGCATGCTCAATGCCGAGATGGTGTACCGCGGCAGCAGCGTGGAGGCAGCGCCGGGAACCCGTACTGCGCCCGTGCCGGCGCTTCCGGCCCCGTATGTGGCCTCCGTCCTGGCGCGGGAGGACGGCTGGATGGAAGATCTTGCCGGGCGGACAAGGAGCAGGGCCCAGTTCAGCTCCGTGCTCGACTTCTGGGAGAGGATCCTGGGCCAGCCGGCCGGGGCGCCGTGGCGGCCTGACGCCGAGCGCGATGCGTACCTTCGCGCCACCATCGTCGTGCCGACCTGGCGCGATGCGGTCCTGGTGATGGCGGCAGCGGGCAGGAACGCCGCGGAGGAAGGGGCTGAGCTTTTCGGGGTCCTGGAGGATGTGGCTGATTCGGAGGTTGGCGGCGATTCCGTCGTGTCCGCGCCGCCGGCCCCGCCGGCCGCATGCAGGGACACATCGCCGCGGTTGCGGAAACCGGGGTTCGGGGCTGCAACAGCGCCCGCGGGGGTGGATCGGATCCGCGGGCCACGTTTGCCGAACTCCGCCGGACCTCCGGTTGCCGGCTACGGCGAGATCCTGATGGGAGTGGCGCCTGAGGTACCCTGCTGGGCGGCTATGGACATGCTGGACCGCGTCCTTGAACACCTGGCAGCGCCTGGCGGACGGGCCGGGGCCGCGGCCTTGGCCGGCAGGGGGTGGGTCGCCTGGTGCCGCGGCCGCGGATCGTACGCGGCCGCCTACCTGGGTGAGGCGCTCCGGCTTGAGCCCGGGTACCGGTTGGCGGAATTGTTGCTGGACATTGTCGCCCGCGGTGCGCTCTGCGGCTGGGCGGCGCGGAAGGACGCTGCCTGGCAGAAATTCGGGCCGGATCCCCTGGGACCGGGCGGCGGAGGTGTGGTCTGACGCCTTGCCTTGGTGGCCCCGGGCCACTCCTCTCAGGGGCGCCGGAAGCGCTGGGGTGGTAACGGATGGCGGCGCGAGAGGCCGGATTCGGCCAAATCATGAGACAATGGATGCCGAGACCCGGTTGGGTCCGTGTATCGAGTGCTTGTAAGTGCGCCCGCAAGGGAACATTACAGCCGCTCCGGGAGTTGTCTTAAGTGACTCTGCCGGCCGTGGTGGCGCTTGGTTTCCACCACGGACTTGACAGGGTCATAGTGGTGTTGCCCGTATGGTGATTCCACAGACCACCGCTAGAAAGGTTTTCTGTGACCCCGTCTTCCACGAAGAAGGATTCCGCCGCCCAGGACGTCTTGTCCCCTGAGGAGAAGCAGGCCGCGACCAACGCCAAGCGGGCAGCTACGCGGGCAGCCAACAAGGCTTCGTCCGGTGAGGCTGCAGCGGACGGCAAGCGCGAGCCGAAGAAGCGCGGGCCCAAGCCGGGCGCCAAGGCTGCAGCAGAGGCTGCCGGTAAGTCCGCCGGTGACGTTGACCCGGACGACGTCGAGGAGGTCGAGGAGGACATCGACGACATCGTCCTCGAAAGCCCTGACGCGGTCGAGGATGCCGACGCCGATCCCGTTAAGGGTGCCGCCGGCAGCGGCAAGGGCTTTGTCTACTCCGACGCCGACGACGACGACGCCCCGGTCCAGCAGGTCATGTCCGCCGGCGCCACCGCCGACCCCGTCAAGGACTACCTGAAGCAGATCGGCAAGGTGGCACTGCTCAACGCCGAGCAGGAAGTCGACCTGGCGCTCCGGATCGAAGCCGGACTGTTCGCCGAAGAAAAGATCGCTGCCGACGGGGACACCATGGACCCCAAGTACAAGCGCGAACTTGAATTCATCATCCACGACGGCAAGCGCGCCAAGAACCACCTCCTGGAGGCCAACCTCCGCCTCGTGGTTTCCCTGGCCAAGCGCTACACGGGCCGCGGCATGCTCTTCCTGGACCTCATCCAGGAAGGCAACCTGGGCCTGATCCGCGCGGTGGAGAAGTTCGACTACACCAAGGGCTTCAAGTTCTCCACGTACGCCACCTGGTGGATCCGGCAGGCGATCACCCGCGCCATGGCTGACCAGGCCCGTACCATCCGTATCCCGGTGCACATGGTTGAGGTCATCAACAAGCTGGCCCGCGTGCAGCGCCAGATGCTGCAGGACCTCGGCCGCGAACCCACGCCCGAGGAACTGGCACTGGAACTGGACATGACGCCGGAAAAGGTTGTCGAGGTCCAGAAATACGGCCGCGAACCGATCTCGCTGCACACCCCCCTGGGCGAGGATGGCGATTCCGAGTTCGGCGACCTGATCGAGGACTCCGAGGCGGTGGTCCCGGCCGACGCCGTGAGCTTCACCCTGCTGCAGGAACAGCTGCACTCGGTGCTGGATACCCTCTCCGAGCGCGAAGCAGGCGTGGTTGCGATGCGGTTCGGCCTCACCGACGGACAGCCGAAGACTTTAGACGAAATCGGCAAGGTCTACGGCGTCACCCGCGAGCGGATCCGGCAGATCGAATCGAAGACGATGTCCAAGCTCCGCCACCCGTCGCGGTCGCAGGTGCTGCGCGACTACCTGGACTAGATCTCCTGCGCAACACGCCGGGCCGCCCCGAACCCACCCTGCGGTGGGCTCGGGGCGGCCCGGCTTGTTAAACCCGTGAGGTTCCCCTGCAGGACGGTTAAACGCCGGTGGGACCCATCCATTCGGACAGGTCCCACCGGGTTCGTTGTTACCGATGCCTCATCTAGTCGATCTCGACGGCAGCCTTCTCGTGAAGCTTTCCCGTCTCGTCGTGCCAGTCGGAGCTCAACGGCTTAAGCGTTGCCTCCACTGCACGTGCGTGGTGGCCGCAGAACAGCAGCTCACCGCCGGAGGACTCGAGTACAACCCGGACATATGCCTGAGCTCCGCAACGGTCGCACCGGTCCAGTGCGTTGAGCGTGCGGTCTGCCACTGCTGTTGTCATGTCGGCCTCCTTAGTAGATCAGTACATCTATATAACCAGCATTCGTATCCAATCCATCGCAAGGATGGGGCAAGTTCGCTGTGCGCGTATCCGCAAGGTTGGGTCAAGAATGTCCCACCGACACCCGGAACCCTTCCCGTGGCGTGCTGCACAGCGGCCCGCGGGTGTGGCAGCAGGCTCCTGTCGCTGCCGCCGACTACCCTAGAGGGAGCGGTTCCCAGTACCGCCCCCACGTCCCTGAAGGAGTTCATCACCAGTGGCACCAAGCTCTGAGTACACCGCCCGGCACCTTTCCGTCCTGGAAGGGCTCGAAGCTGTCCGCAAGCGCCCGGGCATGTACATCGGCTCAACCGACTCGCGCGGCCTCATGCACTGCCTCTGGGAGATCATCGACAACTCGGTGGACGAGGCCCTGGCCGGCTTCGGCCACGACATCCGCATCATCCTGCACGCGGACAACTCCGTCGAAATCCACGACGACGGCCGCGGCATTCCCATCGACAAGGAGCCCAAGACGGGCCTCACCGGCGTCGAGGTGGTCTTCACCAAACTGCACGCAGGCGGCAAGTTCGGCGGTGGCTCCTACACCGCGTCCGGCGGCCTCCACGGCGTTGGCGCGTCGGTGGTCAACGCCCTCTCCTCACGCCTGGACGTTGAAGTGGACCGCGGCGGCAAGACCTACCGGATGTCGTTCCGCCGCGGCGAACCCGGCCGGTTCAAGGACACCGGGTCCAAGCCGGATCCGGCAGCGCCGTTCACGCCGTTCGTCAACGACTCTGTCCTGGACGTCACGGGCAAGGCCAAGCGCGGAGTCACGGGGACCCGGATCCGCTACTGGGCGGACCGGCAGATCTTCACCCCGGACGCGAAGTTCTCCTACGAGGACCTGGCCGCCCGTGCCCGGCAGACCTCCTTCCTCGTGCCCGGGCTCAAGCTCACGGTGCGCGACGAACGCAAGCTCCCGGGTACCCCCGGAGAGGCAGGCCCGCACGAAGAGGTCTTCCACCACGACGGCGGCATCTCGGAATTCGTCGAATTCCTGGCTGCTGATCCCGCCGTCACCGATGTGTGGCGGCTGCACGGTTCCGGCAAGTTCAAGGAGACCGTCCCTGTCCTTGACGAACGGGGCCACAGCCAGCTGGCGGAGGTCGAGCGTGACTGCGAAGTGGACGTGGCCCTGCGCTGGGGCATCGGTTACGACAATACGGTCCGCAGCTTCGTGAACATCATTGCCACACCGAAAGGCGGCACCCACCAGTCCGGCTTCGAGCAAGCCCTGGTCAAAACGTTCCGCAAAGCCGTGGAAACCAATGCCCGCAAGCTCAAGGCCGGCAACGACAAGATCGACAAGGACGACATCTTCGCCGGCCTGACCGCAGTCCTGACCGTCCGGCTCGCCGAGCCGCAGTTCGAGGGGCAGACCAAGGAGATCCTGGGCACCAGCGCCGTCCGCGCCATCGTGGCGCGGGTGGTGGAGCGGGAGATCACCGCCAAGCTCACCTCCAGCAACCGGAACGACAAGGCACAGTCGGCCCTGCTGCTGGAAAAGATCGTCAACGAGATGAAGTCCCGGATCTCGGCCCGCGTGCACAAGGAGACGCAGCGGCGCAAGAACGCCCTGGAAACGTCCTCGATGCCCACCAAGCTCGCTGACTGCCGCACGGACGACGTCGAACGCTCTGAACTCTTCATCGTGGAAGGCGACTCCGCCCTCGGCACCGCCAAACTGGCCCGCTCGTCCGATTTCCAGGCCCTGTTGCCCATCCGCGGCAAGATCCTGAACGTGCAGAAGGCATCGGTGGGGGACATGCTCTCCAACGCCGAATGCGCAGCCCTCATCCAGGTGGTGGGCGCCGGTTCCGGCCGCAGCTTCGACATCAGCGCCGCCCGGTACGGCAAAGTCATCCTCATGACGGACGCCGACGTGGACGGTGCCCACATCCGGACCCTGCTGCTGACCCTCTTCTTCCGCTACATGCGGCCCATGATCCTCGAAGGCAGGGTCTTTGCCGCGGTTCCACCGCTGCACCGGGTGGAGGTCATCAACGCCGGCCAGAAGGCCAACGAGATGATCTACACCTACTCCGAAGCCGAGCTCCACGTGCTGCTGGCGCGCCTGGCCAAGGAGGGGAAACGGTACAAGGAACCGATCCAGCGGTACAAGGGCTTGGGGGAGATGGACGCCGAGCAACTGGCCGAGACCACCATGGACCCACGCCACCGGACCCTTCGGAAGGTGGGCATCGAAAACGCCCAGCAGGCGGAGGAGATCTTCGACCTCCTGATGGGTTCGGATGTGTCCCCGCGCAAGGACTTCATCATCGCCGGAGCGTCCAGCCTTGACCGGGAGCGCATCGACGCCTGACGGTGGCGGGTTCCGGCGGGCCCAACCACCGCGACGGCGGCAGGTCAGCCGAGCAGCCCCGGAACTACGAGCAAAGCGGTAGGGAGCGCGAGCAGCAGGATGCAGCCCGCCAGGACGGCACCACGGGCCGCGGCCGGCAGCGCCGGTTGCGGTGTCAGCAGGCGGCTGACCCTGGACGCTGCCGTCCGGACCGCGTCTGAGCCCGGTCCCACGGAGGCCGCCTCCAGCCCGGACAACGCCAGGCTGGGTGAGGACGGCCGGATGTCACCGGCACCGGGATTGGCTGCCGAGCCGCTGGCGACGATGGCGATGGCCTTGATCAGGGTCGCTTTGCTTTCGGTCCGCAGGGCGACGTCGTCGGCCAGCATCTCGATGAGTGAGTTGACCGATTCCTGGGCAAGGCGGGTGGTGGGCAGCCAGGGCAGCGCCTGCCGCCAGGCCGCAAAAGCCCAGAGCAGGAGGTGGTGCCGCTGGCTCAGGTGGGCGTTCTCATGGATGAGGACTGCGCGGAGTTCGGCCGGCTCTAGGGCGGCCATCAGGCCGTCCGACAGGACGGTCACGGAGCGGGCTCCGCCCGGCAGGCAGTAGGCCACCGGGGAGTCGTGGCTGATGACCAGCGTTCCGGTGTCCTGCCCGGACGGTGAGGCCAGCAGGGCCAGGAGTTCACGGTGCCGCCGCCGCTGCCGCTGGATCTTGTAGTACGTGAGCAGCAGGGTGAAAACCAGGTGCGCGGTCAGCAGGGCCGCGGCGGACAGGGCGAAAATGTGCCAGAACCCCAGTGCGGTGGTGGGGGCGCTGAAAAGCACCATGCCGGCCAGGGCCCGGAGGCCGGCCACCAGGTTGTCGCCGATCGGCTCAAGGCCGTACACCAGCATGGCGCCGATCATGGACAGGCCACCTGCAAGGGCGATCGCCTGCCAGAGCAGCATTGCCGTGAACGGCGACCTGGCCGGCCATTGTGCCCTCGAGAGGAGGATCGGCACCGGCCAGGCAAGGACTATTGCAAGGACCGCCAGCAGGTACGAGGCCCAGAACATGGTCTGCTAAAGGTGGCCAAGCAGTTTGCGCAGCGTAGCGGCTTCACCTTCGGAGACCGATCCAATGAAGCGGGCAAGGACAGCCTCGCGGTCGGGTGCTGACCCGAGGACCTCGTGCATGAGTTCGGCGGTGTGGTCGGCGCGGCTGGACACCGCCTGGTAGCGGTGCGGGCGGGTGCCGCGTTCGCGTTCCACCAGCCCTTTCTTTTCCAGCCGGGAGAGCACGGTAAGTACGGTCGTGACGGCCAGTTCCTTGCCTTCGTGGCCCGGCCCGCCCTGTGCCGCCGACGAGCGCGCCAGCTGGTCCCTCAGGGTGTTGGCCGTAGCCGCTTCCTGGCCCGCCCAGAGCAGGTCCATGACCGCCCGTTCCAGTTCACCAAGACTAGCCATTTCACTTTTCCTTTTATTTCCCCGCACCGTGCGCTTTCGCTGCGCCGGTGACGTCACGCGGTTGTTCAACTACAGAACTAAATTTACCCCGAAACCCAGCTTCTTTCTACATATGGTAGAACATCTGGCGCGGCGGGCCGGGACGCGCCATCCTAGGGGTGTGGCGGATGGTTTTTTGTAGCCACCGACAATGTTCTACACTGTGTAGAAGTTAGAGTTCTACGAAGCGTAGAAAACTGCACTGCTAACAGTAGGGACTGCCATGGACGCCTTGGAAATCGCACGCTGGCAATTCGGCATCACCACCGTCTACCACTTCATGATGGTGCCACTGACCATCGGCCTGGGCCTGGTGGTAGCGGTGATCCAGACCGCCTGGTACCGCACGGGCAAGCCGGAATACCTGCGGATGACCAAGTTCTGGGGGAAGCTGTTCCTCATCAACTTCATCATGGGCGTCGCCACCGGCATCGTGCAGGAGTTCCAGTTCGGCATGGCCTGGAGCGAATACAGCCGGTTCGTGGGCGATGTCTTTGGCGCCCCGCTGGCACTTGAAGCCCTCCTCGCCTTCTTCGTGGAGTCCACCTTCCTGGGCCTCTGGATCTTCGGCTGGAAACAGCTCAAGCCGGCCATCCACCTCGCCTGCCTCTGGGTGGCCGTCATCGGCTCTGCCCTCTCTGCCTACTTCATCATCGTGGCCAACAGCTGGATGCAGCATCCGGTGGGCGTGGAAATGGTGAACGGCCGCCCCGTGATGACCGATGCCTGGGCCGTGTTCACCAACAACACTGCCCTGGTGGCCGTCCCGCACACCCTGTTCGGCGCCCTCGCCGTAGCCGGCGGCTTCCTCCTTGGCATCGCCTGGTACCACCTGTGGCGGAGGCGGCACGACGGCGTTGACACTGTGGGTGCCGACGGCCGGGCCATCCCCGGTGAGGACGCCCGCATCCCTGGCCGGGACCGCACCGACTACAACGTCTGGATCCGGTCCCTGCGCATCGGCGCCGTGGTGGCCATGATCTCGTTCGCAGGCACGGCGGTCACCGGTGACCTGCAGGGCAAGCTCATGTTCCAGCAGCAGCCCATGAAGATGGCCGCCGCCGAAGCCGCCTGCCACGACGGCACCGGCTTCTCCGTCCTGAGCGTCGGCAACGTGGGATCGAAGAACTGCGACGACGTTGTGGCCGTGATCGAGGTCCCCGGCATCCTCTCCTTCCTGGCCAAGGGTGACTTCACCACCGAGGTGAAGGGCGTCAACAGCCTGCTGCCCGAGTACAAGGAGAAATACGGAACCAACCTGCCGGACAACCCGATCTACGGCGACCGCGCCGGCCAGGAGATCCAGTACGTACCTGTCATGGAAGTCACGTACTGGGGCTTCCGGATGATGATCGGCTTTGGCGGCCTCGCGGCCCTGGCCGCGCTGGTGGCGCTCTGGATCACCCGCAAGGGAACGGTACCGGAATCCCGCTGGCTGATGCGCCTGGCAGTGTTCGGCATCCTGGCACCCTTCGGCGCCAACGCGGCCGGCTGGATCTTCACCGAGATGGGCCGCCAGCCGTTCGTCGTAGCCCCCAACCCGGACCCCAGCGGCATCGACCAGGTGTTCATGTTCACCGCCGCCGCCGTTTCCCCGGGGGTCTCCGCGGGCGAGCTGATCGCATCCCTGGTGGCACTGACCGCCGTCTACGCCGTCCTGCTGGTGGTGGAAGTGAAACTGCTGGTGAAGTACATCCGCGGCGGCGTGGTCTCCGCAATGCCCGAACTTGCCCACGCACCTGCCGACGAAAATGAGGACCGGACCCCGGGCCCCGGCGGCACCGGCGAAGCCAAGGCTGCCGACGACGTCCTGGCCTTCGCCTACTAGCCGCACCGGACCCACAGGTTCCAACGAGCAGAGGAAACGAACAATGGAACTGCTTCCCACCATCTGGTTCATCGCCATTGCGGTGCTGTGGACCGGCTACCTCTTCCTGGAGGGCTTCGACCTTGGCGTCGGGATGCTGATGAAGATCTTCGCCCGCAACAACACTGAACGCCGGGTGCTACTGAACACAGTCGGACCCGTATGGGACGGCAATGAGGTGTGGCTCCTGACCGCCGGCGGCGCAACGTTCGCGGCCTTCCCGCTCTGGTACGCCTCCCTGTTCTCCGCGCTCTACCTGCCGCTCCTGGTGGTCCTGCTGGCCCTGATCTTCCGTGCCGTGGCCTTCGAATACCGCGGCAAGGTGAATACCGACAGCTGGCGGAACCGCTGGGACTGGGCCATTGCCCTGGGTTCCTTCTTCGCGGCCTTCGGGGTTGGAGCCGCCCTTGCCCTGACCACCACCGGCCTGCCGCTGAACGCCAACGGCGACCGGGAAGGTGGCCCCATGGCATGGTTCAGCGGCTACGCCCTGCTGGGCGGTGCGGCCGTGGTGGGATTCTCCCTGCTGCACGCCCTGGCCTTCCTGGCCCTGAAGACCGACGGCGACGTACGGCACCGTGCGCGGCGTTGGTTCGTGCGGCTCCTGCCGGTCCTGCTCCTGCCGATCGCCGCATGGGCCCTTGCCATCCAGTTCATGGACGGCAAGCCCTGGACCTGGGCCGCCGTCGTCCTCGCCGTAGGTGCTGCCGTAACGGCCTGGTTGCTGGCCCGGAAGGGCTCCGAGGGGCGGGCGTTCCTCGCATTGGGCGCCTTCCTGGTGCTGGGGACCACTGCCATCTTCGGGGCGGTGTTTCCGGTGGTGCTGCCTTCCACGCTGGACAGTGCCTTTGACCTGACCATCTCCAACGCCTCTTCCTCGGATTACACCCTGGGCCTGATGAGCATCGTCGCAGCCTTTGGCCTTCCCCTGGTGATCGCGTACCAGGCCTGGACCTACTGGGTGTTCCGCCGCCGCGTCAGCGCAGCCCACATCCCGGAAGCCCACAGCTTCCTGCCGGCCGTGGCCGCCAAGGCGTTCACCATCAAGGGCTGACGTGCGGCCAACGTTCCCCGCGGGCCCGTCCACCCGGTCAGCGATCTACTGGCTGGGGGTCCTGGCAGCGCTCAAGGCACTCTCGCTGGTCCTCATCGGCCAGGCGGTGGCGTCCGTCCTGGCCGGACTGGTCGCCGGGAACCCTGCGTGGGGAACCCAGATCACCGCCGGACTTGCCGGAGTGGTGCTGAGGTCCCTGACCGTCTGGGGACAGGCCGTCGCGGCCCGCCGCGCCGCCCTGGGGGTCAAGGAAGAGCTGCGCGCCGGGCTGCTGGAACATGCCCTCCGCACCGGCGTCCGCGGAGCCGGACCCGGCGACGGCGGCCTGGCGGTGCTGGCCACCCGCGGACTGGACGCACTGGACAACTACTACACCCAGTTCCTGCCCGCCCTGGTTAACTGCGGGTCCATCCCGCTGCTCCTGGGGGCGCGCATCCTCTTTGCGGACTGGGTGAGCGCCGCGGTCATCGTCCTCACGGTCCCGCTGATCCCGGTCTTCATGGTGCTCATAGGCCGCTACACCGAGGACAGCGTGCGCCAGGCCCAAGCCTCGCTGGCACGGTTGTCAGCGCACATGCTCGAACTAGCCAAGGGCCTTCCGGTCCTGGTGGGCCTGGGCCGTGCCACCGCGCAGCGCAAAGCCCTGGAAGAGATTTCCGAGGAATACCGCTCCCGCACGATGGGTACACTCCGCACCGCATTCCTCTCCGCGCTGGCCCTGGAACTCATCGCCACCATCTCGGTGGCGGTGGTGGCGGTCTTCATCGGCGTCCGCCTGGTCCACGGGGACATGCCGCTGGAGGCAGGCCTGCTGGCGCTGCTCCTGGCACCGGACTGCTACCTCCCGCTGCGGGAGTTGGGCACCGCCCATCACGCCAGTGACGATGGCCGCGTGGCCCTGGCGGAAGCGGCAGCCGTGACCGCCGCTCCGGAGGCGGCACCGCTGCCCGCCGCCAAAGCCGGCCGGCCGGGCGCCCCCCTCGAAGTGACCGGCCTGACGGTGCGCTATGCCGGGCGGTCCGGAACCGCCGTCGGCCCCCTCACCTTCACCGCACCGCTGGACAGGATCACCGCCCTTGACGGCCCCAGCGGTGCGGGCAAGAGCACCATCCTGGGCGTCCTGGCCGGGACGGTCGGTGCGGGCAACGGCACCAGTATTTCGGGCTCGATCAGGGGACTGGACCGCGCTGCCATTGCCTGGGTTCCGCAACACCCCGTCATGGTGGCCGCAACCGTCCTGGACGAGGTGCTGCTGTACCTGACACGGGACCCGGGCCACGGCCCGGACCGGTTCGCCGCCGAAGAGGCCGCCCGGAGCTGCCTGGAGCGGGCCGGCGCCGGCCACCTGGCAGCCAGGCACCAGGCGGAGCTGAGCCCCGGGGAACTGCGCCGGGTGGCCCTGGCCCGGGGACTGGCCAGGATTGAGGCCGGGGCGTCCATCATGCTGCTCGATGAACCCACGGCGCACCTGGACGACGTGTCCGCCGCCGTCGTCGAAGACGCCATCCGCCGACTCCGCGGCCAGGTCACCGTGATCCTGGTGGCCCACAACCACCGCACCCGGCTCCTTGCGGACCAGCTGGTTCCGGTGGGGGGTTCCGGGCAAGCCGTGGAACCGCAGGAGCTCCCGCATGCCCCGGTCCTGGCCGCTTACGCCGGCACGGGCAATCCGCCGTCCGACGACCCCGCGTCCCTTGATGCCGTGTCGAGCGCACCCGTCAGTGACACCAGCGTCCCCAACCGTACTGCCCGGTCCACCTCCGGCGCGGCCGGACTCCTCGCGGCGCTCCTGGCGCCGGTGCGCGGAAAATTCGCGGCCGCAGCCGTGGTGGGCACCCTGGCGGCCATCTTCGCCGTCGCCCTGTCCGGTCTCTCCGGGTGGCTCATCATCCGGGCCAGCGAACAGCCGCCCATCCTCTACCTGCTGACCGCCATCGTGGGCGTCCGGTTCTTTGGCATCGGCCGCGCGGTGCTCCGCTATTGGGAACGGTTACTGCTCCACGATGCGGTCTTCGCCGCCCTCACCCGCCTGCGCGGCAGGCTTTGGGAATCCCTGAGCCGCAGGGCCCTGTCGCTGCGCCGGCTCCTGCAGGGCGGCAACGTGCTGGGAACGGTGATTGACGACGTCGACACCGTCCGCGACCTCCTGCCCCGCGTGGTCCTCCCGCCCGTCACAGCGGTCGCAGTGTCCGCGCTGGCCTTGGCGGCCACGGGAATCCTGGTACTAGCCGCGCTTCCTGCAGTGATCGGCGCAGCTGCCATTGGCCTGTTGCTCGCGCCGGCGGCCGCCCTGTGGGGGGACCGGCGGTCGGCCACTGCCGAGCAGTCCCTTCGTTCCGGCGTGCTGCGGCGGACGGCGGCAGCGCTTGACGCCCGGGTCGACCTGCACGCGAACGGCCTGGCAGCGCACGTGCTCGAGTCACTCCGGGCCGAGGACCGGGATGCGACGGACGCCTCACGGCGCTCCGCCTGGGCGGACGGGCTGGGACACGCCCTTGCCACCATCGGATGCGGAGCCGCGGCCCTGGCCGCTGCCTGGCTGGCCGGCCCCGACGTACTTGCTGCCCGGGTTGCCCCGGCCACGGCAGCCGTGGTGGTGCTGCTCCTGCTCGCCCTCGTGGAGCCCTACGCAGCCATGACGACGGCGGTACGCCAGTTTCCCGCCCTGCGCGAGGTCCTGCAGCGGGTGGGGGAGTCCGGTGCCCTGGACGGCGGTCCGTCCGGCAGCGACGCGGGCGTAGCCTCTCCGGACGGGGATACCTCCGGGCTGCACGCCCTCCCGGCCCGCGACGGCGGCGCCGCGGGCATAGCACTGACGGAGCTTGCCGCAGCGTGGCCGGATGGACCCCCGGTCTTCACGGGGCTCGATGCCGTGGCGGAGCCGGGCCGCTGGCTGGTAGTCACCGGGCCCTCCGGATCGGGGAAATCAACCCTGCTCTCGATCCTGCTCGGCTTCCTGGCGCCGGCGGCGGGCCGGGCCCAGGTGTCCGGCCGAGCGGCCTGGTGCCCGCAGGAGGCCCATCTCTTCGATTCCACCATCCGGGGCAACCTGCTGCTGGGACGTGCCGCCGGGACTGGTGGGCCGCCGGTTGCCGACGAGGACCTGGACGCGGTGCTGGCCGCCGTCGGACTTCACGGGCTGGTGGACAGGCTGCCTGCCGGCCTGGATACCAGGATCGGCCCCGGCGGCGCCTTCTTCAGCGG
This sequence comes from Pseudarthrobacter sp. efr-133-R2A-89, assembly GCF_030209315.1. Classification (NCBI taxonomy): domain Bacteria; kingdom Bacillati; phylum Actinomycetota; class Actinomycetes; order Micrococcales; family Micrococcaceae; genus Pseudarthrobacter; species Pseudarthrobacter sp. efr-133-R2A-89. Next base: position 89,396 of record NZ_JARVSE010000011.1, on the reverse strand, counting down.
CGGCGAACGGCAGCGCCTGGCCGTGGCGCGGACTCTGCTGACCGGCGCGGACGTAATCCTGCTGGATGAACCCACCGCCCACCTGGACGCGGAAGCTGCCGCAGCCATGCTGGCGGACCTTCGCAGGGGGCTGCGGGACCGTACCGTGGTCCTGGTAACCCACCAGGGAGCGGACATTGCCGCCGAGGACGCCCGGCTGGAACTTCCGGCCGTGTCGGGCGTGCCCGGGGACCGCGTGGCGGCGTCGCGCTGAGAATGCTGCCCGCACCGCAGCAGGGCTCAGCTGCCCTCGCAGCTAGCCGTCGACGTCGTGGAGGTGGTGGACGACGTCGTGCAGGAAGTATTGAGCGAGGGTCAGGACAGTGAATTCTGATCCGTTGCTGCGCAGGCCCTTCCGCGCCCAGTCTTCTTCGCGGACACCGGCGAAGGAATCCGCGGCCTGGTGTCCTTCGGCGGCCAGCTCGGCGCTCACCTCGGACGGTTCGGCATTGGCGTAGTCCTTCTCTTCCGCGGTCAGGTCCTGGTCCCAGTTGTCGAAGCGGGCGCCGTCCTCGGCCAGCATCAGGTTGAGCCGGTGGTCGAAGAGACTGAAGACGTCCCGCACGTGGCAGGCATATTCCAGCGGGGACCACGTGTTGTCATCGGGGCGCTCAGCGGCATCCGGCCGGCGCAGGACGGCCCGCCACCGGGGCAGCATGCTTTCGATGATGCCGGGAACGGTTGCCGGGGTCGCGGTGGACGCGTCGAAGGAACATTCCGGGCAGGTGCGGGACAAGACCCAGGTCCAGTCCTTTTCATCAGGAACGATAGGCATGAGAGCAGTCTAGGGGGTCCGGGCCGAAAGACTCTGGGACGCCAGGGGGCGCCTGCCTAGCCTTGCAGCATGAGTGCGGATGGCCGCTCGGATGCGGGTGCCCCTATGGACGCGGACAGCATGGTGCGGCTGTCCGGCCTGACCAAGCGGTTCGGCCGGAACACAGCGCTCGACGACGTGACCCTCACCATCGGGGCGGGAGAGGTCTTCGGGTACCTGGGCCCCAACGGTGCGGGCAAGACCACCACCATCCGGCTCCTGATGGGCATGCTGCGGCCCACGTCCGGCACGGCGACGGTGCTGGGGTTGGATGCCTGGCGGCAGGCCCGGGACGTCCACCGCCTGGTGGGCTATGTTCCGGGAGAGCCGGCGCTCTATGAACGCCTCACCGGCCACCAGCATGTGGCCTACTGCGCCCACCTGCGGCATCGGGACGATGCCTCGCGTGCCGCCGAAGTGGCGGACCGGCTCGACCTCGACCTGAACCGCCAGGCCCGCACTCTCTCGCGGGGAAACCGGCAGAAGCTTGCCGTTGTCCTGGCGGTGATGTCCAGGCCGCGCCTGCTGGTCCTGGACGAGCCCACCAGCGGGATCGATCCGCTGGTGCAGCAGGTGTTCCACTCCATCCTGCGCGAGCACACGGCCGGCGGCGGGTCCGCCCTCTTCTCCTCGCACGTCCTGGGCGAGGTGGAACGCGTCGCGGACCGGATCGGCGTGGTCCGGGCGGGAAAGCTTGTAGCGGTGGAACGGCTGCAGGACCTCGCTGCACGGTCCCTGCACCGGGTGCGGGCCCGGTTCACCGGAGCGGTGTCCGCGGAGGACTTTGCCGGCGTGCCGGGCGTACGGGACCTGGCGGTGGAGGGCCGCTCGCTCAGCTGCAACGCCCCGCAGTCCGCCTTGGATGCGCTCCTGAAGCTGGTGAGCGCCCGGGACGTCGAGGACTTTGAGTGTTCCGAGGCTCCGCTGGAGGAAACCTTCCTGACCTACTACGGCTCGGACCAGGGCGGCGCCAATGCCCTGGACGCGGCGGGGACAGGGGCACGCCATGCTGGCTAATGTCCTGCTGAAAACGCTCCGCGACCAAAGCAGGACGCTGCTGGCCTGGGCCGTCTCCCTGGCCCTGATCGTTGCCATGTACGCGGCCGTGTGGCCAACGGTCCAGTCCCAGCCATCCATCAGCAGCATCATCGACCAAATGCCGGAGGCGTTCAGGTCACTCTTCGCCACCTCCACCGCGGACATGTCCACCCCCACGGGCTACATCCAAGTGGAGCTGATGTCCTTCATGGGACCCATCGCCGTCTTGATCTACGCCGTCAGCGCCGGCGCGGGCGCCATCGGCGGTGAAGAGGACCGGCACACCATGGACCTGCTGCTCTCCAACCCGGTGGGCCGCGGGAGGGTGGTAGTGGACAAGTTCGCGGCCATGGCCCTGGGCACCTTCCTGCTGGCCGCGGTCATGGGCGTCTCGCTGGTGCTGGAGGGCAGCCTGGTGGATATGGTCCTGCCGGCCGATAAAGTGGCCGCCGCCATGCTGCACCTGGCTTTGCTGGGTGTAGTCTTCGGCAGCGTGGCCCTGGCGTTGTCGGCGGGCACCGGACGGACCGGGCTCAGCCGCGGCATCCCCGCCGTCCTGGCGGTGCTCGCCTACATCGTCAACGCGCTCGCCCCGCTGGTGGATGCCTTCGACCGGATCCACCAGGTGTCACCGTTTTTCCAGTACATCGGCCACGATCCGCTGCGGCAGGGTACCGCTTGGGACAGCGTCCTGGTGTCGGCAGCCACGATCGCCGTGCTCGTGGCGCTCGCCGTCGGCGGTTTCCGCCGCCGCGACGTGGCCGGGTAACCCCCGGATAAACCCCGGGTGGGTCCCCGGCACCGTCTGCTAGTTTTCGGCCGCCGGTTCCGGCTCCCACACCATGGCAGGCCCCACGACCTCCACAGCCTGGGACAGAGGGACACCCGAGCCGTCGCGCCGGCCATGCTCCTGCGGCAGGGACCGCGCCACGCCGGCGGCGGAGGACGCCTTGGCCGGCCCGTGTCCTGCCCAGCCCAGCAGGAGCGTGTCCTCGCCCTTCAGGAACCGGTGTGCCCGGACGCCCGCGGTGGCGCGTCCCTTGGCAGGGTATTCATCGAAGGCGGTGACCTTGGCGGTCCCGGGCGCAGTGCCGGGAAGGGCGCCGTCGGTCCCCGCGATGGTGACCACGACGGCGGCGGCATCGTTGGGCTGGACCACGCCGAAGAAGATCACCTGGTCACCGGCGGCCAGTTTGATGCCGGCCATGCCGCCTGCGGTGCGCCCTTGGGGTCGGACGACGGCGGCGGGGAACTTCAGCAGCTGTGCCTGCCTGGTCAGGAAGACCAGCTCGGTGTCATCCGTACCGGCGGGAGCCACTCCCACCACGAAATCCTTGTCCTTGAGGGTGATGACTTCCCAGCCTTCGCGGTTCAGGGGGTAGTCCGGCTGCACGCGCTTCACCACGCCCTGGGCGGTGCCGATGGCCAGGACCTCATCCAACCGAACGAATGCCACCAGGGACTCACCCTTGACCAGGGTGAGGAATTCCTTGGCCGGCACGCCGCCGGCCAGGTTGGGCAGCCCGGATACCGGCGGCAGGACGGGCATGTCCATGACCTGCAGCCGGAGCATGCGGCCCAGCGAGGTGACGGCCGCGATCTCGCCGCGGGCCGACGTCTTGACCACCGATGCGTACACGTCGTGCTTGTTCCGGGGCCCTGCTTCGGCGAGGGGTTCCTGGTTGCTGGTCCGCGCCACTTGCCCGGATGCGGTGAGGATCGCCCAGCAGGGGTCGTCGGCGATTTCCAGCGCCAGCGGGGCTGCCTTGCCCTTCCCCGGGGCCGCTGCCAGCTCGGCGGCGATGGTGGGGGACACGGCCTCGGACTCCAGCAGCACGGTCCGGCGCGGGGTGCCGTGTTCCTCGGCGATCGCGCCCAGTTCGTCGGAGACCACCGTGCGGAGCAGTTCTTCGGAGTCCAGGATGGCCTGCAGTTCCGCGATCTCGCGGCGGAGTTCGTCCTGCTCTTTTTCCAGCTCGATCCGGGAGTACTTGGTCAGCTGGCGCAGGCGCAGTTCCAGGATGTAGTTGGCCTGGACCTCGGTGAGGTCGTAGATGGACATCAGCCGTTCGCGGGCGGCGGCGGCCTCGTCCGAGGACCTGATGATCTGGATGACCTCGTCAATGTCCACAATGGCGATGAGCAGGCCCTCCACCAGGTGCAGGCGGTCCTTCTTCTTGCCCAGGCGGAAGACGGTGCGGCGGCGCACCACGTTGATGCGGTGGTTGACGTAGACCGAGAGGAGGTCCACCAGGCCCAGGGTTTGCGGCTGGCCGTCCACCAGTGTGACGTTGTTGATGCCGAAGGAGTCCTCCATCGGCGTGTAGCGGTACAGCTGCTGCAAGACCGCGTTGGGGTTGAAGCCGTTCTTGAGTTCGATGACCAGCCGCAGTCCGTGCTTGCGGTCCGTGAGGTCCACGATGTCGCTGATACCGGTCAGCTTCTTGGCGTTGACCGCGTCCTTGATCTTCTCGATCACCTTTTCCGGGCCCACCATGTATGGCAGTTCGGTGACCACCAGGCCGGTGCGGCGTGCGGTGAGCTGCTCGATTTCCACCTTGGCCCGGGTCTTGAAGGAGCCGCGGCCAGTGGCGTACGCGTCCCGGATGCCGTCCAGGCCCACGATCCGGCCGCCGCTGGGCAGGTCAGGGCCCGGCACGAACCGCATCAGGTCCTCCAGCGTGGCCTCCGGGTGGGCGATCAGGTGCCGGGCGGCCGCGATCACTTCCACCAGGTTGTGCGGGGCCATGTTCGTTGCCATGCCGACGGCGATGCCGGTGGCCCCGTTCACCAGCAGGTTGGGGAAGGCTGCGGGCAGGACGTCCGGCTGGGTCAGCTGGTTGTCGTAGTTCGGGACGAAGTCCACCACGTCTTCGTCGAGGTGGTTGGTGAGCGTGAGGGCCGCCGCCGCCATCCGTGCCTCGGTGTACCGCGGCGCTGCCGGGCCGTCGTCGAGCGAGCCGAAGTTGCCGTGCCCGTCAATCAGCGGCAGCCGCAGGGAGAAGTCTTGGGCCATGCGCACCATGGCGTCATAGATAGCCGCGTCCCCGTGCGGGTGCAGCTTTCCCATTACCTCGCCCACCACGCGGGCACTCTTGACGTGGCCGCGGTCCGGGCGCAGGCCCATGTCGCTCATCATGTAGAGGATGCGGCGCTGTACCGGCTTGAGCCCGTCGCGGGCGTCCGGGAGTGCCCTTGAGTAGATCACCGAGTACGCGTACTCCAGGAAGGAGCCCTGCATTTCGGACGTGACATCGATATCGACGATGTTCTCCGTGTAGGTGTCTTCCACGATGGGTTTTGAACTTTGGCGGCGGGCCATGGGGTTTGGTGGATCCTTCTGGGGGTGCTTGCAGCTTTTCAGGCATGCTGCGGGAGTTCTTGGCTAGGCTAAGCCTATGGTGGATCAGCCCGGGGACGGCGAATATCCGGAACATTGGGAGGCCGATGTCGTCCTGCGTGACGGCGGAACGGCGCACCTGCGGCCCATCCACCCGTCGGATGCCGACGCTGTCCAGGCCTTCCACACCGGGCAGTCGCAGAATTCAATCTACATGCGCTTCTTCGCGTTCAAGGCCAGGCTGTCCGCCAAGGAACTCAAGCGCTTCACCGAAGTGGACTACAAGGACCGGGTGGCGTTCGTCATCACGATCCACGGCGAGATTATCGGCATCGGCCGCTACGACCGGCTCACCGACCCCACCGAAGCAGAGGTGGCCTTCAACATAGCCGACGCCCACCAGGGCAGGGGCATCGGCTCCATCCTGCTGGAGCACCTGGCCGCCGCCGCGCACGAAAACGGCATCCGCAAGTTCACCGCCGAGGTGCTGCCGGAGAACCGCAAGATGCTGATGGTGTTCTCCGACGCCGGCTACGACGTCAAGCGGCATTTCGACGACGGCGTCGTCAGCCTGGAGTTCAACGTGGAGCCCACCGAGAAATCGCGCGCCGTCATGGAATCCCGCGAGCACCGCGCGGAGGCGAGGAGCGTCCGTGACCTGCTGGCGCCGTCGTCCGTTGCCGTCATCGGAGCCAGCCGCAAATGGGGCACCGTGGGGTACCAGCTGCTGGAACACATCATCGAGGGCGGCTTCCACGGGTCCGTGTACGCCATCAACCCCGAGGCGTTGGAACTGGCCGGGATGATCCCCTACGGCAAGCTGTCCGAGGTCCCCGAACGCGTCCAGTTGGCCATTATCGCCGTGCCCTATGAGGAAGTGGCCGGCGTCATGGAAGACTGCGCAGCTGCCGGGGTCAAGGGCGTGGTGATCGCCACGGCAGGCTTCGCGGACGACGGCGAACGCGGCCTCCTGCGCCAGCGCGCCTTGGTGCGCCAGGCCAGGGCCAACGGGATGCGCGTGATCGGCCCGGCGTCGCTGGGCATCGCCAACACGCACCCGGACGTGTCGCTGAATGCGTCGATGGCGCCCACCATGCCGTTGCGTGGCGGGCTGGGCCTGTTCAGCCAGTCAGCGGCGATCGGCGTCTCGCTGTACGCCGCGTCGAGCCGGCGCCGGCTGGGGCTCTCCAGCCTGCTGTCGGCCGGCAACCGGGCAGACGTTTCGGGCAACGACATGATGCAGTACTGGGAGGACGACGCCGATACCACCGCCGTGGGCCTGTACCTGGAGTCCATTGGCAACCCGCGCAAGTTCTCCAGGATCGCCAGGCGCCTGGCCCGCACCAAACCGGTGATCGTCGCCAAGTCGGACACCATGGGATTGCGCCTGCCGCCCGGACACGCCGTCCGGACCACGCAGGCACCGGCCGGCGCCCTGGACGCCATGCTGCGCCAGTCGGGCGTGATCCGCGTGGAAACCGTGGAAGAGCTCGTGGACGTTGCCCAGGTGGTGTCCGCCCAGGCGCTTCCGGCCGGGCCCGACGTAGCCATCTTCAGCAATTCCCAGGCCCTCGGCAACGTGGTGGCGGACAGTGCGGTGGCGCACGGGCTGGGCGTCGCCCAGGTGGTCTCCGGCCTCGACCTGGACACGGGCCAGTCGGTGGCTCTGCCCGCGCTTCGGAAGGCACTCCTTGAGGCGCTGGCCTCGGATACCGTGCACGCCGCCGTCGCGGCCCTGCTGCCTGCCCGGGGCTTGACCGTCGACGCCGTGGCCGGAGTCCTCGCGGAGTGTGCGGCCGCGGCGGGGAAACCCGTGGTGGCTGCGTTTAGCGGCATCCTGGATCCGGCCATCAACGTGGAAGGCCTGGTTGGCGCCGACGGGTGCACGGTTCCCTGCTTCTCCAACCCCGGGGCCGCCGTCGCTGCGCTTGCCGCCGTGGTGCGGTATGCGGAATGGGCAGCCCGCGACCAGGGGCACTTTGTGGAACCGGCAGGGTGCGATCCCCGCAAGGCCGAGGCCGAACTCGACGGGCTGCTCCGGGACGTCACCGGTGAACAGCTCATGCAATTGGAACCGGCGGCAGCGGCTTCCCTTCTGGGCCACTACGGCATCAGCGTCCTGCCGTCGGCTGCCTTCAACACGCCGGACGAGGCCGTGCAGGCAGCGGAAGCCCTCGGCTGGCCCGTGGTGCTGAAGACCACGGACCCGGCCCTCCGGCACCGGCTGGACCTGGGCGGGGTACGCCTTGGCATCGAGGACGCCGAATCGCTGCGCCAGAACGTGGTGCAGATGCGGCGGGCGCTCGCCGCCTACGGAGACCCGGCCCTTGAGGTCCAGTCCATGGCATCGGTGGGGCAGGCCTGCACCTTCCGGGCCATCGAAGACCCGTTGCTTGGCCCGGTGATCTCGTTCGGCCTAGCCGGTGACGCCGTCAACCTGCTCGACGACTGGGCCCACCGGGTTCCGCCGCTGTCCGCCGCCGACGTCCACGACTTCATCCGTGCGCCCAGGGCATCCCGGAAGCTGTTCGGATACCAGGGGCTCCCTGCTGTCGACGTGCCGGCGCTCGAAGACCTGGCCGCCAGGCTGGCCTGGATGAAGGACAACCATCCGGAGATCGCGCTCGTGGAATTCAACCCCGTCCTGTGCGGCACGTCCGGGGCCACGATCCTCGCCGCTGACGTGCGGATTGGCAACGCGGCGCAGCGGACGGACAGTGCCCGCAGGGCGATGCTGGGCTGAGGCGGTTAGCAAGTGACCGGCCGATCTGTGAAAATGGGGGCATGAGCTTCCAGCCTCCCGCGTCGGCGCCCGAAACGCCCGGCAATGAAAACCAGGCACTCCGCCAGCACAGCTCACACCACCACGGACTCCAGGGCCAGAGCCTCGAAGACGCACTGCAGAAGGCCGGCTTCTACCCGCGCCTGGTCTCCGACGTCGTTGACGACGCGCTGGACGGCCGGGACTGCGTGGCGCACCTGGTGCACCTGGAAACCCATTTTGACCGGGCGGAGGTGCGGCGCCACATCACGGTGCTGGTGCTCACCGCGGACATGCTGGTCATCACCCACGTAGACGATCAGCAACTGGACGAGGCAGGGGAGCAGATCGTCGCGCAGATCTCCACCGAATCCGTTCCCGTGGCCCAGATCCGCTCCGTGGTCCTGAGCTACATGTACGCCCAGCCGCAAAACTACAAGCCCTCGGATCCCGTCCGCGAACTGACCCTGTCCATTGCGTGGTCCGGCGGCCAGCGCCTGGACATGGGTCCCGCCAGCTGCGGCGACCCGCAGTGCGAAGCGGACCACGGTTACACCGGCACCATTGCGCAGGAGGACATCGTGCTCCGCATCAGCGCCGAGGCCGACGGGCTGCAGGCCGTGCAGGACGCCAAGCTTTTTGCCCGGGCCCTCCGCGCCGTCAACACCGGCTCGGCAGCGCCCGTGCCCCACGTGCAGTCCATGGCTCCCCGTCCGCGGTCCGGGGTGTTCGGAAACCGGCTCAGCCGCGGGCACCAGCAGCGTTAGAGATGCCCGAAGCCAGCCACCAAGCCGAACAAACTCCCGCTTCCGGATACACGCCCGACCTTCCGCCCGCCCCTGCCTACGGGCACCGTTCCGTCGCGGAAGTCCTCACCAGTGCCGCGGCGAGCCTGGGGGTGGAAGGTTTCGACAACACCTTGGGCCTGCCCGCCGCCAGCCGCGTCTGCGTGGTCCTCGCCGATGGCCTGGGCAGGAACCTCCTGAAGCAGAAGGCCGCCCACACCCCGTTCCTGCGTTCTGTAGTGCAGGCGGGCCAAGGCGACGTCCCTGTTTGGCTGGACTCGGCATTTCCTTCCACTACGGCCGCAGCGTTGGCCAGCTTCGGGACCGGGTTGTCCGCCGGCCAGCACGGCATGGTGGGCTACGACGTCCTGGACCCTGGGCAGGACAAGGTGGTCAACCTCCTGGGGAACTGGGACCCCGGCGTCGACCCGGCCACGTGGCAGCCGTTCCCCACCGTCTTTGAACGGGTGGCCGGGCAGGCGGACGTCAGCACCGTCAGCCTCGCCCAGTTCAATGGTTCGCCCATGACCAGGGCCGCACTGCGCGGCGGCAGGTTCATCTCCGGAACCACCGCCCACGCCCGCACCGGGGCTGCCGCCGACGCCATGGCGGGCGCCGGTCCATCCCTGATGTACTTCTACGTCAACGAGCTGGATAAAGCCGGCCACCGCTACGGCTGCCGGTCGGAACAGTGGGAACACCAGCTGGAGGAGCTCGACGCCACCGTGAAGCGGCTCAATTCCTCGCTGCCCGCCGGGACCACGATCCTGCTCACCGCAGACCACGGAATGCTCGACATTTCCGAATCCCAGCGGATCGACTTCTCGGCCGACTCTGCGCTGGTTGACGGCGTCCGCCACACTGCCGGCGAACCCCGGATGGTCCACCTGTACCTCGAAGACACGCACCGGGACGGCACTGCCGGCCGGGAACGGCTGGTGGCTGCCTGGAAAGCAAGGTTCGGCGACCGGGTATGGGCCTTCACCCGGGAAGAAGCAATCGCAGGCGGACTCTTTGGTGACGTCCGGCCTGCCGTGGAAGGCAGGATCGGTGACGTCATGATCGCGGCGCGGGACGCCGTCGCCCTCTACGACGGCCGGCGCATGCGGCCCAGCGCCATGGAAGTGGTGGGCCAGCACGGCTCCCTGACCAAAGCCGAGCGTGAGGTCCCGCTGCTCTGTTTTGCAGCCGACGGAAGGAGCCGACGGCGTGGCTGAACTCATCTTCTTCTCCGGCACCATGGACTGCGGAAAATCCACGCTCGCCCTGCAGATGGACTACAACCACCGGGCGCGCGGCCGCGGCGGCGTCCGGTTCAGCCGCAACGACCGTGCCGGCGAATCCCGCATCTCCAGCCGGCTGGGCCTGGAGACGGACGCCGTGGAGGTGCTGGACACCACGGACTTCTGGGAGGAAGTCATGGTCCGCCGCACCCAGGGCAGGCGGGTGGACTACCTGATCTGCGACGAAGCCCAGTTCTACACCCCGGAGCAGGTGGAGCAACTGGCCAAGGTGGTGGACGAGATCGACGTCGACGTTTTCGCCTTCGGCATCACCGCCGACTTCCGCACCCGTTTGTTCCCCGGGTCCCAACGCCTCATCGAGCTGGCGGACCGGGTGCAGGTGCTCCAGGTGGAGGCGCTGTGCTGGTGCGGCCGCCGGGCCACGCACAACGCCAGGACGGTCGACGGCGTCATGGTCACCGAAGGCGCGCAGGTGGTGGTCGGCGACGTGGACATGGTGGCCGATTCCGCCACCACGCAGGCTGCCGAACACGTCCCCGTGGTGGGATACGAGACGCTGTGCCGCCGGCATTTCATGCGCAGGGTGACTGCGCACGGCGCCAAACTGATGGCCCAGCAGGACGAATTGCTGCCGTTCGAAGTGGACGCCTGCCTCTGGCGCGGTTCAGGCGGACCGGGGGAGCCCCGCGGGAACCGCAACCCGGACAGCGAAGCCTGACACCGTGGGGCTGGGAGCTGTCAATCAGTCCCGTTGCCGTGCTGGTGCACCAGGCCGGCAGGGCCCTCGATTCCCGCGGGTGGCAGGGCGGCCGCCGGGGCACGCCTGCGACTGCGCAGCCTGAGTTCGCTGACCAGCGCCCCCACCACGATGCAGCCGGCGCCAACGAGCGCTGCCGGTGGCAGCCGCTCACCCGCCGCCCGCCCGATCACCGCAGCCCACACGGGCTCGGCTGCGTAGATGATGGTGGCCTTGGTCGGGGATACCGATTTCTGCGCCCAGTTCATCGTGAGCTGGATGACGCAGCTTGCCGCCCCGAGGGCAACAGCCGCTCCCACGCCAACCCATGAGAAGGCCGGCACCGTCTCTCCGGCCAGCGGCATGGCCAGGAAGCCCAACGCCCCCGCAATCAGCAACTGCAGGACGGTTACCCGGCCGAGGTCTACCTTGCCTGCAAACCAGCCGATAAGGATGATCTCCGCGGCGATCGGCAGGGTGCTCACCAGCGTCGCGATTTCCCCGGGACCGAAGGCCAACCCGGTGCTGCCGGGGCCGGCGAGCAGCACGAGGCCGGCGAAAGCCAAACCGGCACCGACCCAGGTGAGGAACCGCGGTGGCGTCCTGAACACGATCCACTGCAGGACCGGAACCAGCGGCACGTAAAGGGCGGTGATGAACGCTGACGTGCTGCTGCCGATCGTTTGAAGTCCGACAGTCTGGAGTCCGTAGCCGAGGAAGATCATGACGCCGATGGCTGAGCCGGCCACGATGTCCCGCGGCCTGATGCCGCGCAGGACGCGTGCAAAGATGACCGCACTGATGATGCCGGCTGTCAGGAACCGCATGCCCACAAAGAACCAGGGTCCGTTGTACTGCACGGCGATGTGGACGGCGAGGAACGTGCCACCCCAAACCGCAGTGATTAGGACGAGGGCGATTTCTTGCCGAGAAAACAGAGCCCGGGAACCAATGTGCAACATAATGCTCGACTTTATGGTGCAGAATAGTGCACATGCAACCTGAGGAAACACCCGGGGTCCTGAAGCACGTCAGTGAGAACGTGCGCCGGTTTCGGACGGCGGCCGGGCTAAGCCAGGTCGCCTTGGCTGATCGCGCCGGCGTCAGCCGCCGTACGGTGGTCAAACTCGAAGCGGGCGAGGCCAACATCAGCCTGACCGGCCTGGACCACCTTGCCGATGCTCTGGGCGTCACATTCGTCGATCTCGTGGCCGCCCCTGCAGCACCACGTGCTGACATCCGCGAAGTTGCGTGGCGCGGAGAGCGGGAAGGCAGCCTGGCGGTGTTGCTGGCTTCCGTGCCCGCCACCAGGGAAGCGCAATTGTGGGCCTGGACCCTGGAACCAGGCGAGCGATACGACGCGGAGCCTGATCCGGTGGGGTGGTCCGAGATGCTCCTGGTCTCTGAGGGAGCAATCCGCATAGATCTGGAAAGCGGTGCCACCGAGCTCCGTCCTGGCGAGCACCTTGCCTTTCCCAGTTCGCAGGTCTACGCCTACGCGAACATCGGTCACACCCGGGCACGCTTTGTGCGCGTTGTCGTTAGCTAATTCTCCTGCCCTGTTCCCGCCGGGTTTTGCCGCACTCCCGGGCTGCCGGTGCCTGTCCGGCCCGATCTGACCAGCACTGAATGTCGTACCCCCTTGCCATGATGGGTTTATGGGGAAAGTGGCGGTGGTGGAGGCGTTGGCGGATATTCGTGCTGCCCTTGCCGTGCTGGTTGCCGAGGTGGACGGGTGTGGCGCGGAGCCGTTCTGTGCTGCTGATCCGTTGGCTGGGTTGGTGGATGGTTGCCTTGATGTTCTGGCCGGGGCCAGGGAGGTGGAGGCGAGGGTCGCGGGTTTGAAGGCGCGGGCTGCGGTGGCGTTTGCGGATGCTGCCGGTGTTGTGGCGGGGCGGGGGGTGCCGGTGGTGGCGCAGGAGATGGCGGTCGCTGCGGAGGTGGGGTGTGTGTTGGCGCTGGGTCCGCGGGCGGCGTCGTCGTTCCTGGCCACGGCGCACGCTGTTGTTGCCTCGTTGCCGTTGACGCTGGCGGGGTTGCAGGCGGGGACCCTGTCGTGGGGCCACGCTGTGGTGATGGCGGACGAGGCCGCGGCCTTGGATGCGGCAGGTGCTGTGGAGTTAGAGGCGCACTTCCTGGACCCGGACGCCCCGGACACGGCGCGGGGGTGTCCGGTGGGGGAGTTGCCGGCGCACCGGTTCCGGGCGAAGGCCCGGTCGTGGCGGGAGCGTCATCATGCGGAGTCGATCGAGACGCGGCATACCAGGTCCGTGGCGGACCGGCGAGTGGACTACCGGCCGGACCGGGACGGGATGGCGTGGCTGTCCGCGTACCTGCCCGCAGACCAAGCAGCGGCGGCCTGGAACCGGCTCAACGCCATCTCGCGTGGCCTGCAGGGACCCGAGGAGACCCGCACCCTCGCCCAGCTCCGGGCCGATGTGTTTGCCACGTCCCTTCTGACCGCGGGGCTGAGCACGGGACAGGCGGTCGGGAGGGTAGACGTGGGGCCAGACGAAGGTTGCATCAGCCCCGAAAACTTCGCGAGGCCCGCCGACGTCCCGCCTGATGCGGTCCGGGCGCAGGTGTTGGTGACCGTGCCGGTGTTTTCGTTGCTGGGGTTGACGGATGAGGCGGCGGTGCTGGATGGGTATGGGCCGATCCCGCCGTCGATGGCCCGTCGGTTGGTCGCTGCGGGGGCGGGCTCGTTTTACCGGGTGCTCGTGGATCCGCGGGACGGGGCGCCGTTGGAGATTGGCCGGAAGAGTTACCGGGTGGGCAAGGCGATGCGGAACTGGCTCAGGCTCCGGGACGGTAAGTGCCCGTTCCCCGGCTGCAGCAACTCCTCCCTGGACACGGAGGCCGACCACATCCTCGCCTGGGCCAACGGCGGGACCACCGGGATCAGGAACCTGGGACAGCCGTGCCCGAAACATCACCGGCTCCGGCACACCACCGGTTGGAAACCCACCCCGGCGAGTAAAACCGATCCACCGGGATGGACCTCACCGGCCGGCCGCCACTACCACAGCGAACACCAAGACTGGGAACCCACAAAGCGGCCACCACCGCCGGACCAACGCACGGAAGAGCGGGGGAGCCACGCCGGCGAACCGCCTGCCAGCCACCCCGACTTCGCCTACTTAGGGCTGTCGCCAGGAGAAGAAAGCCTGGCACGGATCCTGCACGCTCCCGCCTGACACAAACGCGCCTGACATAAATCCGCCTGACTCAAACCCGGCTAACACAAACGCGCCTGACTCAAACGCGTCTGACACAAATCCGCCTGACTCAAACGGGCCGGACGCAAACGCGCGTGACACCAGCCCGCGTGAAAGGCAAAGCTCGCCGCTGACCAGTGCGCCGCCGTCGAACGGGACTTTCGGGTACTCACGGAACGACCCCCGCCCCGCCGTTGGCATAGCTGCCAGCCCGACACCCTTCCTGCCCTGCACCCTGACGCCTGGCGACCTGCAGGCGCCTGCTAGCTCCTGCGCCGGTAGCGGATGTGGGTTGCCAACGGCGAGTGAAGCACCTCGACGGGTTCGAAGTCGAAAGACTCGATGCCGTCGAAGATACGTTCGCCCGAACCAAGAAGCACCGGGGCGATGTCGAGCGTCAATTCGTCCACGACACCGGCAGCCAGTGCTTGCCGGACGGTCGAAGCTCCACCTGCGATGTCGACGCCCTTGTCTCCGGCGGCTTGGGACGCGGCAGCATAGGCGGCGTCGAATCCGTCGGTGACGAAGTGGAACGTGGTCCCGCCCTCCATCTGGATCGGGTCATGTTCATAGTGGGTCAGGACGAACACTGGTGCGTGATAGGGCGGTTCAGGACCCCACCAGCCGTTCCATTCCCCGCTCCACTCACCACGGACGGGACCGAACATGTTCCGGCCCATCACATAGGCGCCGCGGGGCCGCATGAGCCAATTGGCGGCAACCTGATTGGTTTCAGTGGCCCGGGGGTCGCCGATATGCCAGCCGTGCAGTTCAAGTCCCCGCTTACCCAGCGGGTTTTCGAGGCTCTGGTCCGGTCCGGCGACGAAGCCGTCCAGCGAAATGGACATATGGCAGGTTGTGTCCGGCACCGAGAACCTCCTGGTAAATTCGCTTTACACGCGGCCGCGTGGTGGGGATCGTAGCACGTGCCCAAGTCCATCATGGGCCCCTGGAGGGAATCCCTAGTCGCTTCGGGTTCCGAAAACAATCTCATCCCAGGAAGGCACGCTGGATCGCTTAGGCTTCGCCGGCCGTTCCGGCGCCTCGGTCTCCGGAAGTTGGCCGGTGGTGGGGGAAGTGTCGTCCTGCTTCGTCAAACTGCGGCGTGGGTTCCCGCCAAGCAACTCATCCAGCCCGGCGCCACCTGTTCCTTGGCTGCCGCCCGAAGGTTTCTGTGGGGACGCGGCAATGGTGATTTCCCTTGTGTCCGTGCTGACGCCGTCGTGAAGCCGCAAAGCATCGTCCTGGATGTCGCGGTGCGGCGGGATAAGGCTGAGCCTGGACAGCATGGACGGCCTGGCATCCCTGCGGCGGATGAACGAATCACCCTGGGCCGCCGGTCCGTCCCGCTGGTCGTCCTGCGGCTCCGGTTCGTTTGACTCGGGTTCAGGAACCACCTCGGACGGGCGGGGATGGGCCGCCGGTACACCATGGGTCAGCAGCAGTGCCAGGGCGTCATCAGAATCTTCGTCGACGCCTATCCGCTGGCCACGCCGCGACCGGAGCATATCAAGGAGGCCGTCGGACTCCTTGCCGGCCTCCTGGGCGGGGGCGCCCTGGCTGCCGGAAGCCGCCTTGGACGAATCCGCGTCGGTTTCAAAGTCGAAGGGCCGGTCCGATACAGCAGTGAGGCGGCGGGCCGGAACAGGTCCGTCCAGCGGCTCAAGCTCGCTCAATTGCTGTGCCCACCGGTTGGTGTTCTGCAGCGACTTGCGTGCCGGACTGAATGTCCACAGGGCCGGGGGCTCCTCGCCAATACCGGAAGTCCCGCCCTGTTTGGCCTCGAAGCTCGCGGATACCGTCCAGGTGCCGTCCTGGCGCCGCCACGAATCCCATTCCACCGTGGCCGGATCAATGCCGTGCGCGGACAGCCGGTGGGACACCATGTCGTCCAGGGTAGCCGGGTTGTCGCCGAAGGCGGACCGGTAGATGTCGTGGCCGGGGGAGGGCGCCGCCACTTCGACTTTCCGCGCCTGCTGCGCAACGTACTCGCGCTCGGCAAGGACCGGCCCTTCGTAACGCTCCACCTTTGCCAGCGGCATGCCGGACAACTCCGCAACGTCTGCAGCGGTGGCACCGGCGCGGATCCGGGCCTGGATATCCCTCGGGGACATCGGAACGGCAGACCGCTCCGCCCGCGGTTTGGCCGCGGACCGGCTGGCCGTCCTGAGGGCCTCATCGATTGGCAGCTGGAACATCTCGCCGCCGGCCCCGCTCAACAGGAGATGCGTCCCGTCGTCGTGCACGCCTACAAGCCGTAGATCCTGCATACAAATCCTCCACCCTGGCATTACTATCAATCGAAACTCTGCCACCCGGTGGCGCCGAATTGGCTCAAGGGGCAGGGCGCGCCGTGATTTTCCGCCTGATTCCGGCCCGAATGGGCGGGCCCGTCCTGCGCCGAGGAGGAGTAACCGCAGGCGGGAAGGCTGCGACGGATATTTGTACGCTCAGCCCCGGGTGAGGGCAGCGGCCAGCTTGTCAGGATGCCGGGTGGAGGCGAGCCAGTACGGGGTGCGGTCGGCCGGGTCGGTGATCTCGATCTTCACGACGGGGTCGATCCAGCCCCTGATGCAGAGGTAGGCGAGCCCGTTGAGCCTCGTGCCCCGCTCCGCTGTGGCCTCCCCGGAGGTGAACGGCTCAACGCTGCCGACGAATTTGCGTTCGATGCTGGCCCGTCCGACCGTCAGTGCGTCCCGGGTAACGGTGATGGTTGGAGTGGACAGGACCAGGAGCACGCTGATGATGGCCAGGAGCACCACCGCCGCGGTATACCCGGCCGCCATGCTGATGGGGGCGAAGACCAGGATGCCGGCCGCGGAGACGCCCACGGCAATGACCCAGATCCAGGCGTTGGGCCAGAGCTTCTCCTGGTATGTGACAGGTGTCCCGGCCGAGGGTGTGCTGGGAACGGACGCTGGCGTGCTTGATTCGGGCATATGCCAAGCTTTCCACCTTTGGTCCGCTATTTCATCTTGGGTGCTGCGGCTCCGGATCCGGCCATCTGGGACTGTTGCGGGGGCGCGGGTTAGAGTGAGTGACTGTGACTGAACATCCCACCGCAGTAGACCTCGACCCGGACACGGCATCCCCAGCCTCGCCCACCATGCAGGTCCAGTTGAAGATGCTGGATCCGGACCTGGAAGCTCCCTCCTACGCGCACCCGGGCGACGCCGGAGCGGACCTTCGCGCGCGCGAAGACGTGGTCCTGATGCCGGGGGAGCGCAAACTGGTCCCCACGGGTGTGGCCATTGCCCTGCCCTACGGGTTCGTTGCGCTGATCCACCCGCGCTCCGGACTGGCCACCAAGCACGGGCTGACAATCGTGAACGCACCTGGCACCGTGGATGCGGGCTACCGCGGAGAGATATCGGTTACCCTGCTGAACACCGACTCCTCGCAGCCGATTGAGCTGCGCCGCGGCGATAGAATTGCACAGATGGTTATCCAGCGGGTGGAACACGCGCACTTCATTCCTGTCAGCGAATTGAGCGGCTCCGTGCGCGGCACGGGAGGCTTCGGCTCCACCGGCGGGTTCAACGTTCCCGGAGCCTGACACCTCCACCCACAACCGCTGCCACGCCAGCGCGCACGACGGCAGGACATGGTCCCGGCCGGCAGATTTTGAGAACTGGCACATTTTAGGAACGAAGGAGTCACCCATGGTCTTTGGGCTCGGCAGGAAAGCCAAGAAGGACGAGCCGGCGCAGCCGGACGAAGAGCTGACGGCAGCGGAACCCGGAGAAGGCTCAGCCGCCGCTTCCACGCGCAGCCAGGACGGCCCTTTCGATGAGTCCGAAGTAGGCAGCCGGGACGGCTTCGTGGACCTCGGTGCCCTCCTGATCACGCCCAGCGAGGGACTCCAGCTCCGCCTCGAGGTTGAGGAGGCAACGCAGCGGGTGGTGGCAGTCACGCTTGACCTAAACGGATCCAGCCTCCAACTGCAGGCCTTCGCCGCCCCCAAGACAGAAACGCTGTGGGACGAGATCCGCGAACAGATCGGCCAGTCGGTTGGTGCCCAGGGCGGCCAGGTCGAAGAGGTGGAAGGTGCGTTTGGCACGGAACTGGTTGCCAAACTCCCTGCCGGGCTTCCGGACGGCAGCCAGGGCTACCGGGTGGCCCGATTCATCGGCGTCGATGGTCCGCGCTGGTTCCTGCGCGGCGTCCTGGGCGGACCCGCAGCCTTGGAGCGCCCCGCCGCAGAACCGCTGGAGACCCTTTTCCGCAAGGTGGTGGTGGTCCGCGGCGACAGCCCCATGCCGCCGCGGGACCTCCTGCAGCTGCGGCTGCCCAAGGACGCCTCCGCTACTCCTCCGCCCGCCGGTCCCACTTTGGAGGAACCAGAACGTGGTCCCGAAATTACCCAAATCGGCTGAGGCCGCACAGGGCGGACCCGCCCACGCGTCCGGTGGGTTGACCCCTTTGGACCAACTCCCGGACAAAGGACGCGTGCTGTGCCAGGGGCACATCGAATCCGTGACCTTCGTACCCGCTGACCGGACGGCAGAGTTCAGCGCCATTGTCTCCGAGACCGGAACCGGGCGGCCGGGCGCCGGCCCCGGCCGAAACAAGCCCGCACGGCTTCGCATCGTGTGGCTGGGCCGACGACGGGTGCCGGGCATCGAAGCGGGCGCCGAGATCCGGGTCGAGGGAATGCTTGCCCGTGGCAAGGACATGCCCACCATCTTCAATCCCCGTTACGAGATCATGTCCCGCCAGGAGCACGAATGACCGAGCAGCAGCCCGAACAGTCCTCCGAAAGCGCCGGCCCGGGCCGGCGTCAGGGTACGGGCCCGTCACCGGCAGCCGCGCCATCGCCGGCAGCTGCCCAGTCGCCTGTGGCCGGCCTGGCCGCCGAGTACGCGGCCAAGGCGGGGCTGCACCGCACCCACGACGGCCGGGTGGACGTCCTGCGAAGCGCCGGGGGAGTCCAGGGCATCGCGGAAAGCATTGTTCCCGGGTTGGTTTTCCTCGTGGCGTTCACCGTGACACGGGAGCTCACACTCTCCCTGGTCGCTGCCTTGGCATCGGCAGCTGCGTTCACCATCGCCAGGCTGGCACAACGGCGCCCCCTGACCCAGGCCCTGGCGGGCGTGGTGGGCGTCGGCATTTCGGCATGGCTGGCCAACACCACCGGGAAGGCGGAGGATTTCTACCTGCCCGGCTTCTTCACCAACGCCGCCTACATCTTGGCGATGGTGGTTTCAATCATCGTTAAATGGCCTGTGGCCGGGCTCCTCTTCGGTTTCATCCGCAACGAGGGAGTGGAATGGCGCAAAGACCCGGACCGGGTCAAGGCCTACAGGCTGGGAACCTGGATCATCGTTGCGGTTTTGGCGCTCCGGCTCGTCGTTCAGGTGCCCCTCTACCTGATGGGCGCTGACGGCCTGGCCGCCCTCGCCACCACTCGCCTGATCATGGGCGCGCCCCTGTACATCCTTGGAGTGTGGGTGGCATGGCTCGTCACCCGCCCGGCTCCGGCCGAAACCGAAGACCAGACAAGCGCCGGCCACGGCGCCTGATGCCTCAAGCCGAGTAACGGCTCAAGGCGCCGGGCGCACCTAGCCGTCGAAGCCGTCGTCGTCCGGCACCGGACCGTACTCGCTTGCGGCCTGCTGGACGCCGACGGCGGGCTGCGGCGGGGTGCCGGCGTCGATGCTGCCAGGAGCCGAGGACAGAAGCTCACGCAACCTGTCCTCGGCGGCGATCGTGGTGACGAAGAACAGTTCGTCACCGCCGTCAATCACATCGTCCCGGCTCGGGGTGATGGGGGCCTGGTCGCGGAGGATTGCCACCAGGGTGGCGTCCTCCGGCCAGTGAATGTCCCCAACGGTCATGCCGATGACGTGCGAGTCGTGCGGCACGGTGAACTCCACCAGCGATGCAACGCCGGTCTGGAGCGTCAGGAGCCGGACGAGGTCGCCGATCTCCACCGCTTCCTCCACGAGGGCGGTCATCAGCTGCGGGGTGTTGACCGCGACGTCCACGCCCCAGGAGTCGTTGAACATCCAGTCGTTCTTAGGGTTGTTGACCCGGCCCACGGTGCGGCCCACGCCGAACTCCGTCTTCGCCAGCAGCGACACCACCAGGTTGACCTTGTCATCACCCGTAGCGGAAACCACAACGTCGGCATCCTCCACCTTGGCGCCCTGGAGCGTCGAGAGCTCACATGCATCACCCACCAGCCAGTGGGCACCGCGCAGGCCGCTGCGCCCGATCACCTCCGGCTTGAGGTCGATCAGGAGGATCTCATGCTTGTGAGCCAGCAATTCCCGGGCAATGGATGATCCGACGCTGCCGGCGCCGACGATGACTACTTTCACTGGTACTCCTTGGCGGGGGCTTTGGCGAGGATCTGGGCGATCAGGGCGCTGCGGTCCACCTGCAGCATGGCGTGCACGGTATCGCCGTCCTGGTAAGCGGTGCCCGCGTCCGGCAGCAGGCCTTCGCCGAAACGGGTGAGATAGGCCACACGGACACCGGCTGCCTTCTCGATGCTGCTGATCCGATGCCCGATCCAGCCACCATCCAGGTCCAGTTCCGCCAGGACCAGCCGCCCGGAAGGTTCGCGGAAATCGCCGGCGAGGTGCTGCTCGGGCAGGATGCGCCGCAGTACCTGGTCCGCGCTCCAGCGGACGGCTGCCACGGTGGGAATCCCCAGGCGCTGGTAGATTTCGGCACGTCCGGGGTCGTAGATCCTGGCGACCACGTGCGGGACATGGAAGGTCTCGCGGGCCACGCGGGTGGCCAGGATGTTCGAATTGTCGCCGCTGGACACCGCCGCGAAGGCGTAGGCTTCACCGACGCCGGCCTGCTTAAGGGTGTCCCGGTCGAACCCAACACCCGTGACCTTCCGGCCTGTGAATCCCTGGCGGAGCCGGCGGAACGCTCGGTCGTCCTGGTCGATGATGGCCACGGAATGGCCGGCATCCTCCAGCGTGTGCGCCAGCGTTGCCCCCACCCGGCCACATCCCATGATCACGAAATGCGCCACCGTATCTCCTCTGTATGTACGTCACGATCGTGCAGCTAGAACTCTACCGGCACGTCCGCGGTTCGGCCCGGCCCGGCTCCGTCATGACATCGTCCGCGATTCAGACTAGCTTTGTGGGGTGTTGACAATACTGAACGCCGTCAAACGCGTGCTGGTGGGCAGGCCCTTCCGGAATGACCGCCTTGCCCATACCCTGCTGCCGAAAAAGATCGCACTGCCGATCTTCGCGTCGGACGCGTTGTCGTCTGTAGCCTATGCCCCGGATGAGATCCTGCTGACCCTCGCCTTGGCCGGCGTCAGTGCGGTGGCGATTTCACCGCTGGTGGGCCTGGCCGTGATGGTGGTCCTGCTGACCGTCGTGGCCTCTTACCGGCAGAACGTCCACGCGTACCCCTCTGGCGGCGGCGACTACGAAATCGCCAACGTGAACATGGGAAAGTACGCCGGCCTGACCGTGGCCTCGGCGCTCCTGGTGGACTACGTCCTGACGGTTGCCGTGTCCATGTCCTCGGCCGCGGCCTACCTCACCACGGCTGTCCCGTCCCTGCACGGCCAGCAGGCGGTCATTGCCACCATCGGCGTCGTCATCCTTGCGCTGGTGAACCTGCGCGGCATCAAGGAAGCGGGCAGCGTCTTCGCGGTCCCCACCTACATCTTCATGGCCTCCATCCTGGGCATGACGGCGGTGGGCATCTTCCAGGCGGCCACCGGGCAGCTGGGCCAGGCACCGTCTGCAGCCTTCACCATCGTCCCGGCCGAGGGCTTCGACCAGGGCCTGGTGGGGCTGGCCGGTGCATTCCTGCTCCTGCGGGCTTTCTCCTCCGGCGCCGCGGCACTGACCGGTGTTGAAGCGATCAGCAACGGCGTTCCCAACTTCCGGCACCCCAAGAGCAAGAACGCGGCAACCACCCTCCTGCTGCTGGGCATCATCGGTGCCGCAATGCTCGCAGGCATCATCTATCTGGCGAACGCCACGAAGGTCCACATCGTGCTGGACCCGGCCAAGGAGTTCCTGCTCGACGGCAAACCGCTGCCCGAGGGCTACATCCAGAACCCCGCCATCAGCCAGATCGCGCAGACCATCTTCGGCCCCGGTTCCATCCCGTTCTACATCGTGGTGGCAGCCACCGGCGTCATCCTGGTGTTCGCCTCCAACACCGCCTTCAACGGCTTCCCCGTGCTGGGCTCCATCCTGGCGCAGGACGGCTACCTGCCCCGCCAGCTGCGCACCCGCGGCGACAGGCTCGCCTTCAGCAACGGCGTGCTGGCCCTGGCCGCCGGCGCCCTGGTGCTGATCATCTCCTTCGACGCCGACGTCACCAAGCTGATCCAGCTCTACATCGTGGGCGTCTTCATCTCCTTCACCCTCAGCCAGCTCGGCATGATCCGGCACTGGGGCCGCGAACTCAAACTCGCCAAGGACAAGGCCGTCCGGCGCCGGATGCTGAAATCCCGGACCATCAACACCATCGGGTTCGGCATGACCGGCCTGGTGCTGGTCATTGTCCTCATCACCAAGTTCCAGCAAGGCGCCTGGATCGCGCTGCTGGCCATGTTCATCCTCTTCCTGATCATGTGGAGCATCCGGGCGCACTACGACAATGTGGCCAAGGAACTCGCCGTGGACGAGGACTCCTCGCCGCGCGCCCTGCCCACCCGGGTCCATGCCGTGCTGCTGGTCTCGCACGTCCGCAAGCCCGTCCTGCGTGCCCTGGCCTACGCCCGCGCGTCCAGGCCCTCGCGGCTGGACGCCATCACGGTGGACATCGATCCGGAAGAAACCGCCCACACCATCACCGACTGGGAGAAGCTCGAAATCCCGGTCCCGCTGACGGTCCTCGCCAGCCCGTACCGCGAGACGGTCACGCCCATCATGGACTACGTCAAGCAAATGCGCCTTGACTCCCCGCGGGACCTCATCGTGGTCTACATTCCGGAATACGTCGTGGGCAAATGGTGGGAACAGCTGGTGCACAACCAGACCGCGCTGCGGATCAAGACCCGGCTGCACTTCGAACCCGGCGTCATGGTGGCCAGCGTTCCCTGGCAGCTCAAATCATCCGAAGAAGCCAAGAACCTGCAGGACGTCCAGTGACCGTCAGAACCCCGCCCACGGCAGTACCGGCATCCGAGGGGGCCGGCCATGCCGGCGAAGAGGCCGTGCTCGACGTCGGGCCCGTAGCCCACGGCGGGCACTGCGTGGCCCGCCACGAAGGCCGGGTGGTCTTTGTCCGGCACGCCATCCCCGGCGAGAAGGTCCGTGCCCGGCTGACCGATGCCGGCGACGACGCCAAGTTCTGGCGGGCGGACGCCGTGGAGATCCTCGAAGCGTCCCCCGACCGGGTGGAGCACTTCTGGCACCTCGCCGATTCAGCCCGGGCCTGGGGCCACGGCCATCCGCCGGTGGGCGGCGCCGAATTCGGGCACATCACCCTTGCCCGGCAGCGGCAGCTCAAGGCCGACGTCCTTGCCGAGCAGCTCACCCGGCTCGCCGGCGTCGACCCTGCACCGTCCGTGTGGACCGGCAGCGTGGAAGCCGTGGGGGAGGCGCACGACGACGGCTCCGGCCTCGGGTGGCGGACGCGGGCGAGCTTTTCGGTCACCCCCGGCGGCAAGCTGGGGATGCACGCGCACCGTTCCGGGCACATCGTTCCGGTGCGGGATATGCCGCTGGCCACGGAAGCGGTCAACGCACTTCGCCTCTGGGAGCTGGACCTGCAGGGCATCGAGCGCGTTGAGGTGGCGGCTCCGGCGAACGGCTCCCGCCCACTGGTGCTCCTGGCTCCGGCGCCGGGAACCAAGGACAAGAGGCTGCGGGCCATTGCCGCCGGACTGCCGCCGGAGGTGTCCGTGGCGGCGTTCGATCCGGTCAGCGGCGACGCTGCGCAGGTCCGGGGCCGGACGTGGGTGCAGGAAACGGCGGCCGGCCACGACTACCGCGTGTCTGGCGCGGGCTTCTGGCAGATCCACCGCGACGCGCCCGGGACACTTGTGGGCGCCGTCACGGAATTCCTGCGAGGCGGCGGCTTCCTGCACCCCGGGGCTGTGGTTGCGGATCTGTACGCCGGCGCCGGACTGTTCACTGCGGTGCTGGCCGATGCCGTGGGGGAGACAGGGTCCGTCCTCTCGGTTGAAGGTGCGCCCGGATCCAGCCGCGATGCCCGCAAGAACCTCCATTCCGCATCGCAGGTGGAGGTGGTCCAGGGCCGCGTGGAGCGTGTGCTCCGCCAGAAGCCTCGGAATTTCGACGCCCTCGTCCTCGACCCGCCCCGTGCGGGAGCCGGGAAAGCCGTCGTCGGGCAACTCATTGCCTCGCAGCCCCGTGCCATTGCCTATGTGTCCTGTGATCCGGCGTCGTTTGCCCGTGACCTCGGTTACTTTCGACGCTCGGGCTGGGAACTCGCCGGGCTCCGTGCCTTCGACTTGTACCCCCACACCCACCACCTGGAGACCGTGGCGCTGCTGGCTCCTGGTCCGTGATGCCACCGGCGTTTTGGACTACGATGGCCGTAGTAGTCCCACGTCGCGCCCGAATTCTCGGCCGGCCGTGTGCAATTTTCGGGCCCTCGAACTACTTAGGGCATCCTAACTAGCAGGCGGTCAACCGCGCGACAAAGATGAAACTGTTGCGAGAGGAGTCCTGCGATGAGCACTGTGGACAGCTTCGGTTCAAAAGGCAAACTTAATGTAGCCGGAACCGATTACGAAATTTTCCGGTTGAACTCCGTTGAAGGTGCAGAAAACCTTCCGTTCAGCCTCAAGGTATTGCTTGAAAACCTGTTGAGGACCGAGGACGGCGCGAACATCACGGCCGACCACGTCCGCGCACTGGCCGGTTGGGATCCCAACGCCGAGCCCGACACTGAAATCCAGTTCACGCCGGCGCGCGTGATCATGCAGGACTTCACTGGCGTGCCCTGCGTTGTGGACCTCGCCACCATGCGTGAAGCCGTCAAGGAACTCGGCGGCGACCCCAAGCGGGTCAACCCCCTTGCACCGGCGGAAATGGTCATCGACCACTCCGTGCAGATCGACGCCTTCGGCAACTCCGGCGCACTGGAGCGCAACATGGAGATCGAGTACCAGCGCAACGGCGAGCGGTACCAGTTCCTCCGGTGGGGCCAGACCGCGTTCGACGACTTCAAGGTCGTCCCGCCGGGAACCGGCATCGTGCACCAGGTCAACATCGAATACCTGGCCCGCACCGTCATGACCCGCGAGGTTGACGGTTCGCTCCGCGCCTACCCCGACACCTGCGTCGGTACCGACTCGCACACCACTATGGTCAACGGTCTGGGCGTGCTCGGCTGGGGCGTCGGCGGCATCGAGGCCGAGGCGGCCATGCTCGGCCAGCCCGTCTCCATGCTGATCCCGCGCGTCGTCGGCTTCAAGCTGACCGGGTCCATCCCGGCCGGCGCCACCGCCACCGACGTCGTCCTCACCATCACCGAGCAGCTGCGCCAGCACGGCGTGGTGGGCAAGTTCGTCGAGTTCTACGGCGAAGGCGTCGCGGCCGTGCCGCTGGCCAACCGCGCCACCATCGGCAACATGAGCCCCGAATTCGGTTCCACCGCCGCCATGTTCCCGATCGACGACGTCACCCTCGAGTACCTGCGCCTCACGGGCCGGTCCGACGAGAACGTCGCCCTGGTCGAGGCCTACGCGAAGGAACAGGGCCTCTGGCACGACCCCTCCCGCGAAATCAAGTTCTCCGAGTACCTCGAGCTGGACCTGTCGACCGTCGTTCCGTCGATCTCCGGCCCGAAGCGCCCGCAGGACCGCATCATCCTCACCGAATCCAAGGCGCAGTTCCGCGAGGACCTCCGCAACTACGTCAAGGTGGACCTCGCCGACGGCAGCCTGGACGAAGCGATCGACGAGAGCTTCCCGGCATCCGACTCGCCGTCCTTCACCGCCTCTGCGACCCACCTCACCGAGCAGGCCCCGCACGGCCACGGCCCCAAGTCCAACGGACGTCCGTCCAAGAAGGTGGCTGTCACCACCGCCGACGGCCGCGAGTTCGAACTGGACCACGGAGCTGTGTCGATCGCCTCGATCACCTCCTGCACCAACACGTCCAACCCGTCCGTGATGCTGGCCGCCGCACTGCTGGCCCGCAACGCCGTGGAAAAGGGCCTGGCCGCGAAGCCTTGGGTCAAGACCTCCGTCGCTCCCGGCTCCAAGGTGGTCACCGACTACTACAACAAGTCGGGCCTGACCCCGTACCTGGAGAAGCTCGGCTTCTACATCGTGGGCTACGGCTGCGCCACCTGCATCGGCAACTCCGGGCCGCTTGACGCCGAGATCTCCGAGGCCATCCAGGCCAACGACCTCTCCGTCACCGCAGTCCTCTCGGGCAACCGCAACTTCGAAGGCCGGATCAACCCGGACGTCAAGATGAACTACCTGGCCTCCCCGCCGCTGGTCATCGCGTACGCCCTGGCCGGAACCATGGACTTCGACTTCGAAAACGATGCCCTGGGCCAGGACGAGGCCGGCAACGACGTCTTCCTGAAGGACATCTGGCCGAACCCGGTCGAGGTCCAGCAGGTCATCGACTCCTCGATCGACAAGGGCATGTTCGCCCGCGGCTACGAGGGCGTCTTCGAAGGCGACGACCGCTGGAAGGCCCTGGACACCCCCGCCGGCGACACCTTCGCCTGGGACGAGAAGTCCACCTACGTCCGGAAGCCCCCGTACTTCGAGGGCATGCAGGCCCAGCCGGAACCGGTCAAGGACATCACCGGTGCGCGCGTGCTGCTGAAGCTTGGCGACTCCGTCACCACCGACCACATATCCCCGGCCGGTTCCTTCAAGTCCGACACCCCGGCCGGCCAGTACCTCCTGGCCAACGGCGTGGAGCGCAAGGACTTCAACTCCTACGGTTCCCGCCGTGGCAACCACGAGGTCATGATCCGCGGCACCTTCGCCAACATCCGGATCAAGAACCAGCTGCTCGACGGCGTCGAGGGTGGCTTCACCCGCGACTTCACCCAGGCAGACGGCCCCCAGGCCTACGTCTACGACGCCGCGCAGAACTACCAGGCAGCCGGCACCCCGCTGGTGGTCCTGGCAGGCAAGGAGTACGGCTCCGGTTCGTCCCGCGACTGGGCCGCCAAGGGCACGGCGCTGCTGGGCGTCAAGGCCGTCATCGCCGAAAGCTACGAGCGCATCCACCGCTCCAACCTGATCGGCATGGGCGTCCTTCCGCTGCAGTACCCGGCCGGCCAGAACGCCGCCAGCCTGGGCCTGACCGGCACGGAAACCTTCGCGGTTGAGGGCGTCACCGCCCTGAACGAAGGCACCACGCCGAAGACCCTGAAGGTCACCGCGACGGCCGAAGACGGCACCACCACGAGCTTCGATGCGGTCCTGCGCATCGATACCCCGGGTGAAGCCGACTACTACCGCAATGGCGGCATCCTGCAGTACGTGCTGCGGCAGATCTCCGCGAACTAGCGGAACAGCTGCGCAGCCAGCATCCTCCCCGAAGCCCCGGCCGGTCACCGACCAGCCGGGGCTTCGGCTTTGCAACCAAGCCAAGGCGTTAGAGTTAAACGGCACGTCTACCACCCGAAGGAGGGGTCATTGGGAATCTTGGACACCATCCGGAATCCGCAGGACCTGAACGAGTTGACCGAGGAACAGCTGGAGCAGCTGGCTTCGGAGATCAGGGAGTTCCTGATCACGAACGTCTCACAGACGGGCGGACACCTCGGACCCAACCTTGGCGTCGTGGAACTGACGCTGGCCGTCCACCGCACCTTCGATTCCCCCCGCGACAGCATCGTCTTTGACACGGGCCACCAGTCCTACGTCCATAAGCTCCTGACCGGACGCCAGGACTTCAGTACCCTCCGGCAGGAAGGCGGCCTTTCCGGCTACCCCTCACGCGCGGAGTCCGAACACGACATCGTGGAAAGCTCGCACGCGTCTTCCTCCCTGTCCTGGGCGGACGGCATCTCCCGGGCCCGCCAGCTCACCGGCGAAGGCGACCGGCATGTGGTGGCCATCGTGGGCGACGGCGCCCTGACCGGTGGCATGGCCTGGGAAGCCATCAACAACATCGCGGCAGACAAGAAGCGCCGCGTTGTCATCGTGGTCAACGACAACGGCCGTTCCTACGCCCCCACCGTGGGCGGGTTTGCCGACTACCTCGCGTCCCTGCGCCCCACCATCGACTCCTTCCGCGCCGCACCCGCCTATGAAGGCGCGCTGGACTGGTGGAAGAAGAAGCTCCAGAACGGCGGCCCCGCAGGACAGTTCACCTACAAGAGCCTGCACGCCATGAAAAAAGGCATCAAGGACTGGTGGGCGCCGCAGGGCATGTTCGAGGACCTCGGCATGAAGTACATCGGACCCGTGGACGGCCACAACCTCCAGGCCATGGAGCATGCGCTCTCCACCGCCAGGAACTACGGCGGCCCGGTGATTGTCCACGCCATGACCGAAAAGGGCCATGGCTACGCGCCGGCCCGTGCCCATGAAGCGGACCAGTTCCATGCGGTGGGCATCATCGATCCCGAAACCGGCGAACCAACCGGTACCGGCGGGGCGCAGTCCTGGACGTCCGTCTTCGCGGACGAGATCGCCGCCATCGCCGACGAACGCGAGGACATCGTCGGCATCACCGGCGCCATGCTGATCCCGGTGGGCCTGCACAAGTTCGCGGCAAAGCACCCGAAGCGCGTCGTCGACGTCGGCATCGCCGAGCAGCACGCCCTCACCGCTGCCGCCGGCATGGCGTTCGGCGGGCTCCACCCCGTCGTCGCCGTCTACGCCACCTTCCTGAACCGGGCATTCGACCAGTTGCTGATGGACGTTGCCCTCCACAAGGCCGGCGTCACCATCGTGCTGGACCGCGCCGGCGTGACCGGTCCGGACGGCGCCAGCCACCACGGCATGTGGGACATGGCCATGGTCCAGATCGTTCCGGGCCTCCACCTCGCCGCACCACGCGACGCCAGCCGCCTCCGGGAAGAACTGCGGGAAGCGGTGGCCATCAGCGACGCACCCAGCGTGGTCCGCTTCTCCAAGGGATCCGTGGGCCCCGAAGTGGACGCCCTGGAACGGCTCAGCGACGGCGTGGACATCCTGGCCCGCCGCCCCTCCGGATCCACCGAGAACGATGTCCTGATCGTCAGCGTGGGCGCCATGTCCGAGCTCGCCCTCGACGTCGCCAACCGCCTCGGCGCACAGGGCATCAGCAGCACAGTGGTGGATCCGCGCTGGGTTCTCCCGGTGCGCCGGTCCATTATCGCGCTGGCCTCGCACCACCGCTTGGTGATCTGCATCGAGGACGGCGTCCGGGCCGGCGGCGTCGGCTCCCGCATCCGGCAGGAAATGCGCGCAGCAGGGGTGGACACCGCCCTGAACGAGGTTGGCCTGCCCGTCGAGTTCCTCGACCACGGCACGCGTGCCCAGGTCATGGAGCGCGTGGGGCTCACCGCCCAGCAAATAACGCACGACGTCGTCGCGCAGGTTTTGGGCACCAAGGTCCCGTTCGCGCGTCCCCTGCCCGGGCAGCAGCACCCCACCACTGGCAGCCTCCCGATCCTGTGAGGGACGAAGACGCGCTGAAATACCCGGGTGCCGTGGGGGAGTCGGGTCCGGTTCTGCACACCACCACCACCCGCGTGCCCGGCAACCTGCAGCCCGGGCAGCTGGTGGTCTCCCGCAACCGGAAATGGAACGGCAAGGCACACTGGGTGGTCCCCGGGCGGTACCTTGGCGAAGACCGGCACGGCTGGTGGATCTTCCAGGGCACCAACGAGTTCTGTTCGCGCCCCGGCGCCGCGTTCTACACGCGCTCGGACGCCGTGCTCCTGGTGCCGCGCCAGGGCGACTGGGTGGCCACGTTCTACGATTCCGCCCACCCCGCCGGCGTGCGGCTCTACATCGACCTCGCCGTGGGCCACGAATGGACGGACATCCGGCCCGCCGTCACGGAGTTCCATGTGATCGACATGGACCTTGACGTGATCCGCACCGAAACACGCGGCGTCTTCATCGACGACCAGGACGAATTCGCCGAGCACAGCGTGTCCATGCGCTACCCCCAACGGCTGATCGAGGACATCCAAGCGGCCGCGGATGAGCTTTTCCATGCCGTGAAGGCGCAGCAGGCGCCTTTCGACGGTACCGACGTTGAATGGTTTATAAAGGGACGCATATGAGCGGCATAGTCAGGGTCTACAAGCGCGACGACGAGGGCACCCTCCACTTCCGGGAAGCCTGGTTCGATGAGGAGTACTCCCAGTTCGTCATGAATTTCGGCGTCGTGGGGCACCAGAGCAAAACGGAGGAGACCGATGTCTCCGACGCCGAGGGTGCCGAGAGCCTGCTGGACGCTTTCGCAGCCCAATGCCAGGAGGACGGCTACGCCGAAATCCCCAACGAGGAGCAGTCCTGGGTGGTGGCCCAGTTCGCACTCAAGACCAGGGAGGGCACGGAGCGGGACCGCTACCTGGAGCAGAAAGCCAAGGATGCCCTCATCAGCCATCTTGCCTGGCGGGGACTCGGAACGGTGGAACGGTCCGAGTTCACGGATTACAAACTCAACATCTTCTGCCTCTGCCCGGAGGTGAACAAGGCCGTGAATGCCATCAAGGTGTGCGCCCGCGGCGAGGACCTTGACTTCACAAAACTCAGCATTGGTGCCGCCCCCTACATCGAACCCGAGCAGTTCAAGCTCAAGCACTCAGCCAAACCCGCCAACAGCTTCAGCCTCTAGGAGTCGTCCGTGACCAGTTACCGCCGCGTTGGAAAATCAGGCCTCACCGTCTCCACGGTAGGCCTCGGATGCAACAACCTGGGCCGCGCCAACACCGCCACCGAGTCGCAGGAAGGCACGGACACCGTCGTCTCCGCAGCACTGGAGGCCGGGATCACGCTGTTCGACGTCGCGGACAACTACGGCCGGGAACCGGGACTGAGCGAGACCATGCTGGGGAAGGCGCTGGGAAACCGGCGGGACCAGGCCGTGGTGGCCACCAAGTTCGGGATGGACACCCAGGGCGCGAACGGCCCCGACTTCGGTGACCGGGGCTCCCGCCGCTACATCATCCAGTCCGTCGAAGCATCACTGCGGCGGCTCGGCACCGACTGGATCGACCTCTACCAGTTCCATACTCCGGACCCGCTGACGCCCATCGACGAGACCCTCGCTGCGCTGGACGACCTCGTCCGCAGCGGGAAGGTACGGTACATCGGCCACTCCAACCGGGCCGGCTGGCAGATCGCCCAGGCCGAGTACGTGGCCCGCGAACTCGGCGGCGCGCGCTTCGTTTCCACCCAGAACCATTACAACCTCCTGGACCGCCGTGCAGAGCAGGAAGTCACCCCCGCCGCCGAAGCCCTTGGCCTCGGCGTCCTGCCCTACTTCCCGCTGGCCAACGGCCTGCTTACGGGCAAGTACGCGCCCGGCCACGCGCCCGACGGTTCCCGCCTCAGCCACACACGCACCAACATGGTGGCGGACGCCGACTGGGACCAGCTGGGCCGGTTCAGCCTCTTCGCCAAGGAACGCGGGCTGACCGAGGTGGAGGTGGCCTTCTCCTGGCTGGCTGCACAGCCGTCCGTGGCCAGCGTGATCGCGGGCGCAACAAAACCGGAGCAGGTCCGCCAGAACGCCTCGGCCGCCGACTGGCAGCCCTCGGCCGAAGACCTCGCAGAGCTGGATGCGATCTTCCCCACCGTTCCCAAGGTT
This sequence comes from Pseudarthrobacter sp. efr-133-R2A-89, assembly GCF_030209315.1. Taxonomy (NCBI): domain Bacteria; kingdom Bacillati; phylum Actinomycetota; class Actinomycetes; order Micrococcales; family Micrococcaceae; genus Pseudarthrobacter; species Pseudarthrobacter sp. efr-133-R2A-89. The sequence goes on along the minus strand of NZ_JARVSE010000011.1, from coordinate 57,719 downwards.
GCCCTTTTCTAGGACACCGGAAACCCCAGAGCACCATACAGCGACTGTGACCTCATATCTGCTCGACGTCGATACCGGCATCGACGACGCCCTGGCCTTGGCCTACCTCGCCGCGCTGCCGGAGACGGAATTCGTATCCGTCACCGCAACGCCTGGAAACGTGGACGCCGACCAGGTGGCCCGGAATACCCTGGCACTGCTGGAGCTGTGCGGCAGGCCGGGCGTCGAGGTGGCCATCGGGGCGCGCGGGCCGCTGTCCATCCCGCTCACCACCACACCCGAAACCCATGGGCCGCAGGGGATCGGCTACGCGGTGCTGCCCGAGCCCGCGGGACAGGTCTCGGCGCGGAACGCCGTCGACCTGTGGATCGAACACGCCCGCGCCAGGCCGGGTGAGCTCACCGCCCTGATCACGGCGCCGCTGACCAACTTCGCCTTGGCGCTCCGCCGGGAGCCCGGCCTGCCGGACCTCCTGGCCGGTGTGGTGATCATGGGCGGGAGCTTCTACCACCAGGGGAACACCACCCCGACGGCCGAGTGGAACACGCACGTTGACCCGCACGCTGCCAAGGAGGTGTTCGCGGCGTACCGCGGAAAGCCGCTGGCGAAGCTGCCCATCGTCTGTTCGCTGGACACCACCGAGCGGATGGAGCTGCGCCCGGAACACGTCCGGAAGCTCTCCGAGGCTGCCGGTGCAGCGGTGCCGGAACTGGTCCTGCCGGACCAGCCTGAGGGCCTGCGCAGCACGTCCGGCAACACCCTCATCCGCCATCTGTCCGACGCACTGCGGTTCTACTTCGAGTTCCACCGGCTGTACGACCAGGGCTATGTGGCACACGTCCATGATTTCTTCGCCGCCGGAGTTGCCGCGGGCACGCTCGAGTACGACGTCCGCCCGGCCACTGTGGACGTCGAAACCAGCTCGCCCCTGCTGATGGGAACCACGGTGGCCGATTTCCGCGGGCTCTGGGGCGCTCCGCCGAACGCCAGGATTGTTTCCGGCAACAACCCGGAGCAGGCCTTCCGCGAACTGGTGTCCGCCGTCGGCGGCCTGGCCCGGCGGGTGGGAAGGCCGCCAGCCTAATGGCCGTCCAGGGCGCGCCGGATTGCCGGACCACTGCCGGCTTCCGGCCCCGAAATGCCCGGTAGAATGCGGCCACGGACCGGCCCGGCGCAGTTGCCGCCGGCTGCTGCCGAGGTGACATAGGCAGCCCCACCCCAGCCCGGTTCTGCCGGGCCACTGCCCGCACCCGAAGGAACATTTCCCATGTCATCGCCCTCCCTGACGCTTCCGTCCCAGGAACGCCCGGCGGCCCGCCGTCGCCGGCTGCTGGAGATCCTCGGCGCCCTGGCCATCGCCGCAACCTACGTCTACCTGGTCCTGAACCAGCCCGCCGACATCACCGGAGGCCCGGGCAGTGCCTCGGCCCTGATCGCACTCTCCGGCTTCCTGGCCGGGGCGGCCCTGCTCATCGTGGCCGTGTCGACTTCGCCTACCCGGCCGTGCCGGGGGGCGGCAGGTGGCGGCGGAAAGCCGCGCTAGCGGGGCTGCCGGGTCGCGTTGCACCCGTGCTGCGGGGGATCGAGCTCGCCGTCCATCCTGGGGAGATCGTCGCCGTGACCGGCCCCAACGGGGCGGGAAAATCCACCCTCCTGCGACATTTCAACGGACTGCTCCGTCCCACTGCGGGGTCCGTGCACGTGCGGGGCGCCGACATCTCCGGCACACCCGTGGGGCGGACGGCGGCTTCGGTGGGCCTGCTGTTCCAGCAGCCCCGCGACCAACTGTTCGAACGGTCCGCCCTGCGGGAGGTCGGTTTTGGCCTTGACCACCTGGTCGGTGCGGCCCAGGCTGCCCACCGTGCTGCGGCGGCGCTGGAGTCAGTCGGGCTGGCAGGCGCTGCCAACGAACACCCCGCCGAACTGCCGGCGTCTGCCCGGCGCCTCCTGGCGCTGGCCACCGTCCTGGCGCGCAAGCCGGCCGTCCTGGCATTGGACGAACCCACCGTGGCGCTGGACGGCGACGGGCTGGCCCTGCTGGACGCAGCCGTCCGCCGGGCAGCCGCGGAAGGCGCCGCCGTCGTGCTGGTCACCCATGACCTGGGCTACGCGCGTTCGGCGGCCCACCGCTTCCTGGCGCTCGACAGCGGCCGCCTGGTTCCTGCCTGACCATCCCCGCCCGCAGCGCCTGGTGGGGCGGGAAGGGTCAGGTTGGACCCGGAGTGCCTAGGCGGGGCGGGACGCCACGCCGGGGGCCAAGAAGCGCCGTCCGTTCACCCGCTCCGACGCTCCCACCCGGTCCAAGTAGGGCGTGATGCCGCCGAGGAACAGGGGCCAGCCGGCGCCCAGGATCATGCACAGGTCCACGTCTTCCGGTCCTGCCACGACGCCCTCGTCCAACATCAGGCCAATCTCCTCGGCCAGTGCATCCTGGACGCGCCGCAGCACCTGCTCCCCGGTGGAGGGGCTGGAGCCGAAGGACAGCAGTTCACGGGTGGAGGCCGGGATAGCCCGGGTACCGTCAGGGGCGGTTTCCCAGAGCGCCTTCACGTTGTTGTCGATGAGCGCCGCCAGGTTGGCGGAGACCGGGAAGCGGTCGCCAAATGCTCCGTGCAGTGACTCCTGGACGTGCTGCGCCACTGGGAGGCCCACCATGGCCAGGAGCGTGAAGGGGGTCATGGGGAGTCCCATGGGCCGCAACGCGGTGTCGGCCACCTCGGCAGGGGTTCCCTCATCGAATACCGCGGTGACCTCTCCCATCAGCCGCAGGAGGATGCGGTTGACCACGAATGCCGCTGCATCCTTGACCAGGACCGCGCTCTTCTTCAAGGCCTTTGCCAGTTCAAAAGCAGTGGCCAGCACGGCGTCGTCAGTCCGCGGGGCGCGGACAACCTCCAGCAGCGGCATCACGGCCACGGGGTTGAAGAAGTGGAACCCCACCAGGCGTTCCGGGTGCTCCAGGTCCTCGGCCATCGCCGTCACGGACAGCGAGGACGTGTTGGTGGCCAGGATGCATTCCGGCGAGACAATCGCCTCAACCTCCTTGAACACCTGCTTCTTGACGCTGAGTTCTTCGAAGACCGCCTCGATCACGAAGTCCGCATCCGCAAAGGCGTCCTTGGAGACCGAGCCGGTTACCAGCGCCTTGGTGCGGTTGGCGGCGTCCTGGCTGAGGCGTTTCTTGCCCAGCAGCTTGTCCACTTCGGCATGGACGTAGGCAACGCCCTTGTCAACGCGGGCCTGGTCGATATCCGTCAGCACAACGGGCACCTTAAGCTGGCGTGCGAAGAGCAGCGCCAGCTGGCCGGCCATGAGTCCGGCGCCCACCACGCCCACCTTGGTGACGGGGCGGGCCAGTTTGCGGTCGGGTGCCCCGGCGGGGCGCTTGGCGCGCTTCTGCACCAGGTCCAGGAACGCGTACACGGTGCAGCGGAACTCGTCGGTCTGCATCAGATCGGCCAGGGTCTCGCACTCGACGGCGGCGGATTCCGCCGCGGTCATGGTGCGGTTGGCCTCAAGGAGGTCAAGGACCTTGCCCGGCGCCGGCGACGCGCCCGAGGTCTTGGCCTCCACGAACTTCCGGCCCGCCGCCACTGCGGCCTGCCAGCGGGCTTCCACCCCGGCGGCGGAAGGGTCGACGGCGTTGGCGCGTTCCGGAACGACGCCGCCGGAGATGACTTCCGCGGCCCACGCCAGCGACTGTTCCAGGAAATCCGCGGGTTCGAAGACGGCGTCGGCGATGCCGAGCGCGAACGCCTGCGGGCCGGACAGGGTCCGGTTGTTGCTGAGCGGGTTTTCGATCATGACCTTGACGGCGTTCTCCGGGCCCACCAGGCGGGGGAGGATGTAGACGCCGCCCCACCCGGGAACGAGGCCAAGGAATGCCTCCGGCAGGGCCAGGGCCCCGGCGCCGGTGGACACCGTGCGGTACGTGGACTGCAGGGCGATTTCCAGGCCACCGCCCAGCGCTGCCCCGTTGATGAAGGCGAAGCTGGGGACGCCAAGGTTGGCAAGGGTGGCGTAGACGTCGTGGCCCAGCTGTGCCATCCACAGGCCGTGCTCACGCTTTTCCAGCGATTTCACCGCGGAGAGGTCCGCGCCGGCCACCAGGTAGTGCGGTTTTCCGGTGACTCCGACGCCTACGATTTCCCCGCGTTCAGCACGTTCGCGCAGGCCCTCCAGGGCCGTGCCGAGTTCCACCAGCGTGTTGGGGCCCAGGGTGGTGGGCTTGGTGTGGTCGAGGTCGTTGTCGAGGGTGATGAGGGCGAACGTGCCAGGTCCCGGCTTGCCGTCCGTGCCCGGGAGGACGATGTCCTGCACGTAGGAGTGCGTGACAGTTTCGTGGGGGAAAAGGTCCGCCAACTTGCGGTAATCTGCGGCGCTCATGCGGTGGCTCCTTCGGAAACGGTGGTGGCGGTCTGCCCGGCGGGGGCTCCACTGTAGTCGGGGTGGTTCGGGTTCTCCCAGATCACTGTGCCACCCATGCCCAGTCCCACGCACATGGTGGTGATGCCGTAGCGCACCGAGGCGTCCTCCTCGAACTGCCGGGCCAGCTGGATCATCAGCCGGACTCCTGAGGATGCCAGCGGATGGCCCACGGCGATCGCCCCGCCGTAGCGGTTGACCCGGGGGTCGTCGTCGGCGATGCCGTAGTGGTCCAGGAAGCTTAGGACCTGCACGGCGAACGCTTCATTGATCTCGAACAGGCCGATGTCGTCGATGGTCAGGCCGGCGTTCTTGAGGGCCTTCTCGGTGGCCGGTACCGGTCCGATGCCCATGACCTCGGGTTCCACTCCGGCGTACGCGTAACTGACCAGACGCATCTTCACGGGCAGTCCCAGTTCGGCGGCGGCCTCGGAGGACGCCAGGACAGCGGCGGTGGCGCCGTCGTTCAGTCCGGCGGCGTTTCCGGCGGTGACCCGGCCGTGTGCGCGGAAGGGCGTGCGAAGGGCTTCGAGGTCCGCCATGGTGGTGCCGGGGCGGGGTGGTTCATCTTTGCTGTGGACGGTCCAGCCCTGGCCCGGCTTCCGGGCGGCCACCGGAACCAGGTCCGGCTGGATCCTGCCTTGCTGGTAGGCGGCAGCAAGCTTGTCCTGTGAAGCCACCGCGTAGGCATCGGTACGCTGCTTGGTGATCGCCGGGAACCGGTCGTGCAGGTTTTCGGCGGTGTTGCCCATGTTCAGGGCCGCCGGGTCCACCAGGCGCTCGGACATGAACCGCGGGTTGGGGTCTGCGCCGGAGCCCATGGGATGGTGGCCCATGTGCTCCACTCCGCCGGCGATCACCACGTCGTAGGCGCCAAAACCGATGCTGCCTGCCGTGGTGGTTACGGCGGTCATGGCGCCGGCGCACATCCGGTCGATGGCAAAGCCCGGGACTGTGCGCGGAAGTCCCGCCAGCAGCGCGGCGGTCCGGCCGAGGGTGAGCCCCTGGTCCCCGGTCTGGGTGGTGGCGGCGACAGCTACTTCATCGATCCGCTCCGCCGGAAGGGACGGATTGCGGCGCAGCAGGCCGCGGATGCATTTGACGATCAGGTCATCGGCCCGGGTCCCGGCGTAGATTCCTTTCTCGCCGGCCCTGCCGAAGGGTGTGCGGATGCCGTCCACAAAGACGACGTCGCGGACAGTGCGCGGGGATGCGCCGCTTCCGTGCTGGCTCACGTGTAACTCCTCATCGAGACGTAGCGCCGGATGCATGCCGGAGGGCGGCAGCAGCATGGCGTCGGTTCCACCGATGTTACTCGCGAGTAACTTAGGCCGCAAGGGCCGGAGGGTTTGGTTACTGGCCGTCCGCGGCGGCAGCGGGTTTGGGCTCCCTGGGCGGCAGCGGTTGCGGGTTCAGGAAAGCCTCCACGATCAGCGGCGCCGCCAGTTCCACCTGCCACCGGCGGGCGCCGAGCGTCCGCAGTTCGGCGGAAATGGATTCCTCCGTGACCTCGGCAGGCGGGCGCCAGGCCACGCGCCGCAGGAAGTCCGGCGTCAGCAGGTTCTCCAGCGGCAACATCAGCTCCTCCGCCTTCTCCTGGAGCAGCGGCCGGGCGGTGGCCAGTCGGGCGGCGGCCTCCGGATCCCGGTCTGCCCAGACCCGCGGCGGTGGTGGGGCGTTGGTGGCCAGGTGCAGGGGAGGCAGGTCCTCAAGGTCCCGCGCGGCGGCAATGCACCGGAGCCAGCGCGGTGCCTCGCGCTGCGCCGCCCGGCCGTGGAAGCCCTTGGTTCCCAGCAGCTGGGGCACCGTGGCGGGCATGGCCTTGGCCGCTGCCACGAGGGCGGAGTCGGGAATGAGCCGGCCAGGCGCGACGTCGCGCTTCTGCGCGAGGGAGTCGCGTTCAAGCCACAGCTCCCGGACCGCGGCAAGCTGCCGGCGGTCCCGGATCTGGTGCAGGCCTGAGGTCTTCCGCCAGGGATCCACCCGCGGGGGAGCGATGCCGGCCTCAAGGATGGCGGCGAACTCCTGCTCCGCGTACTCCAGCTTCCCGTCAGCCTGCAGCAGCTCGATGAGTTCCTCGCGCAGCTCCGCGAGGACCTCGACGTCGAGGGCGGCGTAACGCAGCCAGGGCTCGGGAAGCGGACGCGTGGACCAGTCGGCCGCGGAGTGCTCTTTGGCCAGCCCGAACCCCAGCAACTGTTCGATCACGGCGGCAAGGCCCACCCGGGGCAGCCCTGCCAGGCGTGCGGCGAGTTCGGTGTCGAAGAGTTTGTCCGGCCACATGCCGAGTTCGGAAAGGCAGGGCAGGTCCTGGCTGGCGGCATGCAGGATCCACTCGACACCGCGCAGGGCGTCATTGATGATGCCCAGGTTCCCGAAGGGTTCGGGGTCGATCAGCCAGGTTCCGGCTCCTTGGCGGCGGATCTGGACCAAGAACGCCCGTTGGCCGTAGCGGAATCCGGAGGCGCGCTCGGCGTCCACCCCCGCCGGTCCGGTGCCGGCGGCGATGGCGGCGGCGCAGCGCTCCAGGCCGGACTGGGTTTCGATGACCAGGGGAACGCCGTCGCGGGGCGAGTCAAGGTCGATGATTTCGGGGATGGGGCTGTCGAAGCCCTCCACGGTGATGTGGGGTGCGGCAGCAGCAGCCGGGACGCCGGCTGTGGTGTTTTCCGGAATGTTTGGGGTCATGGTGTCCCCAGTTTACCGGGCAGGTCCGTCAAAGCCCGGTCAGCTTCGGCGCCGGTGCGGGAGGGCGGTGACGCCGTCGGGGAGCGGCGGCAGCCCGGCGAAGGTGCACACCATGTCCGACCACGCCTCCAGGTGCGCCTGGACATCGGAGGAATCCGGTGTCCAGGAAGCCCGGAGTTCGATGTCAATGGAGCCCGGGCGGCCGGCCAGGGTGCCGAAGCTTTCGGAAAGGACACGCGTGGCGGTGCCGCCGGCCGCCCGGTAGGCCGCCTTGTGGTTTTCGAGCGCTTCCACCAGCCAGGTCCAGGCTACGGTTCCCAGCATCTGGTCGTTGCCCATGTCCGGTTCGAGTTCAGCGCGGATATAGGTGACGATGCGGAACTCACCGTCCCAGACAGCCGAGCCGTCGGGGTCGTGGAGCAGGATGAAACGCCCCGTGGCGAGTTCCGTTTCGTCCTCGTCCCCTGAGGCCGGGGCCGCGGCGAAGGCCATGGCTGCCGGGCCGTGGACCGGAGTTGAGGGGGCGCCGGCGCCGGGCGCCATGACCTCGGCGCCCAGCGCGACGGCGAAGGGTGCCAGGCGTGCGGGTGCCGGGATCTCGGCGAGGCGCAGTTCCTTGCGGCACTGTGCCTTCCTGAGGGTTCCCAAGGCGTGGAGGAAAGCCGGGGGAACCTGGTCAAGTGCGTTCACCTTGGCAGATTACGGGGCCGGACGCGGCACAGCGGGAAGGCTCGCCGTCGCGGGCCGGTCACCCGGTTACCCGGTCCGGCCGTCCCGGTAGTCCCGGAGTTCGTGCCGGATCGCGGCGGCAAAGGCATCGACGTCCTCCTCCGTGGTGTCGAAGGAGCACATCCACCGGACTTCGCCGGCGGACTCGTCCCAGTCGTAGAAACGGAAGGAACCGCGGAGCCGGTCGGCCACGCCGGGAGGAAGGACGGCAAATACGCCGTTCGACTCCGTCTGCTGGGTGGGCCGGACCCCGTCGATGGTGTCGACGGCGGCGCGGAGCCGGGTTGCCATGGCGTTGGCGTGCGAGGCCGAACGCAGCCACAGGTCGCCTTCGAGCAAGGCGATGAACTGGGCGGACAGGAAGCGCATCTTTGAGGCAAGCTGCATGTCCATCTTGCGCAGGTATACCAGGCCGTGTGCCGCCTCCGGGTTCAGCGCCACCACCACCTCGCCGTAGAGCAGCCCGTTCTTGGTGCCGCCGAAGGAGAGGATGTCAACTCCCGCATCACTGGTGAAGGCCCGCAGCGGGACGCCCAGGTGGGCGGCCGCATTCGCCAGCCGCGCCCCGTCCATGTGCAGTTTCATGCCCTTTGAGTGGGCGTGGTCGGCAATGGCACGCACTTCCTCCGGGGTGTAGCAGGTGCCCAGTTCCGTGGTCTGGGTGATGGAGACAGCCAGTGGCTGGGCGCGGTGCTCGTCACCCCAGCCCCAGGCCTCCCGGTCGATGAGTTCCGGTGTCAGCTTGCCGTCGGGGGTGGGGACGTGGAGCAGCTTCAGGCCCCCGACGCGTTCGGGTGCGCCGTTCTCATCCATGTTGATGTGGGCGGTGGAGGCGCACACCACGGCGCCCCAGCGTGGAAGCAGCGACTGCAGCGACACCACATTGGCGCCGGTGCCGTTGAAGACCGGGAAGCATTCAATGCCCGGGCCAAAGTGGTCAACCATCAGTTCGTGGAGCCGCGCGGTGTAGTCGTCTTCGCCGTAGGAGACCTGGTGCCCCTCGTTGGCGGCGGCCAGGGCTGCCAGGATCTCGGGGTGGACCCCTGAGTAGTTGTCGGAGGCGAACCCGCGCACGCCGGGGTCGTGCAGCCGCTGCGGGGCGCGTGTTTCTGCTGTTGTCGTCATTGGATTGCTCACGCTTTCAGTGTAGGGACAGTCGCGGCGGTCAGTCCGCCAGCCGGAGCCGGGCACCGTTCAGTTCGGCGGCGGGCGTGCCAAGCAGCCGGACGACGGCGGCGGCGAGGTCAGCCACGTCCGTCGCCCCGGGGAAGGACCGTTCCGGATGCTTGCGGCGCAGTCCGTCGTCCACCAGGGCTTTCACTGCCAGAACGACAGCGGCCGCCTGTCCGCCGCCGTCCATCGAAGCCTTTCGGAAGCCGTCCGCCATGGCCATGGTCCAGGCTTCAGCGGCGGCCTTGGCGGCCACGTAGCTGGCCAGTGCCGCGGTTGGCTTCTCGAGTGAGGTGGAGGACACCATCGCGAAGCGGCCGTGGGCGGAGGCGGCCATGTCGTCGAAGAAGACGCGGGAGACGTTGCGCAGGGTGGTGATGGCGCCGCGTTCCAGGAACTCCCAGTCGTCGTCGGACTGGTCGGCGATGCCCGTGGTGCCCCGCCAGCCGCCCACCAGGTGGATCACCGCGTCGACCGTCCCCAACGCGCGGCCGACGTCGTCACGCAGCTGGCGGACCTCGGCCAGCGCGGCGAGGTCGCACGTGAAGGGTGTGACGCCGTCGCCCGCCTCCCTTGCGGCCGCCTTGATGCGGGCTGCATCCGAACCCACCGTGGCCACCCGGTGCCCGGCGGCGGCCAGGGCCCGGGCAACGGCAATTCCGGACGCACCGCTGCCGCCGGTGACCAGTACGGTCAATGCCGTGCCGTCCGGCAACTGGCTCACAGTGCTGACCGGCCGGTGATTCCGGCGGTCGATTCGATGACCGGGCGCATCTTCTTCTCCAATGCTTCGTAGAACATGGACAGCGGGAATTCGTCGTCCAGCACCTGGTCCGTCAGTCCGCGCGGGGTTCCAGCCAACGGCAGTGCGTCAGGTCCCTTGGCCCAGACAGAGGCCGGGTTAGGGGTGACGGTAGCCGACACCAGCTGGTATGCGGCCAGCCAGTGTGCTGTCTTGGGCCGGTCGATCGAGCGCCAGTAGAGTTCGTCGATGCTCTCGCCCAGGGCGATCACGGCGTCTGCGACCTCGTCCCAGTCGATGGTCAGGCGGGTGTCCGTCCAGTGCAGCACATGCTGCTGGTGGAGCCAGGCGAAGAGGAGCTGGCCGCCCAGGCCGTCATAGTTCCGGACCCGGCTGCCGGTGATGGCGAAGCGGAAGATGCGGTCGAAGATGATGGCGTACTGCACCAGCTTCGCGTGGCGCCGGGCTTGCGGGTCGGCGTCGTCGTCCTTCTCGATCCGGACCGATTCGCGGAAGGCGGTGAGGTCGCAGCGGAGTTCTTCGAGGGAGTACAGGAAGTAGGGCATCCGCTGCTTGATCATGAACGGATCGAAGGGCAGGTCGCCGCGCATGTGCGTCCGGTCGTGGATGAGGTCCCACATGACGAAGGTGGCTTCGGTGAGGTCCTGGTCGGCCAGCAGTTCGGCGGCGCCTGGAGGCAGTTCCAGCGAGGTAATGTCCGCAGCGGCCTTGAGGACGCGGCGGAACCTCGCTGCTTCGCGGTCTGCGAAGATGGCGCCCCAGGTGAAGGTGGGAGTTTGGCTGACGGCCACGGTCTCGGGAAAGAGCACGGCGGAGTTGGTGTCGTAACCGGGGGTGAAGTCCAGGAAGCGGATGGGGACGAACAGCTTGTTCGAATAATCCCCGGCCTCCAGGCCGGCAATGAATTCGGGCCAGATGACCTCGATCAGCACGGCCTCCACCAGCCGGTGGCTGCTCCCGTTCTGGGTATACATGGGGAAGACCACCAGGTGCTGGAGGCCGTCCTGGCGCTGCTGCTGGGGCTGGAATGCCAGCAGTGAGGCCAGGAAGTCAGGCACAGCGAATCCGCCGGCTGCCCACGCGGAGAAGTCCTGGCGAAGGGCGTCCAGGTAGGCCGCGTCGTGGGGAAACGCGGGAGCGAGGGCCTGGATGGCGTCGACGATGGCGGACACATGCCGTGAGGCCTCGGGGTGGTTTCCGGCCTCGGGAACCGAGCCGTCCTGGGCCTGGAAGGCCTGCAGGGCGGTTGCGGCGCCCTTGAGCCGGAGCCAGTCTTCGTTCCGGGCGGAAATTCCCGCCACAGCGGTGGTCAGGGCCTCTGTCATCGTCGGCTGCCTTTCTGGTTGCTTGCTTCTCTGGCGAGCGTAACAAGCAACCAGAATGACTTATGCCCGGCAGCGCTAAGCGTAAGAAACTGTTGGCCTTCCGGTGCTTCCGCGATCCTCAAGGCCTGCATGGAACTGGTTGATTGGCACCAGCGTGAGGGGGACCGCGCCTACGTCCTGGACGGGGCGCCGTCCGGGCTTTCCTTCTCCACGAGCCGCAGGGACACGGAATTGATGCAGTACCGCTGGTCCGTGGGAGTGCCGTAGCCTTCCCCCTCGAACACATGGCCCAGGTGGGAGTCGCACGCGGCGCAGCGGACCTCCACGCGGTCCATGCCCAAGGTCCGGTCGTGGATGTACCGCACGGTGCCCTCGGCCAGGGGGGCCCAGAACGAAGGCCATCCGCAATGGGAATCGAACTTCTCATTGCTGGTGAACAGTTCAGTCCCGCAGGCGCGGCACTGGTAGACCCCGGCCGTATGCGTGTCCCAGTATTCGCCGGTGTAGGGGCGTTCCGTGCCGGCCTGGCGGAGGACCCGGTACTCCTCCGGTGTCAGTTCTTCCCGCCATTGGGCATCGCTCTTCTGCGCGGGCGATTCCGTCGCAGCGCTTGCCGTGGTGTCAGCTTGCCCGCCGGCGTCCACCATGCCCGTTGCCTTATGACCGAAAATGCTGTTTCCAAAGATGCTCATGGCATTACCAACGCTCAGGAGTCGCCGATAAATCCCGAACCCGCGTACAGGTGGAGGACGGGAACGCCGAGCTGGTCCTGGGCCTTGTTGGCCCAGTCGGTGTGGAACGTATCCGCCACGGCGTGCGGCCGCGTGATCACCACCGCCTGCGAGGCACCGGTTTCCTTGACCTTGGCGACGAGGCTGTCCACCGCCTTGCCGGCCACCACCTGGCCGGTGACCCCTGAGCCCAGCCCCGCCAGTGCTGCGAGGGAGGCTGCGAGTGTCTCATCCGCATGGGCCCGCTCGGCGGCGTCATCCGGAGTGCCGCCCGCAAGCTCCCGGAACGCCTTCGCCACATCCAGCATGGAAAGGTTTTCCAGGAAGTCCACCAGCAGGTGACGCTCGGTGTTGGCCGGCACCAGGACCACCAGGCTGCTGTCGGACCCGTCCACGAGCTGTTCGATGTTCAGGCGGTCGTCCGCGCCCAGGGGTTCTTCTGTCAGGATGATGATTGGATCACTCATGGCCATAGCCTAGTCGGGCCCGCGCACGCCTGCACCGCGCCCCGCGGACACCGGCGGATTGCCGCAGGGCATGCCGCAGCCGGCAGGGAATGCGGGTATCTGACTCAACGCCGGTAAGAATAGAGCCATGGCACCTTTCCGGCGAGCGCGCCCTGCAATGACTGCACCCACCCGGGACTCCGGCGGGATGTCGCCGGGAGCGAAGTGGGCAGTGGGCGGGGCGGTTGCCGGCGGGTCACTGGCCGGCCTCCTGGGAGCCGGGTCCTCCGCCCTCGCCGTTTACTTCGCGCGCAGGGTGATCACTCCGGCGCGGCAGCGGGCGGCGGACAAGGAAGTCCTGGCCGTCATCCGTGACGGCCACAAACAGCAGGTGATCCTGGCAGCCAACGAGGACACCACCGTTGACGGTGTGTACGGCTTCTTCTTCGACGGCGGCAAGGGCCACGCCAGGATCGGCCGGATCGTGTCCTATTCGCCCGCGGAGCGGACAGTCCTGCGCGAGGTGGAAGCCGTCTACAGCGGGGACCTTTCATCGGCCCGCTGGGGGTGGTGGAGCGGCGCGATCTATCCTGACCCGGCCGCGGCCGGGATTCCGTTCGAGGATGTGCCCATCCCCGTGGAGCGCGGCGAGGCGCCCGCCTGGCTGGTGCGGGCCAAGGGGGCTGCGCGGACGTGGGCCATCATGGTCCACGGCCGCGGCGCAACGCGGCAGGAAGCCCTGCGAGCGGTGGGCCCGGCCCTGGAACTGGGCCTGACCAGCCTGCTGGTGTCCTACCGGAACGACGGCCTTGCGCCGTCGGCCGATGACGGACGCTACGGGCTTGGTTCAACGGAATGGCAGGACATCGAAGCCGCCATCGAGTACGCCCTGGCCAACGGCGCAGAGGAAGTGGTCCTGTTCGGCTGGTCCATGGGCGGGGCCATCTGCCTGCAGACTGCGGACCTGTCCCGCTACCGGCACCTGATCCGGGCCATGGTGCTCGATGCGCCCGTCATTGACTGGGTGACGGTGCTGGCCCACCACGCCCAGCTGAACCGGATCCCCTCGCTGGTGGGGCGGTACGGGCAACTGATGCTGGGGCATCCGCTGGGACGCCGGCTCACCGGCCTCTCGGCTCCCGTTGACCTGAAAATCATGGACTGGGTGTCCCGGGCCGTCGAGCTGCGGACCCCCACGCTGGTCATCCACAGCGTGGATGACGAGTACGTGCCCTATGGACCTTCGGCCATGCTGGCCGAGCGCAATCCCGAAATGGTGACGTTTGAGACGTTCAACCACGCGCGGCACACCAAGGAATGGAACGTTGATCCGGAGCGCTGGGAGCGCCTGGTCAAAGCGTGGCTCCGGCAACAGCTCGCCCCCCGGCTCAATCCGGGATCGGTTGGCCGGGCTGCCCCGGCCGGAGCCTGAGATGGGCGCGCCGGACGGCGTCGCCGCCTTGACCGCCCGGGGCCGGGAGCTGGCCGGCGGACTGCAAGGGCTGGTGTCCGCGGCACCGGGCCGCCCGCGGCACGCCACGAATGCACCGTTCGACGGCTCGCCGGTAGGGGACGTCCCGGTATGCAGCACCGCCGACGTCGAAACGGCGGTCGGCACTGCCCGCGAGGCACAGCGCGGCTGGGCGGCCAGGCCGGTAGCCGAACGCCGGGAAGTCATCAGGCGGTTCCGGGAGCTCCTGCTGGACCGGGAGCAGGACGTCCTGGACCTGGTCCAGGCCGAAAGCGGAAAATCGCGGTTGAGCGCCTTCGAAGAGTTTGCGGACGTCGTGATGACGGCGGACTATTACGCACGCACTGCGGAAAGGTACCTCCGGCCGCGCCGCCGGAAGGGCGCACTGCCGGTCCTGACCCGCACCACCGAATACCTGTTGCCCAAGGGCGTGGTGGGCATCATCAGCCCGTGGAACTATCCGTTGACGCTCGCGGTCTCGGACGCCATTCCTGCATTGTTGGCCGGAAACAGCGTTGTCCTGAAACCGGATTCGCAGACCCCGTTCACGGCCCTCCTGATGCTCAGGCTGCTCCGGGATGCCGGACTCCCAACAGCCCTGTTCCAGGTGGTGACGGGGCCCGGTACGGAGATCGGCCCCGCGCTGATCGGGCAGGTCGATTTCCTGATGTTTACCGGATCGTCGGAAACCGGCAAGACCGTCGCCCGGCAGTGCAGCGCCCGGCTCATTGGCTTCTCCGCCGAACTTGGCGGCAAGAATCCCATGCTCGTGCTGGCAGATGCGGACGTTGGCCGGGCCGCCGCGGGTGCGGTGCACGCCTGCTTCTCAAACTCCGGCCAGCTGTGCGTCAGCATTGAACGGATCTATGTGAACGCGGCAGTCCACGACCCCTTCGTGGCCGCCTTTACCGCCAGGGTGAAGGGCATCCGCCTGGGGGCGGGCCCCGACTGGGACATCGGCATGGGCTCGCTTATCAGCCAGGCACAGGTCGATCGGGTGGACCGCCACGTCCAGGACGCGCTCGCCAAGGGCGCTGAACTTATCGCCGGCGGCCGCCCGCGGCCTGACCTGGGGCCGCTTTTCTACGAACCCACCGTCCTGGCAGGCGTGACCGATGACATGCTCATGGCCCGCGAAGAAACGTTCGGTCCGGTAGTTGCCATCTACCGGGCGGCCGACGACGACGAAGCAGTCGCCCTGGCCAACGACTCCGACTTCGGCCTGAACGCCAGTGTCTGGTCCGCCAGCCACGGCGAAGAGGTTGGCCGCCGGCTGATGACGGGCACAGTCAACGTCAACGAAGGCTATGCCGCCACCTGGGCCTCCCATGACGCACCGATCGGCGGCATGAAGGATTCCGGGGCAGGGCGCCGCCACGGCCGGGAAGGCATGCTGAAGTACACCGAGCAGCAGACCATTGCGGTGCAGCGGCTGCTGCGGGTGGCTCCGGCTGCGGGGACGTCGAACAAGGCATACGCCCGCATCATGAAACGGGCCATCACCCTGATGGGCCGACTCCCCAGAGGCCGCTAGGACATTGTCCGTGGCGCCGAAATCCCAGGAGGACTGACATGGCCAAAGGAACCCGGCTTTCCGGTGCAACGCTGCTGGTCACGGGAGGCGGGCGCGGGCTCGGCCGGCGCCTGGCGCTCGGTGCCGCCGGACGCGGGAGCCGGGTGGTGATCTGGGACATTGACGCCGAACGAGGTGCAGCAGTCAGGGACGAAATCCGCGCCGCCGGCGGCTCCGCCGAAGCACAGGCCGTGGATGTCACCGACAACCAGGCCGTCAAGGCTGCCGCAGAGCTGGCAGGGCCCGTGGACATTGTGGTCAACAACGCCGGCGTGGTCAGCGGCAGGAGGCTCCTGGAGGCCGCGGACCAGGACATCGAACGGACCATGCAGGTCAACGTCCTGTCCCTGTACTGGGTCACGCGCGCGTTCCTTGGCGGCATGGTAAGCCGGCGCCGTGGAACCGTGGTGACCGTCGCCAGCGCCGCGGCCCTGGTGGG
The DNA here is from genome assembly GCF_030209315.1 of Pseudarthrobacter sp. efr-133-R2A-89. NCBI lineage: Bacteria > Bacillati > Actinomycetota > Actinomycetes > Micrococcales > Micrococcaceae > Pseudarthrobacter > Pseudarthrobacter sp. efr-133-R2A-89. The sequence continues at coordinate 41,959 of NZ_JARVSE010000011.1, read as the reverse complement.
AGTTGCCCGGCAGACGGACTACTCTGCCAGCAAGTTCGCCGCGTTCGGCTTCGACGAGTCCCTCCGCGCTGAGCTCCGGGCCGCGCACACGCCGGTGAACACCCTGGTGGTCTGCCCCTATTACATTGACACCGGGATGTTCGACGGCGTCCGCACCCGGTGGCCGCTGATCCTGCCCATCCTCAAGGAAGAGCAGGTTGCAAGCCGCGTCCTGGACGCCATCGAGGCCGGCCGCCGCAAGCTGTTCCTGCCGCCGGTCGTCAACCTGCTGCCCGTGCTGCGGATCCTTCCGGTCGGTGCCTTCGACCGAATCATGGACGTGTTGGGGGTCAACCAGACCATGGACCACTTCACCGGCCGTTCCGGGCAGCGCCCGCCCGGCTAAGGCGCGGGATGTCCGGAAGTGACGGAGCTGATGGGAGCTGCCACGGCGTTCGTGAGCCGGATCAGGTCCGCGGGCGCCAGTTCGATGTCCAGTCCGCGCCTGCCGCCGGAGACCAGCAGGGTCGCCATTGCCAGAGCGCTCGAATCCAGGACAACGGGGGAGGACAGACGCTGGCCGAGGGGCGAAATGCCGCCCAGGACATAGCCGGTGCGCCGCTGGGCGGCAGCGGGATCAGCCATGGATGCTTTCTTTGCCCCGAGCGCCGAGGCCATTGCCTTGAGGTCGAGGGTTCCGCTGACCGGCACGATGCCCACGGCAAGCCTCCCCTCCACGTCCACCATCAGGGTCTTGAAAACCTTGGACGGATCGATTCCCAGGGCGGCGGCTGCCTCTGCGCCGTAGCTGCCTGCGCCTGGGTCATGGTTGTACGGGTGCAGCACAAAGGGAACCCCGGCCGCGGTCAGTGCCGCGGTGGCCGGGGTTCCCTGGAAAGCATTCTTTCGCGCCATCGGGTGGACGCGGTCAGCCGTGGAGGCGTGAAGCGGCGGCCACCTTGCGCTTGATCCGGCCCAGCATGGCCGTCATGCCCCGCATGCGGAGCGGGGTGATGGCCCGGGTGAGGCCCAGCAGTTCCGGCATGTCATCGGGGACGGACAGGATTTCCCCGGCGGACAAGCCATCCAGGCCCTCGTGCAGCACACCGGCAAACCCCCGCGTGGTGGGAGCCTCTGCCGGGGCCTTGAAGTAGAGGTGCACCACGCCGGCCGGGCCGTCGTCGGTCTTCTCCGTCTCGATGGTGAGGAACAGCGGTGACTGGCACTCCACCACCTGCTCAAGGAGTTCAGGGTGGTCCTTGAGGCGGTCGGGCAGTTCAGGCAACCCCTCCGAGAACTCCAGCAGCAGCTGGAGCCGCTCGGGTTCGGACAGGGCCTGGAAATCGTCCACGATCGCCGCCAGGGCGGTGGGCAGAGCTTGAGTAGTCATCGTTCCAAGTCTACGCGGGCACGCCGGCCGTCAGGCCCCGACGCCGACCGGAACGGAACCGCGCTCGGCGCCCTTGACGATCGGCACGCGGACGGCGTTGCCCCATTCCGTCCAGGAACCGTCGTAGTTGCGGACGGTCTCGAAGCCCAGGAGGTACTTCAGGGCGAACCAGGTGTGGCTGGACCGCTCGCCGATCCGGCAGTACGCCACCACATCGTCGCCCTCGGCCAGCCCGGCCTCGCCAAGGTAAATGGCTTCGAGTTCCTCGCGGCTGCGGAAGGTCCCGTCCTCGGCGGCCGCACGGGCCCACGGGATGGATGCGGCAGTGGGGATGTGGCCGCCGCGCAGGGCGCCCTCCTCCGGGTAGGCCGGCATGTGCGTGCGCTGGCCGGTGTATTCCTCGGGGGAACGGACATCGATCAGCGGCTTGCCCAGGTGGGCCAGGACATCGTCCTTGAACGCGCGGATGGGTGCATCCTCGCGCTCCACCACCGGGTAGCTGCCAGGCGCGGGGGAGGGCTTGTCCCTGGTCAGTTCGCGGCCCTCGGCAACCCACTTGTCACGGCCGCCGTCGAGCAGCCGTACGTCCTGGTGGCCGAACAGCGTGAACACCCACAGGGCGTACGCGGCCCACCAGTTGGACTTGTCGCCGTAGATCACCACGGTGCTGTCCCGGGAAATGCCCTTCGACGCCGCGAGTTCGGCGAAAGCTGCGCCATTGACGTAGTCGCGGGAGACGTCGTCGTTCAGGTCCGTGTGCCAGTCGATCTTGACGGCACCGGGGATATGACCGGTTTCGTACAGCAGCACGTCCTCGTCGGATTCGACCACGATGAGCTCGCCGTTGGCTACCGCGCCGCCTTCGATGGCGGCGGCCAGCCACTCCGTGGAAACGAGCCGCTCGGGGTGGGCATAGGCTGCGAACTTCTCATTCTGTTCAACCGGGTAGGGCATGGCGTTGGCCTTTCACTAAGGGCACGGAAAACCGTGGGACCGGCATTGGAACCTGTTCCCACCCTAGCCAGCGCCCCCGGCGTTGTCCGTATTCCGTTAACAGGACGAAATGTTGGCTTGGTCACGCGGCCGTGGCGGGCATAACGCCCACCCCGGGTGCGGTCCCGGTTGCCGGTATCCTTTCTGGGGACAAACCACGAGCAGAACGGACCACCTTGGTACAGATCGAACAGCTTGCCGCCCGTACGCCGGCAGTTTCGGTGGACGAGCTCCTCAAGGGCTTCTACCCATCGCCGCGGTTCGGGGAGGTTTCCTTTTCGAGCTACCGCCCCGACCCAAAGCAGCCAAGCCAGGCCGCAGCAGTGCGCGCCCTTGAGGAATTCGCCGGCGGCGTGGGAGCGGGCAATGGGGGAGGGCTGTTCAAGAAGCTCTTCGGCAAGAAGGACGAATCCAGGGCGGGCATCTACCTCGACGGTGGATTCGGCGTGGGCAAGACCCACCTGCTCGCATCGCTCTGGCACGCCGCGCCCGGTCCCAAGGCCTTTGGCACGTTCGTGGAGTACACCAACCTGGTGGGCGCCCTGTCCTTCCGCAAGACCGTGGAAGCACTGAGCAGCTACAAGCTGGTCTGCATCGACGAATTCGAACTCGACGATCCGGGCGACACCGTCCTGATGTCCCGGCTCATGCGGGAACTGGCCGACGCCGGCGTCAAGCTCGCGGCCACGTCCAACACCCTCCCCGGCTCCTTGGGCGACGGCCGTTTTGCGGCGGTGGACTTCCAGCGCGAGATCCAGGTGCTTGCTGACCAGTTCGAGGTCATCCGCATCGACGGCGAGGACTTCCGGCACCGCGGCCTTCCCGCTGCCCCGGCCCCGCTGAAAAACAGCGAACTGAACACGCACATGAAAGCGGAGTTCGACGGCAAGACAGTGGCGCAGGATGAGTTCGCCACCCTGATCCACCACCTGGCAGGCGTGCACCCCAGCCGCTACCGGCAACTGATCGACGGCATCGACGGCGTGGTGTGGCGGAACGTGGAAACCATCAGCGAGCAGGCCGTGGCGCTGCGGTTCGTCGTCCTGGCGGACCGGCTCTACGACAAGGACGTTCCCATCCTGGCCAGCGGTGTCCCGTTCGACAAGCTGTTCACCGAGGAAATGATGACCGGCGGATACATGAAGAAGTACTTCCGTGCCGTGTCCCGCCTCACCGCGCTGGCCCGTGAAGGCCAGAACCACGAACCCTCCTAACTTCCGGTCCCCTCCGGGGCGGTCCGCCGCCGTGGAACCAGCACCGCCCGCACCGCCAGACCGGCAAGGAGCGCCCAGAATGCGGATCCGATTCCGGCGAAGGCCAGGCCGGACGCCGCCATCAGGAAGGTGACCGCGGGAGCAATCCTGTCTTCCGGGTCCGCCAACGCGGCCGACACCGCCGAGGCGAGGGTCCCCAGCAGGGCGAGCCCGGCCACGGCTTCCAGCATCCCCGCCGGTGCCGCACCCACCACGGCCACCAGGGTAGCGGAAAACGCGGCCAACAGCAGGTACGCGGGGCCGGACACGAAACCGGCGATCCAGCGCCTGCTCCGGTCCGCGCCCGCTTCCTCGCCTGCGGCAAGGGCGGCGCTGAGCGCTGCAAGGTTGATGGCGTGGCCGCCGAACGGTGCCCCCAGGACGGTCCCCGCACCCGTCACCAGCATGGCCTGCCGCCACGGGGTTTCGTATCCGAACGACCGCAGGACTGCCACCCCGGGGACGTTCTGCGATGCCATGGTCACCACGAACAACGGGATCGCGATGCCCACCAAAGCCTGCAGGGTGAAGGCGGGTGTGGTCCACACCAGGGTGGGCATGAGGGTCGCCGTGCCGAGGGCAGTCCCGCCGGCCGCGACGTGGATCCCGATCACCAGCACGGCGACCAGCAGGGCGGCCGGCACGGCCCACCGGGGAGCGAACTTCATCATCACCAGCCAGCACAGGACCACGGGGGCAACAAACAATGGAACCGTGCCCAACGCCTTGAAGGGCGCCAGGCACAACTGAAGCAGGACACCTGCCAGCATCGCCTGCGCAAGCGTGGGCGGAATGGCTGCCATCAGCCGGCCGAGCGAGGGCACCAGTCCGGTCAGTGCCAGCAGTACCCCCGCTACGAGGAAGGCCCCGACGGCGGCCGGCCAGCCGCCGTCGGGCGTTCCCGAAGCTGCCAGCAAAGCGGCGCCCGGCGTTGACCATGCCAGCGTCACTGGAACCCGGGAGCGCCAGGCAAGCAGCAGCACACCAAGCCCGACGGCGAGCGTGACCGCCAGCAGACCGGATGCAGCCTGGGCAGGATCGGCACCCACCGCCCTCAGGCCGGCGAGGACCACAGCAAATGACGACGTGAAGCCCACCAGCGCCGTGACGATTCCGGCGGCCACCGGCCGGGAATCCAGCCGGGACCGCCCACCGGGGGCTGTTTTGGGAGATGCTGCGGACTTTGGCATACCGGCAGGTTACCGGCGTGGCGCGGCCAACCAGGAATTCGGTGCTCCACGGGTTGCCCGCAGCGGGGGCCCGCCCTTTAAACGACAAAGGTGCAGGTGCCGCCTCCCGGCGGGACCTGCACCTCCTTGACGTGCCGGGGCAAGGGCCCCTGGCCAAATCCTCTACGGCGTCCTGTCAGCCGGCGGAACCGGGGTTTCAGGAGCAACCGGGGGAACCGGCCCGGCGGCAGGTGCCTGGCCGGGAGTTCCGTTCTTGTCAACGAGCTTGGAAGCGCCATCCTGGATTTTGTCGACGTGGCCCGCGTACTTGCCGCCGGTCTTGGTGTCGACGAAATCGCCGGCCTTGGTGATGCCGTCCTTGATGGCTTGCTCGTTGCCTTGGATCAGACCCTGAGCCTTGCCCTTTAGATCGTCAAGTAAACCCACGAGCACCTCCCTTCGATCGCGGAGCCAGGTCGCTCCTCGCGCAATCGATCCTAGCCGCGGCGGGAAGGCATGCCAAGGAAATCCCGTTCGCCCGCAGCGTATCCCCGGGCAACAAAAAAGCAGCTCCGGAGAGCTGCTGCATAAGTGTGGGCGATACTGGGATCGAACCAGTGACCTCTTCCGTGTCAGGGAAGCGCGCTACCGCTGCGCCAATCGCCCGGAACCGGAAGACCGGTATGGGATAAAAGAGAGCGGACGACGAGATTCGAACTCGCGACATCCACCTTGGCAAGGTGGTGCTCTACCAGCTGAGCTACGTCCGCATTTTGCAGCTTGTCCCGGATATTCCGGTGGTACTGCCGGCAAGTTTCCTTGCCGAGTGGGCGATACTGGGATCGAACCAGTGACCTCTTCCGTGTCAGGGAAGCGCGCTACCGCTGCGCCAATCGCCCATTGCCTCCGGTAACCCGGAAACCATGGTTTTCACCGAGGTGGGTACGGGATTCGAACCCGTGTATACGGCTTTGCAGGCCGCTGCCTCGCCTCTCGGCCAACCCACCGTGTTAGCGTCAATTCCGAAGAATATTTGCTGTGACAGTGTCCTGCGAGCGGACGACGAGATTCGAACTCGCGACATCCACCTTGGCAAGGTGGTGCTCTACCAGCTGAGCTACGTCCGCATTTTGGAGGCTTGATTCCCTGCCGTTTCCGGCATTTCCTCGCGTTCCAACGAGTAAAAACAATATAGGAGGTTCCGGGATTCTCCAAATTGCCTCCGGCCGGCAATGGTCATGCGGCTCCGCTTCGGCGTCATGACGCGGATTTTGTGACTTACAAGCGTGTAATTCGACCGTGGCCGGGATCCGGCGGAAGCGGCCGCGGGGGCTCACCCTGGTGCCTCCACCATGGTGCGTTTGCCGCGCATAGGTTCCGCGGGCCCACCGTCCACCTCGACCCGGGCCTCTCTCGAGGGGGACGGAAGCAGTGCCCAGCCCCCGACCCCCGGGCATGCGTCCTGCCTCGGGAAGCCGATTTTTGAAATGTCCGGAAGGTCGGCTAGCATTCAAATGCATCGGGGCGATTGGCGCAGTGGTAGCGCGCTTCGTTCACACCGAAGAGGTCACTGGTTCGAACCCAGTATCGCCCACCGCAAAGGTCCGTTTCCGCTCATACGCAGCGGAGACGGACCTTTTTTGCGTTCGGATCCAGCGTCCGGAGATTTTGTCGGCCCCCTGTGAAAGAGTCTTTTGTATGACTGATCCGCTTCTTGCCCACGCTACTGAATACGGCCGGATGTACGCACGGTCCACGTCTGAACAGTTTTCCGTGCCGTCCATCACCACCGTCATCAGCCAGCAGCCGCACGGCCTGGACGGCTGGTTCGGATACATGGGTGCCAGCAGCCTGGCGAACGACCCCCTGCTCGCGGACTGCCTGGGGAGTCCGGCGAAAATCAAGCAGGCCGTCAACCGCGCGGCGAAGGCAGCCGAGACCTACCGGGACGACGCCGCCAGGCGGGGGGACCGGGTCCACAACTACTGCGAGCAGGTGGCGCTCCGCGCGCTGGGCCGCCCGCACACCATGAAGGAAGCCCGCGAGGCCCTGGCCGCGAACGGGGAAGAAGCCTTCGCCGTCCGCTTTGACGAGTGGTGGGAGCTCTTCCGGGTGGAGCCCATCGCCCCCGAGATCACGGTCTGGAACAATACGGTGGGCTATGCAGGCACCCTTGACCTGGTGGCCCGGATCAACGGACGAGTCTGCCTGATCGACTACAAAACCAAGGGCACCACCCGCGACGGACTGGTCAAACCGCTCGATGACAAGGTGGTCATGCAGCTGGTTGCCGGCATGAAGGCGGAGGAAAGCCTGGTGGATGCGGAGGCCGGAACCTGGGAGCCCTGGAAATATGGCGACAACCCGGTCCTGCTGGCTGTCGCCATCGGTGTAACCGAGGTGCGTCCGGTCCGTGCCAATCCCGAAGTCCTCAAGCACCACTGGTGGAAGTTCTGCGCCTTGCGCCGGGTGTGGGAACTGTCCGCGGACACCCTCAGCGCCGGCACGGCGCTGCTGCCCATCGCGCCGCCGCCGCTGGCACAGGCCGCCCGTACCGCCTAGGACCGAGCCGAGCGGCGGGGGACTGCACCTAAACTGGACAGGTTCCCTTTGCCGCCAACCGTGAGGAATAACTGCGCATGGCTATCCTGAATATCCGCATCATCGGGGATCCCGTGCTCCGCACCGTGGCCGATCCCGTGACGGAATTCGGACCCGAGCTTGCCAAACTGGTCGCCGACATGACCGAGACCATGGAGGATGTGGAAGGCGCCGGCCTTGCCGCGCCGCAGGTCGGCGTCAGCAAGCGTGTCTTCACCTACCGCATTGACGGCGTGGAGGGCCACATCATCAACCCGGTGTTGGAGAACAGCGAGGACTACCAACCGGACCAGGTGGAGGGTTGCCTGTCCATCCCCGGCCTCGGCTTCCCGGTCCGCCGTTTCCGCACCACCCGGGTCACCGGCGTCGACATGCACGGCAATCCGGTGACGGTCGACGGCGAGGGTCTGCTGGCGCGGTGCTTCCAGCATGAAAACGACCACTTGGACGGCATCCTCTACACCGACCGGCTGGAGGGTGAAGACCGGAAGGCAGCGCTGCGCTCCATCCGCAATGCCAATTACGACGCCGTCGCCGAACGCACCACGGCCAAGCGCGCCAAGAGCGTCGGGTCCAGCTTCGGCGGCACAAGTTTTGGTGCCCCCGGCAGCTTTGGCAACGCCGAATGAGGGTCCTCTTTGCCGGTACTCCGGCAGTCGCCGTTCCCTCGCTCGATGCCCTGGTCAACGCCGGCTTTGAGGTCGTCGCAGTCCTGACCCGCCCCGATGCGCCGCTGGGGCGCAAGCGCGTGCTGACGCCCTCCCCGGTTGCCCGGCGCGCGGCTGAGCTGGGCATCGATATCATCCACGCGGCCAAGGTGGACGCCGGCACCACCGCACGCATCTCGGCTGCCGCGCCTGACGTGGCAGCCATCGTTGCCTACGGCGGCCTGGTCCCGCCGGCCGCGTTGGCCGTGCCCCGCCACGGCTGGGTCAACTTGCACTTCTCCCTGCTGCCGGCGTGGCGTGGAGCAGCGCCGGTGCAGCGGGCCGTGATGGCCGGAGACGACCTCACCGGTGCCGTCACCTTCCGGCTTGAAGAGGGGCTCGATACCGGTCCCGTCTTCGGGACGCTGACCGAGCCGGTGGGCGCCAACGACACCGCGGGCGACCTGCTCGAGCGGCTGTCGCGCAGCGGAGCGGTCCTGCTGGCCCAGACACTGTCCGCCATCGACGCCGGACAAGCGGTGCCGCAGCCGCAAACGGGCGATGTCACCCTCGCCCCGAAGCTGACCTTGGACGACGGCCGACTCACCTGGGCCCACCCGGCGCTTGCCATCAGCAGGCAGGCGCGCGGCGTCACCCCCGAGCCGGGAGCCTGGACCATGCTGGATGGCCAGCGGATCAAGCTTGAGCCGGTCCGGCTCCGGCCGGATGTTGCCGGCCTGGCGCCGGGGTCGGTGTCCGTCCAGGGAAAGAGCGTCATGGTGGGAACGGGATCGCACGCGGTGGAACTCACCCGGATCCAGCCCGCCGGCAAGAAAATGATGGCTGCCGCCGACTGGGCGCGCGGGATGGCTTCTATGGAGGGCGTGGTGTTCGAATGAGCGGTTCCGGAGAAAACCCGGGCGGCCAGGGTAGGCCCGGAGGGCGGGGGAACGCCGGGCGGAACGGCCAAGGCGGCAGCGGCGTTTCCGGCGGCCGCGGTCGAGGCAGCGGTGGTTCCGGCGATGCCAGCCGGCGGAACGCCAAGGGACGGGAACGCAACCGCGGGCCGCAACGGAGCTTCACCGAGCAGGCGCCGTCGCAGCGGACCCGGCGCGCCGACCCCGCACGGCTGGTGGCCTTCGAGGTTTTGCGCGCCGTCGCACAGGAGGATGCCTACGCCAACCTGGTGCTGCCCGCACGGATCCGGCACCACCACCTGGACAAGCGGGACGCCGGCTTCGCCACCGAGTTGAGCTACGGTGCGCTGCGCAGCCAAGGCACCTACGACGCCATCCTGGCCCGGTGCGTGGACAGGCCGCTTGACCAGCTTGATCCGGCCGTCCTCGACGCCCTCCGGATCGGCGTCCACCAGCTGCTGGCCATGAGGGTCCCGGCCCATGCGGCATTGGACCAAACGGTTGGACTGGCCCGCGCCGTCATCGGTGCAGGCCCTTCGGCACTGATCAATGCAGTCCTGCGCAAGGTCACGGCCCGCACCCTTGATGAATGGCTGGACCTTCTGGTGGCGGGCGAAACCGACGACACGAAGATCGCGTCGCTGCGGTACGCCCACCCGGAATGGATTGTCCGGGCCATGCGGCAATCGCTGGTGGCGCACGGCCGCCCCGTCACCGAGATCAACGCGCTGCTCGAAGCTGACAATGCGGCACCCGTGGTCAACCTGGTGGCGCTGCCCGGGCTCGGGAGCCTGGAGGAAGCCCTGGAAACCGGTGCCAGGCCCGGTGAACTGGTGGAGGGATCCGCGCTGTCCAGCGGCGGGGACCTGGGCCGCCTGGCCTCTGTCCGGGCCGGAACCACCCGCGTGCAGGACGTCGGTTCCCAATTGGTGGCCAGGGCGCTTGCCGCCGTCGACCTTGGCCCGGCGGCGGATGCCGCTGGCGGGCCAACTGCGGCCGTTTCCCCGGAGGCGTGGCTTGATCTTTGTGCGGGGCCTGGCGGGAAGGCGGCATTGCTGGGGGCCCTGGCCCACCAGCGCGGCGCCACGCTCCTGGCGAACGAACCGGCGCCGCACCGGGCAAAGCTCGTGGGCCAGGCCCTGGCCGCGGTGCCGCACGAGAGCTGGCAGGTCCGCACCGGAGACGGCCGCGATGTCGGAACGGAGCAGCCCGGCGGTTTCGACCGCGTCCTCGTGGACGTCCCGTGCACGGGCCTGGGAGCGCTGCGCCGCCGTCCGGAGTCCCGGTGGCGGCGCTCACCCAAGGACATCGCGGACCTCGGCCCGCTGCAGCGTGAGCTGCTGGCATCCGCGCTGGCAGCGGTCCGTCCCGGGGGAGTCGTTGCCTACGTGACCTGTTCGCCGCATCCGGCGGAAACCACCGCCGTCGTGGCTGACGCACTCCGGAAACGCGACGACCTTGAGCTCCTTGATGCCGGCGCCGCCCTGGACGCGGTCAGCCTCACCGGCAACCTTGGCGCCGGACATGAGTTGACCGCCCAGCTTTGGCCCCATGTCCACCACACCGACGCCATGTTCCTGGCCCTCATCAAAAAGACATCCTGACCCGGAGTGTCCCTGCCAGGGCAGGGACACTCCCGGCAACACCCCCACACCTTCAGCGAAAGGCACTTCCGTGGCGCAATGCTGCATCAACCCGAGCATCCTCTCCGCCGACTTCGTCAACCTTGAGGCCGAACTCCAGCGGATCAGCAACGCCGACGCCGTGCACGTGGACGTGATGGACAACCACTTCGTCCCCAACCTCACCCTTGGGCTGCCGGTCGTGCAGCGGATCCAGGTGGTCAGCCCCGTTCCGCTGGATGCGCACCTGATGATTGCCGATGCCGACCGCTGGGCGCCCGGGTTCGCCGACGCCGGGCTCGCCTCGGTCACCTTCCACGCCGAGGCCTCCATCGCCCCCATCAAGCTCGCGCGGGAACTGCGCAGCAGGGGCGCCAAGGCCGGGATGGCCTTGCGGCCGGCCACGGCGGTTGAACCGTACCTGGACATGCTGCCGGAACTGGACATGCTGCTGATCATGACCGTGGAACCGGGCTTCGGCGGCCAGGCTTTCCTGGATATCACGCTGCCCAAGATCCGCAGGGCCCGGGAAGCGGTGGACGGTTCGGGACTGGGAGTCGCCATCCAGGTGGACGGCGGTATTTCGGAGGACACCATCGCCCGCGCCGCCGAAGCCGGCGCCAACGTCTTCGTCGCCGGCTCCGCGGTCTACGGTGCGGAGGATCCGGCCGCAGCCATCGAGCTGCTCCGTGCAAAGGCCAGCCGGACGTTACGTGCGGCGACGGAATAACCGGCTGCCCCTGCCGGTTGTGGCACAATAACAACACACATACGTGCTCCGGGGTCGGTGTAAGTCCGAACCGGCGGTGACAGTCCGCGACCCGCGAGCCGGTGCCCTTTCCACAGGGACCCGGCAGACGGTTGAACCGGTGGAATTCCGGTACCGACAGTTAAAGTCTGGATGAGAGAAGCACGTACAGCTGTATCTGCGGGCCTTTGGGCTCCGCAGCGTTCTGCTGTCGTATATCCCCGGAGCCATCGCGGTTCGAGAGGGAAGGAACGACACGAATGAACCCCCAGCGATGGCTCTTCAACGCCACAAGCCCTGCTGCTTCCACGGCAGGCACCAACTCCCCGACGGCCGCCGCATGAGCGGTGCAGTTGAACTGAAACCAGCCGCCGGAGTAGTCACAGCCTTCAGCACGGATGAAATCCGGGCCATGGAGGAAGCCCTCGAGGCAGCCCTGCGGGGTCCGCGCGGCGCCAATCCGTTGGTGGGTGCCGTCGTCATCGGCCCCGACGGCCGCCACCTGGTCACCGGCCACCACCGCGGTGCCGGCACCGCCCACGCCGAAGCCGACGCCATAGCCCAGGCTGCCGCCGTCGGCATGGACCTCTCCGGCTGCACCATGGTGGTCACGCTCGAACCCTGCAACCACGTGGGCCGCACCGGGCCGTGCACGGAAGCGATCATCGCCGCGGGGATCACCGACGTGGTCTACGCCATCGACGACCCTCATGACCCTGCCGCCGGGGGAGCAGCCACCCTCCGCGCCGCCGGGGTAAGTGTCCGCAGCGGCCTCGGCGCCGAGGAAGCGCTGGACCTGAACCGGCAATGGTTTGAGGCCGTCGCGGCCAAGCGGCCCTTCGTCACGCTGCACATCGCACAAACCCTGGACGCCAGGATCGCTGCCGAAGACGGCACCAGCCAGTGGATCTCCAGCCCGGAATCGCTGGCGGACAACCACGGGATCCGCGGACGCATCGATGCCATCCTGGTGGGCACGCAGACCGTGCTGGTGGACAACCCGCGCCTGACCGCCCGAAACCCCTCCGGTGGGCTGGCCGCCAAACAGCCCGTACGGGCCGTCATGGGGCTCCGGGACATTCCCGACGACGCAGCAATCCGCGGCGATGACGGCCTGGCCGTCCACCTGCCCACCCGCGACCCCGCCGAAGCCCTGTCCATGCTGTACGACGCAGGCGCCCGCCACATCATGGTGGAGGGAGGATCACGGATCCTCAGCTCATTCCTCTCGGCCGGGCTCGTTGATGAACTGATCATGTACCTCGCCCCCACTTTGCTGGGCTCGGGCACCCCGGCCCTGGACGGGCTGGGCATCACCACCCTTGCCGACGCCCAGCAATGGGAATGGGACCAGTCCGACGGCGGCGCCGTGCGGACGCTCGGCCGGGACCTGAGACTTCACCTAAGACCGCAACGCAGAGTTGCACTGGACCACCAACCAACCCGCGGTACCGCGGAGCAAGCCCAGGGAGGCCGCTGATGTTCACCGGAATTATCGCCGAGCAGGGGCAGGTGCTGTCCGTTGAGCGCGACGGCGACACCAGCGCCACCGTCCGGCTCCACGCACCCGGGTCCACGGAGGGCCTGGCACTTGGCGGTTCGATCGCCGTCAACGGGGTCTGCCTCACGGCCACCGCCATTGACGGCAAGGAGTTCAGCGTCGACGTCATGGGCGAAACACTGCTCCGGAGCACCATCGGCGAACTCGCTGCCGGCGACTCCGTCAACCTTGAACGCTGCGTCCCCGCCGGCGGCCGATTGGACGGGCATGTGGTGCAAGGCCATGTGGACGGCGTAGGTGTCCTGCTGGAAAGGGAAGCCCAAGGCAACTGGGAGCGGCTGCGCTTCGGCGTTCCCGCCAACCTGGCCCGCTACATTGCAGAAAAAGGCTCCATCGCCATCGACGGCGTTTCCCTCACCGTTACTGCCGTCAGCCCCGCGTCCGAGCAGGAACCCTGGTTTGAGGTAGGCCTCATTCCCACGACGCTGGCTGAGACCGGCCTGGGCACCAAGCACACCGGCAGCCGGGTGAACCTGGAAGTCGACGTGCTGGCCAAGTACACCGAACGGCTGCTGGCCTTCCGCGAACCGGCCTCCGCGGCCGGTGCCGGCGAGGCTGCCACCGCTGGAGGTGCACGGTGAACGCCGCGGTACACCTGGACACGCCCGTCGCCGGAGACCCGGCCACCGGCCAGCCGGTGGCCCAGGCGCCGGGCAAAGGCCTGGACCCGATCGAGGACGCCGTGCGCGCCATGGCCGCCGGCCGGCCGGTGCTGGTGGTCGACAATGAGGACCGCGAGAACGAAGGCGACATCATCTTCGCGGCCCAGCACGCCACACCGGCGCTGATGGGCTGGACCATCCGCTACAGCTCGGGCGTAATCTGCGTGCCGCTGACGGGTGCCCGGGCCGATGCCCTGGAGCTGCCCCCGATGACGGCCGTCAACCAGGACGCGAAGGGCACCGCCTACACGGTCTCCTGCGACGCGGCCACCGGCGTGAGCACGGGAATTTCCGCGACGGACCGTGCCTTGACGGCCCGCATCCTGGCGGACCCGCACGCGGTTCCTGCCTCTGTGACCCGGCCGGGGCATATTTTCCCGCTTCGTGCGGTTGAGGGAGGTGTGCGGGAACGCCAGGGCCACACCGAGGCCGCGGTGGACTTGTGCCGCCTTGCCGGCCTGGAGCCTGTCGGGGTGATCGCGGAAGTAGTGTATGACGACGGTGAAATGATGCGCCTGGACGGCCTCAGGACTTTTGCGGCCGACCATGGGTGCCCGCTGATCTCGATCGAGGACCTGGTGGCGTATCTTGAAGCCGGGGCCGGGGGAACCCAGCGCGAGAAGGTCCGGGTCACGCCGGGCGAAGAGAAGGAGAAGCCATGACGGCATCGGCAGCCAGAGACGACAGCCACCAGGACGGCCACAGGGACCACCACTCGGTACCCGGTGCCGGGACCTACCCCGTCAGCGGAGGTCCCATTGTGCAACTGCCCACCGCCTTCGGCGACTTTGTGGCCCAGGCCTGGACCGACGTCCTCACCGGTGTGGAGCACCTGGCCGTGAGCTCGCCCAACGCGCCCACTGACGGCAAGGCACCGCTGGTGCGGCTGCACTCCGAGTGCCTCACCGGCGACGTCTTCGGTTCCTACCGGTGCGACTGCGGGGAACAGCTTGCCTTCGCGCTGGAACTGATCCGCGACAACGGCGGCACCCTGCTCTACCTGCGCGGGCAGGAAGGCCGGGGCATCGGTCTCGCCAACAAGATCAAGGCCTACGCGCTGCAGGAAGCGGGCTTCGACACCGTGGAAGCCAACGAACAGCTGGGCCTGCCGGTTGACGCGCGGTGCTACAAGGCCGCGGCCCAGATCCTCGCCGAAATGGGCCTGCACGAGGTCCGGCTGCTGAGCAACAACCCGGACAAGCAGAACAGGCTGGCCCAGGCCGGCGTCAAGGTGGTGGAAATGGTCCCCACCGAGGTCCCCTCCCGCGAACAGAACATCCGGTACCTGCGCACCAAGAAGGACCGGATGGAGCACCGGCTCCTGCTGGACACCAGCGTGGCACCGGTGCCCGTACCGGCCCCCGAATCCCCTTACGACCACGAACAAGACTGAACGGAACACGACACACCCATGAGCGGACACGGCGCCCCCGACATCGACCTCAGCACCCTCAACCCGGCCGAGACTTCGCAGCTGAAGCTCGCCATCGTGGCAGCCAGCTGGCACACGCAGATCATGGACGGCCTCCTGGACGGCGCCCTGCGGGCCGCGAAGGACGCAGGCATCAGCGAACCCACCGTCCTGCGCGTTCCCGGCAGTTTCGAGCTGCCGGTGGCCGCCGCACGCCTGGCCCCGCATTTCGACGCCGTGGTGGCCCTCGGCGTCGTGATCCGCGGTGGAACGCCGCACTTTGACTACGTCTGCCAGGCCGCGACGTCGGGCCTCACCGACGTCAGCGTTTCCACCGGGGTGCCGGTGGGCTTCGGAGTGCTCACCTGCGACAACGAGCAGCAGGGCCTGGACCGCGCAGGACTTCCCGGCTCCAAGGAAGACAAGGGGCATGAGGCGGTCACCGCTGCCCTGGCCACGGCCGTGGTCCTGAAACAGTACGCATAACTCCGATGTCCACGTGGCGGGCGCGGTGTGTATTCGCTCACATCGCGCCCGTCATGCAACGGCCCGGGAAGCGCCCGTGCGGCCGCAGCAAGTAGGCTGGAGGGCGTGAAGAATTTCGAGACGCTGTTCGCTGAGCTCAGCGAGAAGGCAGCCACCCGTCCGGAAGGCTCCCGCACCGTCGCAGAATTGGAGTCCGGTGTTCACGGCATCGGCAAGAAAGTCGTTGAGGAAGCAGCCGAAGTATGGATGGCTGCCGAATATGAATCCGATGAAGCCGCGGCAGAGGAAATTTCCCAGCTTTTGTACCATCTGCAGGTTCTGATGCTCGCCAAAGGCCTGACCCTGGAAGACGTCTACAAGCATCTGTAGCCACTGGTCCGGCGCCTGCCGCCGGCCCCGCTGTGGCCTTCATTTGCCTGAAAATCCAGACCTTCCACCCCAGAAAGAATTTCCCATGCTGCGATTAGCCGTCCCCAATAAGGGCTCCCTGTCAGAAGCCGCCTCCGCCATGCTCTCCGAAGCCGGATACCGCCAACGCCGCGACAGCCGCGAACTGGTCATGGTGGACCCGGACAACGACATCGAGTTCTTCTTCCTCCGCCCCCGCGACATCGCGGTCTACGTCGGCCAGGGAACGCTCGACGTCGGCATCACCGGCCGCGACCTCCTTCTGGACGCCGAGGTGGAAGCCGAGGAGTTGCTGCCGCTTGGGTTCGCCGCCTCCACCTTCCGCTTTGCCGGTCCGGTGGGCGACTTCAGCTCTGCCGCAGAGCTCGAAGGCAAGCGACTGGCCACCAGCTACGACGGACTCCTGCGCAACTACCTCGCCGAACGGGGCATCAACGCCAAGGTGGTCAGGCTCGACGGCGCCGTTGAGTCTTCCGTCCGGCTTGGCGTCGCGGATGCCATCGCCGACGTCGTGGAGACCGGGAACACCCTCAAGGCCGCCGGCATGGAAATTTT
Organism: Pseudarthrobacter sp. efr-133-R2A-89; assembly: GCF_030209315.1. Lineage (NCBI taxonomy): Bacteria > Bacillati > Actinomycetota > Actinomycetes > Micrococcales > Micrococcaceae > Pseudarthrobacter > Pseudarthrobacter sp. efr-133-R2A-89. Next base: position 25,557 of record NZ_JARVSE010000011.1, on the reverse strand, counting down.
CGGCGAGCCCATCCTGAAGTCCGAAGCCGTCCTGATCCGGCGCACCGGCAATGGCGGCGCGGCGAACGGCACCGCCAAGGAAATCGAGGTGCTCATCCGGCGCCTCCAGGGTGTCCTGGTGGCGCGCCAGTACGTGCTGATGGACTACGACATCCGCAAGGAACTCGTGGAAAAGGCCGCAGGCCTGACCCCCGGCCTGGAATCGCCCACGGTCTCGCCGCTCCGGGACTCGGACTGGGTCGCCGTACGGTCCATGGTTCCCAAGAAGGAAACCAACCGGATCATGGATGAACTGTACGACCTCGGCGCCCGCGCCATCCTGGTCAGCAGCATCCACGCCTGCCGCATCTGATCACCGGCGACCCTCAGCAGCACTGAAAATCCAGGAGTTCCCATGGCAGTAGCAGTACGCGTCATTCCCTGCCTCGACGTCGACGCCGGACGCGTCGTCAAGGGCGTCAACTTCGAGGGCCTCCGCGACGCCGGGGACCCCGTGGAACTGGCGCACCGGTACGACAATGCCGGCGCCGACGAACTGACCTTCCTCGATGTCACGGCCTCCTCCGGAAACCGCGAGACCACCTTCGACGTGGTCCGCCGCACCGCCGAGGAAGTCTTCATCCCGCTCACCGTCGGCGGCGGCGTCCGGGGCGTCGCCGAGGTGGACAAACTCCTCCGGTACGGCGCCGACAAGGCCTCCATCAACACCGCTGCCGTGGCGCGGCCGGACGTCATCGACGAAATCACGCGCCACTTCGGATCCCAGGTGCTCGTTCTGTCCGTCGACGCCCGCCGCACCCGCCCGGGGTCCCGGCCCACGCCGTCGGGATTCGAAGTGACCACCCACGGCGGACGCACCGGGACCGGGATTGACGCCATCGCGTGGGCGAAGGAAGCCGCCGACCGCGGCGTGGGGGAGATCCTCCTCAACTCCATCGACGCCGACGGCACCAAGGACGGCTTCGACCTCGAACTCATCAAGCTGGTCCGGGCCGCGGTCAGGGTGCCGATCATCGCCTCCGGCGGCGCAGGGGAGCCCGCACACTTCCCGCCGGCGGTTGCTGCCGGCGCGGATGCCGTGCTGGCGGCGTCGATTTTCCACTGGGGCCCGGACGACATGATGTCCCAGGTCAAGGACGCCATCCGCGCGGCAGGCTTCGAAGTACGTTAACCCAACTGACTCGCATTTGTTGTCGGTATGAACGCTCATAACGGCAACAAATGCGACCCAGTTGGGTCAGAGGCCTACTTCGGCTGACTGCAGGAGGGCGACGGCGTCCGGCTGGCCTTCGAAGGTGACCAGGGCGTGGCGCGTGCGGCCGTGCGCGTGCATCAGCAGTTCGCCCGGCTCACCCACGATGGCCACGGAGACCGGCGCCCGCTTGGCGACGTGGCGGGGACCGGACGGACGGACCAGCACAATGCCGAGGTCCACTCCCCGGTACAGGATGGCGGCACGCTTGACCAGTTCGTCCCAGAGCGCATCAGAGTACGCCTCGTCCAAGGCCCGTGGCGCCCACCGGTCCACCGCCCGGCGGACGTCCTCGGTGTGCACGAAGTACTCGATCAGGTTGGCGCTTTCGTCCAGGGCTTTGATGCTCATCGGCGAAAGGGCCGGCGGCCCGGCACGGAAGGTGTTGACCAGCCGGGCGTAGTCCTCGGTGGTGGTCAGCTTGGCCGCAAGCTTGGCAGTGGCCTGGTCGGAGGCCTTGGCCAGTCGCTTGATGATCAAACCGAGCCCGACGGCGGCCTTGCGCTCCCGCAGGTAGAGGTGCGCGGCAAGGTCCCTGGTGCGCCAGCCCTTGCACAGCGTGGGCGCATCAGGGCCGGCCGCAAGCAGGGTCTCGGCCAGGACTTCTCGGGACGGTTCGACGAAATGCATCACTTGTGAAACTAGCACGAGAGCCGCGAAGTTGGGCAGCATCGCACCGCCCGGTGGCGTGCCGTTGTTCACATCGGGAGGGCGGCCGCCAAAGGCACTAGACTTGACCCGATGTCTGAGCAGCCAACCCCCGCCCCAACCGCCGGATCCAACGGATCCCAGGTACCGTCGTCGTCCGCTGAATCCGCCCCGGCAACACCCGGCTCCGGACCGCTTCCCGAGGACGTGGCAGCCGCGCTCAAGCGCGACGCCGCCGGCCTGGTGGCAGCTGTGGTCCAGCAGTTCGACACCAACGAAGTCCTGATGCTCGGTTGGATGGATGACGAGGCACTGCACCGGACCATGACCACCGGACGCGTCACGTTCTACTCGCGGTCACGCCAGGAGTACTGGCGCAAGGGCGACACTTCCGGGCACGTCCAATGGGTCAAGTCGGTTGCACTGGACTGCGACGGCGACGCACTGCTGGTGCGCGTCGACCAGGTCGGTGCCGCCTGCCACACCGGCACCCGCACCTGCTTCGACGGCAGGGACCTCACCGTCGTCACAGGCCACGCACGCTAGGCCGGACCGGCTGCCGGGCCACGGCGTCCCAGCCGGCCGCGGCCAACCCAGCAAGCACACTCAAGGAGTCCGGCACGGCCGGCCCTTCAGAAGAACAGGCGGACAAGCATAGCCATGCAGGACCTTGGAACCATCAGCCCAAGCCTTGAGGAATTCCGGGAACTCGCCGGCCACAGCCGGGTCATCCCCGTCAGGCTCAAGGTGCTGGCCGACGCCGAGACACCCATCGGCCTGTACCGCAAGCTGGCGCAGGGCCAGCCCGGAACGTTCCTGATGGAATCCGCGGCCGTTGGCGGCGCCTGGTCCCGCTACTCCTTCATCGGTGCCCGGTCCCGTGCCACCTTGACCACCAAGGACGGACAGGCCCACTGGCTGGGCGAGCCGCCCGCCGGCGTCCCGGTCAGCGGGAGCCCCGTCGACGCCGTCCGCGACACCATCGACGCGCTGCGCACCGACCGCTTCGAGGGGCTCCCGCCCTTCACTTCCGGCCTTGTGGGGTTCCTGGGCTGGGAAACCGTCCGGCACTGGGAGCGGCTGGTCAGCCCGCCTGAGGACGACCTGCAGCTGCCGGAGATGGCCCTGAACCTGGTCACCGACATGGCCGTGCACGACAACGTTGACGGCACGGTCCTGCTCATTGCCAACGCCATCAACTTCGACAACAGTTCCGAGCGCGTGGACGAGGCCTGGCATGACGCTGTCGCGCGGGTAAAGGAACTCCTGGCCAAGATCAGCGCCCCCGTGCCGCAGCCGGTCTCCGTGCTGGAACCGGCGGCACTGGATTTTGCGTCCAGCGTCCAGGAACGCTGGGATGAGGCCGAGTACCTGGCCGCCTTGGACCGCGGCAAGGAAGCCATCGTGGACGGCGAGGTCTTCCAAGTGGTGATTTCGCGACGGTTCGAGATGGAGTGCCAGGCGTCCGCCCTGGACGTCTACCGGGTCCTGCGCAACACCAATCCCAGCCCCTACATGTACATCTTCAGCCTGGCCGACGCCGAGGGCCGCGAATACTCCATCGTCGGCTCCTCGCCCGAAGCCCTGGTCACGGTCACCGGCGAGGAAGTCATCACCCACCCGATCGCCGGATCCCGTCCGCGCGGGAAGACGGTGGAAGCGGACAAGGCCCTGGCCGAAGAACTGCTCGCTGACCAAAAGGAACGTGCCGAACACCTGATGCTGGTGGACCTCTCCCGCAACGACCTCTCCAAGGTCTGCGTGGCCGGCACTGTGGACGTCACCCAGTTCATGGAGGTGGAGCGTTTCAGCCACATCATGCACCTGGTGTCCACCGTGGTGGGCAGGCTGGCACCGCAGGCCAAGGCCTACGACGTCCTGAAGGCGACGTTCCCGGCCGGCACCCTGTCCGGCGCGCCCAAGCCCCGGGCGCTGCGCCTGCTGGACGAACTCGAACCGCACCGCCGCGGCATCTACGGCGGGGTGGTGGGCTACCTCGATTTCGCCGGCGACATGGACATGGCCATCGCCATCAGGTCCGCGCTGATCCGCGAAGGCCGGGCCTACGTCCAGGCCGGCGGCGGCATCGTGGCCGACTCCGTGAACCCCACGGAGGCCCTCGAAACCGTCAACAAGGCCGCCGCCCCGCTGCGCGCGGTCCACACCGCCGGGTCCCTGCACAACATCTCCGCGGAATCCCTTCCCGGCCGGACGGAGTCCTGATGGCCGACTCCGGAGTGGCTGCCGGCAGCGCGGGAACAGCGGACAATGCAGGCAACGCCGGCAAAGCGGGCAAAGCCTCAAAAGGCAGGACCACGCCGGTGTGGGCGCGCAAGTCCACGCTGGTCCTGCTGATCACCCTCCTGGCCCTGGCCGCGTTCGGCACCACCACCCAGACGTGGATGACCGCCACCTTGGACCCCAACCAAGCGGGCGCCGCGCAAAACGTCCTGCCCGTGCAGGGGAGCAAGGCAGCCACCACCGTCACAGCCCTGGCCCTGGTGGCCCTGGCCGGCGGGCTTGCCGCCTCCATCGCCGGCAGGATCGCCCGGTGGGTCATCACCGCCATCATCGTCCTTGCCTCGGCCGGCATCGTGACTGCCGCCGCCACCGTCCTCGCGGACCCGCTGGCAGCGGCACAGGGAACGATTGCCACCGCCACCGGCGTCTCCGGCAGCCAGGCGCACGTTGAACTCACCGCTTTCCCGGCAGTGGCCGTCGTCGCCGGCTGCCTGCTGGCCCTGGGCGCCCTGCTGATCATTCCCGCATCCCGGCACTGGAAGGCGCGCACCAAATATGACGCGCCCGTCACAGCCGGGCAGGCGGCCCCGGCCGGACCCGTGGACGAGATCGACAGCTGGGACCGGCTGTCGCGCGGCGACGACCCCACCTGAGCGGCGTCCCGGCGGCGCCGGAACCGGCGGGACGCCTGACGGTACGCGGGCGGCAACCAAAAAATGGCAGAATGTAAGCAGTATCCATCCTGAGGAGATTTCCATGAGCAAAGCACCTGCGTCCGCATCCACGTCCGGCACCCGCACGGTGGCCCCCGGCGTCATTGACCACAGCCAGGAACTTGGCCACGGCAACAGCCCGGCCGCCTGGACCTGCGTCATCGTCATGCTCGTCGGCGCACTCATCGCAGCCATCGCGTTCGTCATCGCCAGCACCCCCATCTTCATCGGCGGAGCCGTGGTCATGGTGATCGGGCTGATCCTCGGTTACGTCATGCGCAGGGCAGGCTACGGCGTCGAAGGCAGCAAGCTGAAGAACTCCGGCCACTGATGGCAACTGTTCTCGACGACATCAACGCCGGTGTCCGGGAGGACATGGAGGCCAGGAAGCGTCTCGTTTCGCTGGCTGAGCTGAAGGACCGGGCCCAGGCAGCCGCGCCCGCACGCGACGCCTGGGCGGCCCTCGGCGGCACCTCCGCAACCCGGGAACAGCTGAAAGTCATCGCGGAAATCAAGCGCCGCAGCCCCTCCAAGGGCGACCTCGCCAGCATCGGGGATCCGGCGTCGCTGGCCAGGCAGTACGCCGACGGCGGCGCGTCCGTCATCAGTGTCCTCACCGAACAGCGCCGCTTCAACGGCTCCCTCGCCGACCTCGACGCCGTGCGCGCCGCCGTCGACGTCCCGCTGCTCCGCAAGGACTTCACGCTTGACGAATACCAGGTCTGGGAGGCCCGTGCCCACGGCGCCGACCTCATCCTGCTGATCGTTGCCGCACTCTCCGACGCCCAGCTCACCGAGTTCAGCGCCCTCAGCGCCGAACTGGGCATGAACGTGCTCGTGGAGACCCACACCGAAGAGGAAATCGAGCGCGCCGTGGCGGCGAACGCCCGGATCATCGGCGTCAACGTGCGCAATCTGAAGACGCTCGACGTCGACCGTTCAGTCTTCGCCTCCTTGGCGGGCCTGATCCCCGGCGAAGCAGTGGTGGTCGCCGAATCGGGCGTCCGCGACGCCGAGGACGTCACGCATTACGCCGCAAACGGCGCCAACGCCATACTGGTGGGCGAGGCCCTGGTGAGCCATGCGACTCCCCGGGAACGAATCGCCGAATTCACTGCCGCGGGTGCCGCCGCGATCGCCGCGCGCCGCTGACGGCACCCCGGCGCACCCCGCATTGCGGTGCCGGCCCGTGCCGGCCCCGCGGTGCCTGCAACCACCGCTCCGGCCCAGGCCGGAACAGCACACTTTTGACCGATCAACTTGGAACAGGACGGGACTGATGGCCGACGCACCCTCAGGGAACGCTGAGAACAACACCGCGGAAGCATTCCTGCAGGGCGGATCCCTCCGCCACGCGCCAGGGCCGTACTTCGGCGGCTACGGTGGCAGGTGGATGCCCGAGTCCCTGATCGCCGCCCTGGACGAACTTGAGGAAACCTTCAACAAGGCCAAGGACGACCCCGACTTCCGGGCCCAGATTGCCGACCTGAACAAGAACTACTCCGGCCGGCCGTCGCTGCTGACCGAAGCCAAGCGGTTCTCCCAGCATGCCGGGGGAGTGCGGGTATTCCTCAAGCGCGAGGACCTCAACCACACGGGTTCGCACAAGATCAACAACGTCCTGGGCCAGGCGCTGCTCGCCAAGCGGATGGGCAAAACCCGGATCATCGCCGAAACTGGCGCTGGCCAGCACGGCGTGGCCAGCGCCACCGCCGCTGCCCTGCTTGGGCTGGACTGCGTGGTGTACATGGGCGCCGAGGACTGCCGCCGGCAGGCGCTGAACGTTGCCCGGATGGAGCTCCTGGGTGCCAAGGTCATCCCGGTCACCAGCGGATCACAGACCCTCAAGGACGCCATCAACGACGCCCTCCGGGACTGGGTGGCCAACGTCGCCAACACCCACTACCTGCTCGGGACAGCGGCCGGCGCCCACCCGTTCCCCGCCATGGTCCGCTACTTCCACGAGGTCATCGGGGAGGAAGCCCGCGCCCAGATCCTGGAGCAGGAGGGCCGGCTCCCCGACGCCGTCTGCGCCTGCATCGGCGGCGGCTCCAACGCCATCGGCATCTTCCACGGCTTCCTGGATGACCCGTCCGTGAAGATCTACGGCTTCGAGGCCGGCGGCGACGGCGTGGAGACCGGCCGGCACGCCGCCACCATTTCGCTGGGCAAGCCCGGCGTCCTGCACGGCGCCCGCTCCTACCTGATGCAGGACGACGACGGGCAGACCATCGAATCACACTCCATCTCCGCCGGCCTGGACTACCCCGGGGTCGGCCCGGAACACTCCTACCTCTCGGACATCGGACGGGTCAGCTACGAACCCATCACCGACACCGAAGCCATGGAGGCCTTCCGCCTTTTGTGCCGCACCGAAGGCATCATTCCCGCCATCGAGTCCGCGCACGCGCTGGCCGGTGCCATCAAGGTGGGCCAACGGCTCGCCGCCGAAGACCCCGCCACCGCGGCGGAGAAGATCATCATCGTGAACCTCTCCGGCCGCGGCGACAAGGACGTGGCCACCGCCGCCGAATGGTTTGACCTGCTTGACAAGGATTCCGCCGAATCGGAAATCGGCAAAGAGGGGGAGCAGCTGTGAACAGCGCAGAGATGACCAGCAAGTCGGCAGCCGCCATTGACCGCGCCCGCGCCCAAGGCCGCTCGGCACTGATCGGGTACCTCCCCGCCGGCTACCCCAGCGTCGAGGACACCATCGCCGCCGGCATCGCCCTGGCGGAGAACGGCGCGGACCTGATCGAGATCGGGATCCCCTATTCCGACCCCGTCATGGACGGCCAGGTCATCCAGGCTGCCACCACCGAGGCACTGGCCAACGGCTTCCACGTCAAGCAGGTCTTCGACGTCGTCGCCGGCATCACCAGCAAGACCGACGCCGCCGTCCTGGTCATGACCTACTGGAACCCCGTGGTCCGCATGGGCGTCGACGAATTCTCCCGCCGCCTTGCCGAGGCCGGGGGAGCCGGGCTCATCACGCCGGACCTGATCCCCGACGAGGCCGCCGAGTGGATGGCAGCGTCGGACAAGTACTGCCTCGACCGGGTGTTCCTGGTTGCCCCGTCCTCCACCGCCGAGCGCATGCAGCGCACCGTGGATGCAAGCCGCGGGTTCGTCTACGCCGTTTCCATCATGGGCGTCACCGGTGCCCGCACGTCCGTCAGCACCGCCGCCAAAGACGTCGTTGCCGCCGCGCACGACGCCGGAGCGGAACGCGTCTGCGTAGGCCTCGGAGTTTCCACCGCGGACCAGGTCCGCGAGATCGCCGCCTACGCCGAAGGCGTCATTGTGGGCACCGCCCTGGTTGCGGCCCTCCGCGACGGGGGAGTAGATGCCGTCGCGGCCCTCACCAAGGACCTCAGCACCGGCCTGGCGCCGGAAGCCGGCCACACCACGGACGGGGCATAACCCATGCAGGCACTGATCCAGGCAGCCGCCCTGGCACCCGCACTGGTGCCGGGCAGCATCCCCAGCCCCAGCTGGTCCGGGTTCGACATCCCCCTGCCGTGGGGCAGCCTGCGGATCCACGCCTACGCGCTGTGCATCCTGGCCGGCATCGTGGTTGGCCTGTGGCTGACCTCCGTCCGCTGGGCCAAGCGCGGGGCCCCCGAAGGCAGCGTCTGGGACATCGTCATCTGGGCCATTCCCTTCGGCATCATTGGCGGGCGGCTCTACCACGTGGTGTCGTCCCCCGATGCCTACTTCGGCCCCGGCTTCGATGGCACCGGCGACCTCTCGCTGATTCCGCAGATCCAGCGCGGCGGCCTCGGAATCTGGGGCGCCGTCGTCCTGGGAGCCGTCGGTGCCTGGATCGGATGCCGCCGCAGCGGCGTAAAGCTCAGCGCCTTCGTCGACGCCGCCGCACCCGGCCTGCTCCTGGCACAAGCCCTGGGACGCTGGGGCAACTACTTCAACCAGGAACTCTTCGGCGGCCCCACCACGCTGCCTTGGGGGCTGCAGATCGACGCCAACAACCCGAACTTCCCGGCCGGCCTGCCCGCGGATACCCTGTTCCACCCGACCTTCCTCTACGAATCGCTCTGGAACGTGGCCGGGGTACTCATCCTGCTCGCCCTGGACCGGCGCTTCCACTTCCGCCGGAGCCGCCTCTTCTGGCTCTACGCCATGTACTACACCCTTGGCCGCGTCTGGATCGAACTGCTGCGCATCGACGACGCCGAACAGATCAACATCCTCGGCATCACCACCAGGCTCAACGTGTGGACCAGCATCTTCGTGTTCCTGGCCGCCCTGCTTGCTTTCCTCCTGCTGGGCCTCAAGGGCCGGCCGGAGCCGGACACCGTGTACCTGCCCGGCCACGAACCGGACGAAGCAGCCGCCGCCGAAGCAGCCCTGCCCGGGGCAGCCGCCGAGGACGCGCAGGAAGTCCGTGATCCGGACACTGTTGTCTCAGATAGTGATTCGCATGGTAATCTCCCTGATAACCAAAGCGGTTCCCGGCATGCTTCCGACTCCACGGAAGAAACCGCGGCGGCTCCGGCAGGCTCCAAGCCTGGCACGGATGCCACGGCTTCCGGAACATCCGGCAGCACAGCCACAGGACCCGCATCGGAGGCCGGCGCCGGTAAATAGGAAGCCGGCCAGGCAGGGCAGCAGAGCCACCGCTCGAAGGGCCCGAAACCCACAATGTCGTGGCATGGGGCCACTCCTGGCAGCAAAGAGATGCTGCCGGATGAAGCCCCGGGCAGGTGCCTGCGTAACCGTTAGTTCAGCAGGCTGCGCTGACCTACAATTTCCAGTAATCAACACTTTGTTGTGCCCTTGCAACGGCGCCGACGAGTGGGGCCAACGGTGTCCCTTCCATACGCACGATCAGGAGGAAGGACGTCTCCCATGACCCAAACTCTTAACACTCCCAGCTGGTCCGAACCGGACCAGCCTGAGACTGCACTGTCGCCGTTCAAGCGCTTCGCCGCCATGCCGGAAGCTGCCGGGCTCTACAACCCGGAGCAGGAAAAGGACGCGTGCGGCCTCGCCATCATCGCGACCCTGCGCGGCGAGCCCGGATATGACATCGTCGATGCCGCCCTGACTGCCCTGCGCAACCTTGAACACCGCGGTGCCGTGGGTGCCGACGAGGGCACGGGCGACGGCGCGGGCCTGCTCATGCAGATCCCCGACGAGTTCTTCCGGGCAGTGACCGAGTTCGAGTTGCCGGCCCCCGGCCAGTACGTGGCGGGCACGGCATTCCTGCCCGCCGAGCAGCGTGAGGCCAACGCAGCCAAGGCCGGCATCGAGGGCCTCGCCGCCGACGAAGGCCTGAAGGTCCTCGGCTGGCGCGAGGTCCCCGTTGTCGCCGACCTCGTGGGCGCCATGGCCCGCGCCTGCATGCCCTACTTCTCCCAGCCCTTCCTGGCCTCGGCCAGCGGTGAGGAACTGGACCGCAACGAACTGGACTCCCGCGCCTGGCGGATCCGCAAGCGCGCCCAGAACAAGTTCGGCGTCTACTTCCCCTCGCTGTCCTCCCGGACCATCGTCTACAAGGGCATGCTGACCACCGCGCAGCTGGAGCCGTTCTACCCGGACCTCTCGGACAAGCGGTTCAAGACCAAGCTGGCAATCGTCCACTCACGCTTCTCCACCAACACCTTCCCGTCCTGGCCCCTGGCGCAGCCGTTCCGCACCATCGCCCACAACGGTGAGATCAACACCGTCAAGGGCAACCGGAACTGGATGCGTGCCCGCCAGTCACAGTTGGCCAACCCGCTGCTGGGCGACTCTCCCGAAGAGCTGTACCCCATCTGCACCCCGGGTGCATCGGACTCCGCGTCCTTCGACGAGGTCGCCGAGCTGCTCTGGCTCTCCGGCCGCCCCATCACGCACTCGATCATGATGATGATCCCCGAGGCATGGGAAAACCACGCCACCATGGATCCGGCACGGCGCGCGTTCTACGAGTACCACTCACTGCTGATGGAACCATGGGACGGCCCTGCCGCCGTCTCCTTCACGGACGGCAACCTGGTGGGTGCCACCCTTGACCGCAACGGCCTGCGCCCCGGCCGGTTCTGGATCACCGAAGACGGCCTGATCGTCTTCGCCTCCGAGGTGGGCGTGATCGACGTCGAGCCCTCCAAGGTGGTCAAGAAGGGCCGCGTCTCCCCGGGCAAGATGTTCCTGGTGGACACCGAGGCCGGCCGCATCATCGACGACGAAGAGGTCAAGGCCGAAGTCGCCGCGGCCAACCCGTGGGCCGAGTGGGTCAAGGACAACCTGATCGACCTCAACGACCTGCCCGAGCGCGAGCACGTGGTGCACACGGCCGCGTCCGTGAACATCCGCCAGCGCACCTTCGGGTACACCACCGAGGAACTTAAGATCCTGCTCGGCCCGATGGCCCGCACCGGCGCCGAACCCCTCGGCGCCATGGGCTCCGACACCCCCGTTGCGGTCCTGTCCAAGCGCCCCCGCCTGCTCTTCGACTACTTCGTGCAGTCCTTCGCGCAGGTGACCAACCCGCCGCTGGACGCCATCCGCGAGGAACTGGTCACCTCCCTGACGTGCGCCATCGGCCCCAACGGCAACCTGCTGGACACCAAGCAGGTGCGCCAGCCGCAGGTCCAGCTGCCGTTCCCGGTGATCAACAACGACCAGCTCGCCAAGATCGCCAACATCGAGGACGCCGACGGCAACCGCGTGGCCATGAAGGTCCGCGGCCTGTACCGCCCGGAGGGCGGCGAGAACGCCCTCCGCGCCCGGCTCACCGAGATCTGCGAGCAGGTCTCCGGCGCCATCAACCGCGGCGTCCAGTACATCGTGCTCTCCGACCGTGACTCGAACGCCCAGTGGGCCCCGATCCCGTCCCTGCTGCTGGTCAGCGCCGTGCACCACCACCTGCTCCGCAGCGCCAACCGCACCAAGACCGCCCTGGTGGTCGAGGCCGGCGACGTCCGCGAGACGCACCACGTGGCCGTCCTGATCGGCTACGGCGCGTCCGCCGTCAACCCCTACCTGGCCATGGAATCCGTGGAACAGCTCATTGCCGCAGGCGACGTCACCGGGGTTACCCCGCAGGACGGCGTTTACAACCTGATCAAGGGCCTCGGCAAGGGCGTCCTGAAGATCATGTCCAAGATGGGCATCTCCACTGTTGCGTCCTACACCGGCGCCCAGACGTTCGAGGCACTGGGCCTGGGCCAGGAACTGGTGGACGAATTCTTCGCCGGCACGCACTCCCAGCTCGGCGGCGTTGGCCTGGACGTTATCGCTGCCGAAGTTTCGGCACGCCACCAGATGGCATACCCGGAAGGCGGCATCGAACAGCCGCACCGGCCCCTGCTGGGCGGCGGCGAGTACCAGTGGCGCCGCGACGGCGAACCGCACCTGTTCAACCCGGAGACCGTCTTCCGGCTGCAGCACGCCACGCGTGAGCGCCGGTACGACATCTTCAAGGCCTACACCAAGGGCGTGGACGACCAGTCCACCAACCTGATGACCCTGCGCGGGCTGCTCAAGTTCAAGAACGAGCGCCCCTCCGTTCCGCTCGAAGAAGTGGAACCGGTCTCCAGCATCGTCAAGCGGTTCTCCACCGGAGCCATGAGCTACGGCTCCATCTCCCAGGAAGCCCACGAGACGCTGGCCATCGCCATGAACCAGCTGGGCGGCAAGTCCAACACCGGTGAAGGCGGCGAGGACGTGGACCGCCTGCTGGACCCCAAGCGCCGCTCCGCGGTCAAGCAGATCGCCTCCGGCCGTTTCGGCGTCACCAGCCTCTACCTGACCAACGCCGACGACATCCAGATCAAGATGGCCCAGGGCGCCAAGCCCGGCGAAGGCGGCCAGTTGATGGCGCAGAAGGTCTACCCGTGGGTGGCCCGGACCCGCCACTCGACTCCCGGCGTCGGACTCATTTCCCCGCCCCCGCACCACGACATCTACTCGATCGAGGACCTGGCGCAGCTGATCTACGATGCCAAGCGCGCCAACCCGTCCGCACGGGTGCACGTGAAGCTCGTCTCCGAAGTGGGGATCGGCACCGTGGCCTCCGGCGTGACCAAGGCCAAGGCCGACGTCGTCCTGGTTTCCGGGCACGACGGCGGAACCGGCGCCTCGCCGCTGAACTCGCTCAAGCACGCCGGTGTCCCCTGGGAGCTTGGCCTGGCCGAGACCCAGCAGACGCTGATGCTCAACGGCCTGCGCGACCGCGTGGTGGTCCAGGTCGACGGCCAGCTCAAGACCGGCCGCGACGTCGTCATTGCCGCCCTGCTGGGCGGCGAGGAATTCGGCTTCGCCACCGCCCCGCTCGTGGTGGAAGGCTGCATCATGATGCGCGTCTGCCACCTGGACACCTGCCCGGTGGGCGTTGCCACCCAGAACCCGGAGCTTCGTGCCCGCTTCAGCGGCAAGCCGGAATTCGTGGTCAACTTCTTCGAGTTCCTGGCTGAGGAAGTCCGTGAAATCCTTGCCGAGCTTGGCTTCCGAAGCCTCGAAGAGGCCATCGGCCACACGGAAGTCCTGGATGCCCGCGACGCGGTCAACCACTGGAAGGCCGACGGCCTGGACCTGGACCCGATCCTGCACGGCCTGGAGTTCGACGACGACGCGCCGCTGCGGAACATGACCGGCCAGAACCACGAGCTGGACAAGCACTTCGACCAGCGGCTGATTACCATGGCCACCGAGGCGCTGACGGACCGCAGCCCCTTGAAGATTAACGTGGACGTCATCAATACCGACCGTTCCGTGGGCACCATGCTGGGCCACGTCGTCACCAAGACCTACGGCACCGACGTGCTGGCCACGGACACGATCGACATCACGCTGAACGGCACTGCCGGCCAGTCGCTCGGCGCCTTCCTGCCGGCGGGCATCACCCTGCGGCTGTTCGGCGACTCGAACGACTACGTGGGCAAGGGGCTGTCCGGTGGCCGGATCATCGTCCGGCCGGACCGTACCAACGTCTTCAAGGCAGAGACCAACGTCATCGCCGGCAACGTCATCGGCTACGGCGCCACCAGCGGCGAGATGTTCCTGCGCGGCCAGGTGGGCGAACGCTTCCTGGTCCGCAACTCCGGTGCCACGGCCGTCGTCGAAGGCATCGGGGACCACGGCTGCGAGTACATGACCGGCGGCCAGACGCTGATCCTGGGACGCACCGGGCGCAACTTCGGCGCCGGCATGTCCGGCGGCACAGCCTACGTGCTGGACCTGCGGACCACCCGCGTCAACAAGCAGGCCCTCGAGTCCGGCGAGCTGCAGCTGCGCGAGCTCGACGCCGAGGACCGCGACATTGTCCATGGACTGCTGGTGAAGCACATCGAAGAAACCGAATCCCAGCTGGCGGCGCGGCTCCTCGAAAACTTTGACGACACCGCTGCCCGCATTACCAAGGTGCTGCCGCGCGACTACGCGGCCGTGCTGCAAACCCGTCTTGACGCCATCGAAGAGGGCCTTGACCCCGACGGCGAAGAAGTATGGTCTCGAATCCTGGAGGTGACCGGTGGCTGATCCACGCGGATTTCTGAAAGTACGCCAGCGTGAAACCCAGCCGCGCCGTCCCGTTCCCGTGCGCATCATGGACTGGAAGGAAGTCTACGAAGCGCAGGAGAAAGGCGTCCTGAAGGCGCAGGCCGGCCGCTGCATGGACTGCGGCGTTCCGTTCTGCCACCAAGGCTGCCCCCTGGGGAACCTCATTCCCGAGTGGAACGACCTCATGTGGCGGGACAAGGGCGAGGAAGCGATTGAGCGGCTGCACGCCACCAACAACTTCCCCGAGTTCACCGGCCGGCTGTGCCCCGCCCCCTGCGAAGCCTCCTGCGTGCTGGGGATCAACCAGCCCGCCGTCACCATCAAGCAGGTCGAAGTTTCCATCATCGACGAGGCGTTCGAGAACGGCTGGGTCAACCCGCTGCCGCCGACGCGCCTGACCGGCAAGACCGTCGCCGTGGTGGGTTCCGGGCCGGCGGGCCTGGCCGTCGCCCAGCAGCTGACCCGCGTGGGCCACACCGTCGCTGTCTACGAACGGGACGACAAGATCGGCGGCCTGCTGCGCTACGGCATCCCCGACTTCAAGATGGAAAAAGAGCAGGTGGACCGCCGCGTCGAGCAGATGAAGGCCGAAGGCACCCGCTTCCGGACCGGCGTGGCCGTTGGGACCGACGTGACGTGGGAGCAGCTGCGCAGGCGCTACGACGCCGTCGTGGTGTGCACCGGCGCCACCGTCCCGCGGGACCTGCCCATCCCGGGCCGGGACCTGGAAGGCGTGCACTTCGCCATGGACTACCTGGTACCCGCCAACCGCGTGGTGGCCGGGGAAGCCATCGAAAACCAGATCCACGCCAACGGCAAGCACGTGGTCATCCTCGGTGGCGGTGACACCGGGGCCGACTGCCTCGGCACCGCCCACCGGCACGGCGCAGCGTCCGTCACCACCTTGGCGATCGGCAAGCAGCCGCCGGCCGAACGTGCCAGCCACCAGCCGTGGCCCACGTTCCCCAACCTCTTCGAAGTGGCCAGCGCCCACGAGGAAGGCGGCGAACGCACCTACCTCGCGTCCACCGTGGAATTCGTTGGCGAAAACGGCAAGCTCACCGGCGTCAAGGTGGCCGAAACCGAATTCGTCGACGGCAAGCGACTCCCCAAGGCGGGCACCGAGCGGATCATCCCCGCAGACCTGGTGTTCCTGTCCCTGGGGTTCACCGGAGCCGAACCGGCCGGCCTCACCGAACAGGTGCACGCCGACTTCGACGGCCGCGGCAACGTGGCCCGCGACGGCTACTACATGACCAACACCGACGGTGTCTTCGTTGCCGGTGATGCCGGCCGCGGGCAGTCCCTGATTGTGTGGGCCATCGCCGAGGGCCGCGCCGCCGCAGCAGCCGTGGACAAGTACCTGATGGGAAGCACTATCCTTCCCGCTCCCGTCGCGCCGACGGACCGCGCCATCGCCGTCCTCTAGGGGTGCATCGAGGGTTCACCTCGCCGACAACTTAACCAATGCAAGAGACCAATAGGGTAGGTATATGAGACGCGCAAAAATTGTGGCTACGTTTGGCCCGGCAATTGCCAGCTATGAGAACACCCTGGCTGTGCTGGAGGCCGGCGTTGACGTCGCCCGCATGAACATGAGCCACGGCGATTACACCGTGCACGACAACACCTACGAAAACGTCCGCAAGGCGGCAGCGGACCTGGGCAAGGCCGTGGCCATCATGGCCGACCTGCAGGGTCCCAAGATCCGCCTGGGCCGTTTCGTGGATGGCCCGCACGCACTCGCGGTTGGTGACATCTTCACCATCACCACCGAGGACGTCCCCGGCACCCAGGAGATCTGCTCCACCACCCTGAAGAGCCTCACCGAGGACGTCAAGGTGGGAGACGCACTGCTGATCGACGACGGCAAGGTGGCCCTTCGCGCCATCGAGGTCGACGACGTCAAGGTGGTTGCCGAGGTGACCGTCGGCGGCATGGTGTCCAACAACAAGGGAATCAACCTGCCCGGCGTGGCAGTCAACGTTCCCGCGCTGAGCGAAAAAGATGAGGACGACCTCCGCTGGGCAATGCGCCGGGGCGTGGACCTGGTGGCCCTGTCCTTCGTCCGGGATGCGTCCGACATCACCCGCGTGCACGAGATCATGGACGAAGAAGGCCGCCGCGTGCCGGTCATCGCCAAGATCGAGAAGCCGCAGGCTGTCGAGCAGCTGCCGGAGATCATCGACGCGTTCGACGCGATCATGGTGGCCCGCGGCGACCTCGGTGTGGAGCTTCCCCTGGAGGAAGTGCCGATCGTGCAGAAGCGCGCCATCGAGCTCGCCCGGCGCTGGGCGAAGCCGGTCATCGTGGCCACCCAGGTGCTCGAGTCCATGATCGACAACCCGCGCCCGACCCGTGCAGAGGCCTCCGACTGCGCCAACGCCGTCCTCGACGGTGCCGACGCCGTCATGCTCTCCGGCGAGACCAGTGTGGGCAAGTACCCGATCGAAACGGTCAAGGTCATGGCCCGGATCATCGAATCCACCGAGGTCCACGGCCTGGAGCGCGTCCCCCCGCTGGGGACCAAGCCCAAGACCCGTGGCGGCGCCATCACCCGTGCCGCCGTCGAAATCGCCGACCAGCTGGACGCCAAGTACATCTGTGCGTTCACCCAGTCCGGCGATTCCGCCCGTCGCCTGTCCCGCCTGCGGCCCATCAAGCCGGTCTTCGCGTTCACCCCGGTGGAGCAGGTCTGGAACCAGATGGCGCTCACCTGGGGAATCCAGCCGGTACTGGTGCAGATGGTGGACCACACAGACGCCATGACCGCGCAGGTGGACCGCAGCCTCGAGGAAATGGGCCTGGTGCAGGACGGTGACCTGGTGGTCATCGCTGCCGGGTCCCCTCCCGGAAAGGCCGGTTCCACCAACTCGCTGAAGGTGCACAAGGTAGGCGACCTGGCCGACTCCACCCGCGCCGGTGAAGTCAGCAGCAACAAGGAAAAGCTCGGCCCCTGGCCGGAAAAGAAGAAGAAGGCCTAGGCCTAGTCTTCGGACAAAGCAAAGGACCCCTGCCGGTTGGCAGGGGTCCTTTGCTTTGGTGCTGTGCGCGTTAGGGGACTTTACGCGTAGAGGCCGGGCCGTCGTCGTAATTCTCTGGGCCCGGCCGGAGCGCTAGTTGACCTGGTTGATGATGGTTTCGGCGACCTCACGCATGCTGAGGCGGCGGTCCATGGAGGTCTTCTGGATCCAGCGGAAGGCCTCCGGCTCGGTCAGGCCCATCTTGGTGGTCAGCAGGCTCTTGGCGCGCTCCACGAGCTTACGGGTGGCGAACTGCTCCTGGAGGTCGGAAACCTCGCTCTCGAGGGCCTTGATTTCCTCGTGGCGGGAAAGCGCGATCTCCAGGGCCGGGATGAGGTCGGCGGGCGTGAACGGCTTCACCACGTAGGCCATGGCGCCGGCGTCGCGGGCACGCTCCACCAGTTCCTTCTGGCTGAAGGCGGTCAGCAGCACCACGGGGGCGATGCGTGCCTTGACGATCTTCTCGGCCGCCGAAATGCCGTCCATGACGGGCATCTTGACGTCCATGAGGACCAGGTCCGGCTTCAGTTCCTCGGCGAGCTGGACGGCCTTCTCACCGTTGTCCGCCTCGCCCACAACGTCATAGCCTTCGCCGCGCAGGATCTCGATGATGTCGAGGCGGATGAGGGTTTCATCCTCCGCCACAATAACGCGGCGCGCCGGCTGGGACGTGGGCTTGGACTCCGTCTGTTCAGTCACGGGATCTCCTTGAAAAGGTACGGCGGGACATCACTATCTTAGGTGCCACCGCGGCTGTACTTGGCTTGCAGGGTTTGTTTGCGGCGACGGCGGCGCGATTCTGGAATTCAGCCTATCTGCATGTAGAGTAATTCCGCGTACGTGAAGCGATCGCGTTGCTCACAGTCAGCTGTGGGCGTAGCGTTCCACTCCACGTATTCCGCGCCCGAGTGGCGGAATTGGCAGACGCGCCGCACTCAAAATGCGGTATCGAAAGGTGTGTGGGTTCGAGTCCCACCTCGGGCACGACGTATCGGCTCGTCAGAGGCGATTTTGCTTTGACGTGTTGACAACGTTTGGTTGTCGTCGCTCTGACGGGTTGGGCCGCGGGCTCTGGCCTGGCCACCGCAGTGACCTATTCAGGTGTGTGGGGTGGCGGGTTCAAGTCCTGGCTAGTGAGACTTCCGAATTGCTTTGAGTGGGTTCTTGCGTGTCCTTGTTCCGGAGTTGTCGGGTGGGCCTGGGGTCCTACACCTATTCATGGGCCTGGGGAGTGGGCACGACATGACTCACGCGATCTCGCTAAAGAGCGGGACTGCCCCGGCTTTTGTTGACTCGGGGTCTTAGGCCGCTATGAGCTCGGTCCGGTTGATTGTTTCATATTCGATGGGCGTGAGCTTTCCCAGCCGTCTTTGCCGTCGCCGGCGGTGGTAAGTCCGCTCGATCCACGTTGTGATGGACAGCCGGAGGTCCCGCCTGGTGAGCCACCGCTGACGGTCCAAAACGTTCTTCTGCAGCAGCGAGAAGAACGATTCCATAGCGGCGTTATCCGCACACGCACCGACCCTGCCCATCGACCCCGTGAGGCCGTGGTGGCGGAGCGTTTCGACGAAGCGGCGGGACCGGAACTGGGACCCGCGATCGGAGTGCACCACTGTCCCCGCCGGGCGGCGTGCCCGTACGGCGTTCTCCAGCGCTGCCACCGCCAACGAGGACTTCATTCGCGAGTCCATCGAGTAGCCCACGATCCTTCCGGAATAGACGTCTTTCACCGCGCAGAGATAGAGCTTCCCCTCGGTGGTTGGGTGTTCGGTGATGTCCGTCAGCCACAGCTCATTCGGAGCCACGGCGGTGAAGTCCCGCTCCACCAGGTCGTCATGAACCGGCGGCCCGGGCTTCCGGTTCAGGCCCCGCTTCTTGGAGAACACCGACCAGATGCCGTGGTCCCTGCACAGCCGCTGGACCCTGTTCTCACCCGCCTTAATGCCCTTCTCCGGGAGCTCGTCGGCGATGAAACGGTACCCGAATGCGGGATCGTCGGCGTGGATGTCCAAGGCGGCGTTGACCAGGTGCGCGTCGACCCAGTCCCGTTCCGTCACCGGACTGGCCTTCCACCGGTAATAGCCTTGCTTGCTGAACTTCAACACCCTGCAGGTCACCGCCACGGGAACACCGCCGGCGGCAAGATCCGTGACCAGCGGGTACGTCATTTTGGGTTGATGTCCCTGGCCAGATAGGCAGCCGCCCGGCGGAGAATCTCGTTCTCCTGCTCCAACAGGCGGTTGCGTTTCTTCAGCTCCCGCATCTCAGCCGACTCAGCGGCCGCCGGGCCAGCCCCGGAATCTTTACGCTCAGAGATGGCAATCCATCGCTTCAGCGTGGTGATCGAAAGCCCGAAATCCTTCGCAATCTGCGCCAGAGGCGCCTCACCCTTGCGGGCCACATCAATAACATCCTGGCGGAACTCCGCCCCATAAGGCGTGGGCATGGTCAACATCCTTCCACGAGCACAAGCTCGCTAGGTCAAGGAGTCAACAAAACCGGGGGCAGTCCCAGGCTTTGGTCGAGGGTCGAAGGTATTTCATAATATGAAATACATTGCATATAGACAAAGTCTACGACTGCATGGCAGTATCTGACTAACGCCCAATGAGGGGCGATACCCCGTACCACCTCAAGGAAGAGGATCTAGTGAAATCTGACGTACAGGGACTTAATCCCAACCCGCACTTTGGCCAGGCTGTCGCGTATGACCCGAGGCCAGAGGAATCAGTCGCTCAAGCTTAGGAACTAAGCGAATCCCCTGCTTCAAGCTCAAGGGGAACCCAACTTACGACAAAAGGGGAAATCGCCCGCCAATCTCGGCCTCTGTATGAGTATTCCGCCTATAAGCGGACCCTTCACGCAAGCTCTCTGGCAGGCAAAATAATTCGTCGATTAGTTCCAGATAATTGACTTTTCGCCGGGCGGCCTCCACTAAAGCAGCGGCCACACCCCAACGCTCCCCGCTCTACACTTGCGCGGGAGCGCATCAGTCAATTGCAGGGCAGCGGCTGGCACCATGCCCGGTCCGCGTGGCCTCTGCCGCACAAACCATTCGTGTTGTAACTCACCACAGCCAGGGCGCATATTCGCCGAAGACTGAGGGCGAGTTCGAGTGCAAGTCAACACCCCAGGCACCCCTCGGCGGCATTGCGCTCTACCATCCGGTAAACCACCAGCCGAACCAACACGGCCTAATTCGGTTGATGCAAAATCGCATTGAACCCGGCATTTACCTGCCCCACAGTCCCACTGGTCTCGCTCACATCTCGCGGATTTCCGGGCCCAGTGCTGAGTGCGCGGTCCCTTATCGCTTGCTTTCCGGAGGCGCATCTTCATCGCCTGAAGTTGTTTCATTCACCGTCACTGCCGACCCCATTCCATCCAGGAGTTCCTATGTCGCCCGTCCCGTCCGCCTCGCCTGCAGCTAACAGAATAGCGGCGCCTTCCCAGGCGCCTGAAGACCTATCACTGCCCGGCTCATCATCACCTCGCAAGTCCTTGTCAGGCTTCCTAAGCCGGCACACGCTTTGGGTCGCTCTCGTCATGCTGGTTCTAGTTCTCTCGCTCATCTCGGAGCCATTTCGTAACCCTGCCAACCTCCAGAACATTCTTATGCAGAACTCGGTTATCGGCATAGTCGCACTTGGCATGCTGGTAATGATGATAAGCGGCGGTTTTGACCTGTCTGTTGGTGCTTCCGGTGGCGCAGTTGGTGTGCTTGTAGCGTACTTATCGGGCTCCTGGGGTTTACCGGCCGCCCTTATTGTCGGCACGCTCCTCGGTATGTTCATTGGTTTGATCAATGGAATCATTATCGCTCGGCTGCATATCAACGCATTCATCACTACATTTGCTGTCGCAAGCATCATCACCGGAATTCTGTTCGTTCTGACGTCGGGCCGATCAATTAGCGGAAGCTCAGTGGCCTTGACCGACTTTGCCTTCGAGCTCGTCGTCGGCATCCCTATGCTTTTTCTGGTTTTTGTAGCATTTGCGATCGTGACTTACCTACTGTTGTCCAGGACGAAATGGGGGCATTGGGTCTATAGTGTGGGCGCCAATGCGGAGGCAAGTTACCTTTCAGGCGTCCCAGTACTCCCTATTAAAATCGCCGCATTCACTTTCGGTGGTCTCGCTGTGGGACTTGGAGGCGTGTTCCTTTTCGGCCAATCTGCTGTTGGACAGCCCACAGCAGCAGCAGATTGGCCCTTGAACGCCATCGCTATCTGCGTTATTGCCGGCACGTCCTTGGCTGGCGGGGCGGGACGAGTCGGCAATGTAGTGGCCGCAGTCCTCGTCCTCGGCGTCGTCTCCACGGGCCTCAACCAACTGGGCATCTCGCCCTATTGGCAGCCGGCGGTCACGGGAACAATCATTCTCGTCGCAGTTGTCTCAGACCAGCTGACCAAAGCGCGCAGCCGAGCTTAGCTTTCCCCAGCCCACCCTCCCTCCGTAGCTCAAAGAAGGACATCAGAATGAAGTGGTTCAGTACCAATCGAAAAGCAGTCGCACCGATCGCGTTGGCCAGCGCCGTTACGGTAATCTGTCTAAGCAGCTGTTCGTCGGCTGCCCCCGGCGCAGGAGCAACGGCCGCCTCGGGTAGCTGCTCAAAGGTCACCGCCTTAGTCAACGATCTACAGAATCCCTGGAACGCAACCCTGGCTCAGGGAATGACAGAACAGGCTGCAAAGCTGGGCGTTGACCTAACCGTTCAGAATGCGGCCGGAGTTATTGCCACCCAGGCCTCCCAGCTACAGCAAGCTGTGACTTCCAAGCCGGACGGAATTCTTCTGCAGGCCACTGAGTCCAACGGCCTCGTTCCCGCCGTGAAAATCGCAAATCGCAACTCGGTCCCTGTAGCGACGGTTAACGCCAACGTAGGCCAAGGCGCTGATGTCGTAACCTTCGTTGGCGTAGACCAAAAGGACTATGGCATCGCCCTTGCAAAACTTGTTGAAGAAGCACTTCCTAATGGCGGTAACGTCGCCATTATTCAAGGCGTAGTTGGTAACCCTGTTGAGATTGATCGAACCGCGGGCATAACGGAGACATTTGCCGCCAATCCGTCTATCAAGATAGCCACCACGGTGACCGATTCCTGGAACAACGCCGATAATCTTGCCGCTGTTCAGGACCTCCTAGCGAAGTATCCCAAGGGAACGCTGGACGCTGTTGTAGCAGAGGGGCCTGAAATGTATGTCGGCGCGCAGTACGCTGCCAGCATTGGCAGGGACGATGTGAAGTTTATTGCCGGGGATTTCCCGATTGAGGTCCAAGAGGCGATCAAGGCCGGGCACCTCTACGGAACGATCTTGCAGGATGGGGCAACTATTGGAGCCCGAAGCCTCGAAGATCTCTGCTCGCACATCACCGGAAAGTCCGTTCCCACGCCCACGGATTTTATCGATCTCCCATCCATCACCAGTAAGAACGTAGCCGATTTCAAGACCAGCTGGCACTGGTAAAACCTGCGGCAGGAGAGGCCGTTGCATCGGCTTCTCCTGCCGCCTTAACAAGCGACGGGAAGACAGGCCTACCGTGACACGATCATGGCATCAAGAAGCCTCGGCAACGGGGAGCAGCACAGCGCCAAGAGTACGAATGGAGAAAATATCACAAACATTCGGTACCGTCCGAGTCTTGAACGAGGTGGACCTTACCGTTGAACCCGGCGAAGTCCACGCTCTCGTGGGACAAAATGGGGCGGGCAAGTCGACACTGATGAAGATCCTGGGAGGACTTTACCCGGACCATAAAGGTCTCATCGAAATCGACGGGTTCCCAGCCCGTCTGACAAATCCTCGGTCTGCGTTGAAACACGGCATTGGCATGATTTATCAGGAACTGAGCCTTATTCCCTCCCTTTCGGTGGCCGAGAACATTTTGTTGGGTATCGAACCGGGACGCGGAGGCTATAACCGCCGTGGAATTCTTTCCGCTGCGCGCTCGATCGTGAAACGAGTACCGATGCTCTCTGAACTGCCCCTAAATGCCCCAGCGGGGGATCTGAGCACAGGACTCCAGCAACGTGTTGAGGTCGCCAAAGCACTCGCCCGCGATGCTCGAGTGCTCGTGATGGATGAACCAACCGCACGGCTCTCCGGACCAGAGCGTGAGGACCTGGGGGACCTCATCCGCGAACTGTCTGCCAACGGCATCTCAATCATCTACATCTCGCACTTTCTTGAAGAAATATTTCAGTACTGCTCGTCACTCACGGTTTTGCGTAACGGCACGGTCGTTGATAGGGGACGGACAGTTGACTTCACGTTGGGTTCCTTGACCCGGAGCATGCTTGGAGCAGAATTGGCAGATGAAGAATTCGACCCCGCGAACAGCGGGCGTCCTCCTTTCACCGGCGTCCCTGTCATAGAGCTCACCGCGGTGTCAGGCCCACGAATATCCGGCATTGACATCGCGATCCACGGAGGAGAAATTATCGGCCTTGCGGGCTTGGTCGGATCGGGACGGACTAGGGTGGCAAGGACATTTACGGGCGCGGAACCCCTAAGTGCCGGAACAATTTCCATTAGCGGCAGAAGGACTACTGTTGCCAGCCCACGCCAAGCCCTCAAGATGGGAATCGTCATGCTTCCCGAGAATCGCAAGACGGAAGGCCTTATAGGGATTTCATCGGCCCAGGAAAACCTGATTCTGAATGCCCTCGACCGCGGCCTCACTCGATTCGGGGTCATACGCAGTAAAGCCGCGCTCAGTGAGTCCAATAGACACTTTACTGAACTCGAAATCAGACCCAATATGCCTTCCTTAGCAGCGGAACGGTTCAGCGGCGGAAACCAGCAGAAGATTCTGCTCGCACGCGCGCTTCTGGCTAAACCGCGCGTTCTGATCATCGATCAACCAACGGCTGGCGTTGACGTGGGAACTAAAGCCCAAATCCACGTCCTCATCCGCCGCGTGGCGTCGCAGGGCACAGCTGTGCTCATAGTCACCGATGACCTAGAAGAGATGCTGGCCCTGGCGGATAACGTGCTCGTGCTCCGGTCAGGTCGAATCGTCTCACGTCATCGCAGGGTGGGACTCGATCGGAAACGGCTTGTCGCTGCCATATCCGGAGAAGACGGTGTCTCCCCGCTTAGTGTCCATCCCGCATAAATTAGTTCCTACATCCTTTTGGGGTACCCAATCAACGAGCAAGCTCTGGTTTGAATTCTTCGAGTTCCAAACACCTAAGCCTAAGTCCCTGAAGACTCCTACGAGTTCGGGCGCGTGAGTATCGTCCACATCTGCCTGACAGCTCCAGATACTGAAGGCGTGCCAGCTAGCATCGCCGGCAATGGTGGCAAGCAGCTGAGAAAGGTTGGGCCATTTGTTCGAAAACCAAGGACTTCCAAGCCGTTTAATGTCAGGCTCCTGGAGAACCTTAATTGTGATTTTTAGCCATCCGTAATTCCAGTTCCGATACAATCACATTCGCCAATTCCGTTCAACGAATCCCACTATTCGGCCCTTTGATGTTCGGTACCTGCTGCGCCGGCCGGAAAGCGGAGTGCGCGGCAGACAACCGAACCCAGAATAGTCCCCTATCTTCTAGCGCCGTATGCGCAGGACAATAACGAGGAAAATAAATGAGAGCAGCACGCTATTACGGCCGCGGGAATATCCAGATCGACAATGTTCCTGAGCCGGACGTGGCGCCAGGAACCGTAGGTATTGATGTCGCATGGTGCGGCATTTGCGGCACTGACCTTCACGAGTACCTTGAGGGACCCATTTTTTGTCCCCAGCCCGGTGAGCGCCACCCTGCGTCCGGAGACTCTTTGCCTGTTACCTTGGGCCACGAGTTCGCGGGAATCGTATACGCAGTGGGGCAGGGTGTAGACGATATTGCCCCAGGCCAGCGAGTCGCGGTGGAACCATATATCGCACGCGACGACGTCAACACCGGACCTGACAGCACCGATTATCACCTTTCAGAAGGCTTAGGTGTAATTGGCCTAAGCGGCGGAGGCGGCGGGCTCGCAGAGAAAATCGCAGTTCCACGCCGCTGGGTGCACCCCATCCCCGACTCTGTCCCCCTTCACCACGCCGCTCTGATCGAACCGCTATCCGTGGGATACCACGCCGTAGAGCGATCCGGGGCTAAAACCGGACAAGTTGCCCTCGTTGGGGGCGCCGGCCCGATCGGTCTGCTGACGTCCGCCCTGTTAAA